>NZ_AQPH01000030.1 GCF_000442515.1 Magnetospirillum fulvum MGU-K5 | reverse complement strand
CGATGCGCGCACAATACGTGTCGCGCAGAACCTGCATGATCTTGCGCAGGGTGGCGGTTTCCAGCCCCAGCACGTTGTCGATGAAGATCTCGCGGTCGAGATCGGCATCGGTAAAGCCATAGGTGCGGTAATCAAGCTCGGGATGCTGTTCCGGAGTCGACAGCCCCAGCGGGTCCAGCTCGGCCTGGAGATGGCCGCGAACACGATACGAGCGGATCAGCATCAAAGCGCGGATCGAATCAAGCTGAGCCTGACGGATCGCCGCCGGATCAGAAGACGCAGCCACAGCGGCGGACGCGGCCTTGGCATCCTTCTTGGCGGGCGGGGGGGCGTCGGGATCGGCGGCACCGATCACCTTGAGGTCGCGCTTCAGCGCGCCCTGTCCCTTGAAATCGCCAGCCAGCGCGCCGGGATCGTCATGTAATTCGTGGAAGAATCTGACCCAGGACGGGTCAACCGAGGCCGGATCGTCAAGATAACGGCCATAGAGTTCGGCGATGAAAACGGCGTTACCGCCGCTCAGAAAGGACATTTCCTCGGAGGATCTGGACATCCTGGGAATCAACGCGGGGATCGCCCGCGCCCCTTTCACGGTTGGGCGGAGCGGCGCCGCCGGGACGCCGCCCTGGCCTGCGTCTCGAACCACCGGCATCGCCGATGGACCCCCGGTCCGACATTCCGACGTCGTCGGACCGGGGAAACGGGATCAGCCCTTCAGCAGGGCCAGCATCGTCGAACCCAGCGCCGCCGGAGATTCGGCAACGGCGATTCCGGCCGACCGCATGGCCTCGATCTTGAAGTCGGCGGTGTCGTTGCCACCCGAAATCACCGCACCGGCATGGCCCATGCGACGGCCCGGAGGCGCGGTACGACCGGCGATGAACCCGACGGTCGGCTTCTTGATCTTCGAGTCGCGCAGCAGCTCGGCCCCCTTGACCTCGGCGTCGCCGCCGATTTCGCCGATCATGATGATCGCTTCGGTCTCGGGATCGTCCAGGAACATTTCCAGGCTGTCGACGAAGTTGGTGCCGTTAATCGGATCGCCACCGATACCGATGCAGGTGGTCTGACCCAGACCGGCGGCGGTGGTCTGCGCCACCGCTTCATAGGTCAGGGTGCCCGAGCGCGACACGATGCCGACCTTGCCGCGGCGGTGGATGTGACCGGGCATGATGCCGATCTTGCACTCGCCAGGGGTGATGACGCCGGGGCAGTTCGGCCCGATCAATCGGGTCTTCGAGCCGACCAGGGCGCGCTTGACCGCCAGCATGTCGGCGACCGGAATGCCTTCGGTGATGCAAACGGCCAGTTCGATCTCGGCGTCGATCGCCTCAAGGATGGCGTCGGCGGCGAACGGCGGCGGGACATAGATCACGGTCGCGTTGCAGCCGGTGCGGGCCTTGGCCTCGGCGACGGTGTTGAACACCGGCAGGTCGAGGTGCGAGGTGCCGCCCTTACCCGGGGTGACGCCGCCGACCATCTTGGTGCCGTAGGCGATCGCCTGCTCGGAATGGAAGGTGCCCTGAGCGCCGGTAAAGCCCTGGCAGATCACCTTGGTCTCGGAATTAACGAGAACGGCCATGATTACGCAGCCTCCTTCACGGCCTTAACCACCTTTTCGGCGGCATCCGCCAGATTGTCGGCGGCGATGATGGGCAGGCCGCTCTGGGCCATGATCTTCTTGCCCAGTTCGACGTTGGTGCCTTCGAGACGGACCACCAGCGGGACATTCAGGCTGACTTCGCGCGCGGCGGCGATGACGCCCTCGGCGATGACGTCGCAGCGCATGATGCCGCCGAAGATGTTGACCAGGATGCCTTCGACGTTGGGATCGGACAGGATCAGCTTGAACGCGGTGGTGACGCGCTCCTTGGTCGCCCCGCCGCCGACATCAAGGAAGTTAGCGGGCGAACCGCCATACAACTTGATGATGTCCATCGTCGCCATCGCCAGACCGGCACCATTGACCATGCAGCCAATCGAGCCATCAAGCTTGATGTAGTTGAGCGAATGACGGGCCGCTTCGAGTTCGGCCGGATCTTCCTCGGCCTCGTCGCGCAGTTCCTCGACGTCCTTGTGACGGAACAGGGCGTTGTCGTCGAAATTGATCTTGGCATCGAGCGCGATCACATCGCCGTCGCCCGAGACGACCAGCGGGTTGATCTCGGCGATCGACATGTCGAGATCGACGAACGCCTTGTACAGGGCGCCGATGAACTTGACCGCCGAATTGACCTGCTTGCCTTCAAGACCCAGGCTGAAAGCGATCTGACGGCCGTGATAGGCCTGGAAGCCCTGGACCGGGTCGATCGCGACCTTGGTGATCTTTTCCGGATGATGAGCGGCGACCTCTTCGATCTCCATCCCGCCTTCGGTCGAGGCCATGATGGTGATGCGCGAGGTGGCGCGGTCGATCAGCATGCCGAGATACAGTTCGCGCTTGATGTCGCAACCCTGCTCGACATAGACGCGCTTGACCTCGCGACCGGCCGGGCCGGTCTGGGCGGTGACGAGCACCTTGCCCATGATCTGGCTGACGGTGTCTTCGACGTCCTTGATCGACTTGACGACACGGACGCCGCCCTTGCCCGAGCTGTCGCCCAGGAAGTGGCCCTTACCGCGGCCACCGGCATGGATCTGCGCCTTGACGACCCAGACCGGGCCGCCCAAGGATTCGGCGACCTGACCGGCCTCGGCGGGGGTGTAAGCCACCCCCCCTTCAGCACGGCAACGCCGTACCGGGCCAGCAATTGCTTGGCTTGGTACTCGTGGATATTCATTCGTGTTTGCTCCCTGTGTTTTTTTAGCCGATCAGGCCTTTGGCGACCGTGACCAGTCCCCGCACGGCGTCGGCGGACTTATTGAAAGCGGCCTGTTCGGCGGCATCAAGGCTGATCTCGACCACCCGCTCGACGCCACCTTCGCCCAGCACCACCGGAACGCCGACGAACACGTCGTCGGGCTGACCGTAGGTGCCGGCCTTGACCAGAGTCGCGACGGGCATCACCCGCTTCTTGTCCTTCAGATAGGATTCGGCCATCGCCACCGCCGACGCGGCCGGGGCATAGAAGGCCGAGCCGGTCTTCAGCAGATTGACGATCTCGGCACCGCCATCACGGGTGCGCTGAACGATCGCGTCGAGACGCTCCTGGGTGGTCCAGCCCATCTTGACGAGGTCGGGCAGCGGGATGCCAGCAACGGTGGAGTAACGCACCAGCGGCACCATCGTGTCGCCATGGCCACCCAGCACGAAGGCGGTGACGTCTTCGACCGAGACGTTGAACTCTTCGGCGAGGAAGGTACGGAAGCGGGCCGAATCCAGCACGCCGGCCATGCCGACGATACGGTTGGCGGGCACGCCCGAGAAGTGCTGCAACGCCCACACCATCACGTCGAGCGGATTGGTGATGCAGATGACGAACGCGTCGGGGCAGTTTTCGCGGATGCCTTCGCCGACGGCCTTCATCACCTTGAGGTTGATGCCGACCAGATCGTCGCGGCTCATCCCCGGCTTGCGCGCGACACCGGCGGTGACGATCACCACGTCGGCGCCCTTGATCGCGGCATAGTCGTTGGCGCCGGTATAGCGGACGTCAACACCCTCGACCGGGGTCGATTCCTGGATGTCCAGTCCCTTGCCCTGCGGCACGCCCTCAACGACGTCGAACAGGACGACGTCGCCCAGTTCCTTCAGGCCGATCAGATGGGCGAGCGTGCCGCCGATATTGCCGGACCCTACGAGAGCGATCTTCTTGCGAGCCATGATGGGAAATTCCCTCGAACGTGGTAACAAATTGCTCTGACGGGTGGGCGCAAAACAGCCGCCGCAAACACCGTCGGTCGGCCTTGGTACCCCGTTTTCAGCCCAAGGGCAAGGACATTGCCGAAGGGCGAACTCCTACGAAATATCGTTCATTCCAACGCGCTTGCAGCAAACCTGTCCGCAATGACTGGACTCGTTCGAATATACCCTACCCGGAGGGGTTTTCGCCACCCTAAAGGATGGGTCCGAGTCCGGCGTTTTCACGGTCGTCACGGGCGATCCAGCTTTCGCTTTGCATCTCGATCAGGCGAGACACCGTGCGCTGGAATTCGAACGCGCCGACGCCTTCGGGGTACAGATGCTCGGGCGGCGCGGCGGCCGAGCAGATCAGGGTGACGCGGCGTTCGTACAGGGCATCGACCAGGGTGACGAAGCGCCGGGCCTTGTCGGCATTGGCGGGCGACAGGATCGGGATGTCGGACAGGATCAGGGTGTGATAGCGCTCGGCCAGGGCCAGATAATCCGACGGCCCCAAGGCGGTTCCGCACAATTGGGCGAAGGAAAAGCGGGCGACGCCGACCGCCGCCAGCGGCACCCGCACCGGGTGGCCGTTGACTTCAAAGCTGTGGGGGACGGCGGTAACGCCTTCGGTCAGGCGGGCGAAGGCCAGTTCCAGCGCGGATTCGGCGGCTTCATCGTTGGGCGAGTGGAACACCCGCAGCCCGCGCTTGCGCCCCAGCCGGTAATCGCGCTCGGATTTCAGTTCGAGGATTTCAAAGCGCTGTTCGATCAGGGCGATGAAGGGCAGGAAGCGGTCGCGCTGCAACCCGTCCTTATAGAGGTCCGACGGCGGCCGGTTCGAGGTGATCACCATCACCACGCCCTCGTCGAGCAGGCATTGGAACAACCGCCCGACAATCATCGCATCGCCGATATCGGTGACCTGCAATTCATCCAGGCACAGCAACCACGCCTCGGCGGCGATGGCGCGGGCCATCTTGGGGATCGGGTCGGCATCGCGGCGGCTGGCCGCCTGACGCCAGCGGTGAATCTCGACATGGAGATCACGCATGAATTCGTGGAAATGGACCCGCTTCTTGCCGGGGATCGTCGCCGTCTCGAAGAACAGGTCCATCAGCATCGACTTGCCGCGCCCGACTTCGCCGAAGATATAGATGCCCTGATAAGGCCGGGAACGGTCGCCCCCCAGCAGCGAGCGCCCCCGCCGCAACCCGAACCGGGCCAGCCAGCCGGTCCCGGCCAGGGCCGGGCGATAGCCGGTCAGAGCGAGGTGAAGCTCGTGCAGCTTCTCGATCGCGACTTCCTGGGCGATGTCGGGTTTGATCGCGCCCGCGGCCACCCGCTCGCGATAAGCGGAGAGCGGACCGCCGCTCATGCGTCCGAAACGGGGTCCGGGCGGCCGGACGGGGCGGAGCCGTTTGCGCCGCACAGAGCCAGCCACTCATCCTCGGACAACAGCGCCAGCCCCAGATCGCGGGCCGCGGTGGCCTTCGATCCGGCATCGGCACCGACAACGACGAAATCGGTCTTGCGGGTCACCCGTCCCACCACCTTGGCCCCCATCGTTTCGGCGCGGGCCTTGGCCTCGTCGCGGGTCATCCGGGTCAAGGTGCCGGTAAACACCAGGGTCCGCCCCGACAGCGGCGAATCTGCCGCCTCGATCTTGCGGGCGGGGTCGATCCCACCACCCAGCGCGACCATCGCCGCGATCAGATCGTCGAGTGCCGCCAGATTGTGGGCCTCGGCGAAGAAATCGGCGAGATCCTTGGCCACCGACGGGCCGATATCCTCGACCGAGGTCAGTTCGGCGCGGGCTTCCTCGTCGCCTTGGCCGACCTGGACCATCGCCGCCCGCCACGCCTCCAGCGTGCCGTAATGGCGGGCGAGACGCCGCGCGGTGGCCTCGCCGATCTGGCGGATGCCGAGCGCGAAGATAAAGCGTTCCAGCCCGATCCGGGCGCGGCCACGGATCGAGGCAAACAGCTTGTCGGCCGATTTCTTGCCCCAGCCGTCGAAATTCTCGATCCGGGTCAGCGAGGCGCTGTCCGCCGCTTCCAGCCGGAAGATGTCGGCGGGCTGGCGAACCAGACCGCGATCCCACAGAAACTCGACGTTCTTTTCGCCCAACCCTTCGATGTCAAAGGCGGTGCGGGCGGCAAAGTGGCGCAGACGCTCCTTGGCCTGGGCCTCGCAGGTCAGCCCGCCGACGCAGCGGCGCACCACTTCGCCCTCGGGCCGCTCGGCATGAGAGCCGCAAACCGGGCAGACGGTGGGGAAGACGAAGTCTTCGGTGCCCTCGGGCCGCAATCCCTCGATCACGCCGACCACTTGGGGGATCACGTCACCGGCGCGCTGGATGATCACCATGTCACCGACACGGACGCCCTTGCGCGCGACCTCGTCTTCGTTGTGGAGCGTGGCGCGGGAGACGACGACGCCGCCGACCGTCACCGGAGCCAGGATCGCCACCGGAGTCAGCGCCCCGGTACGACCGACCTGAATCTCGATCCGCTCCAGCCGGGTGGTCGCCTGCTCGGCGGGGAATTTGTGGGCAATCGCCCAGCGCGGCGAGCGGCTGACCATCCCTAGGCGGCGTTGCAGGTCGATATCGTCAACCTTATAGACAACGCCGTCGATCTCGTACTCCAGCTTGGCGCGGTGTTCGGCCAGCACCTGGAAAAAGGCCATCAATTCGGCGACCGATCCGCACGGGCGGACCAGCGGATTGACCTTGAAGCCCCAATCCTTCAACTGGGTCAGCACTTCCCAATGGCTGGAAGCGAACGGCTCGGACACCTCGCCGACGGCATAGGCGAACAGGCTGAGCCGCCGTCCCGCCGTCACGGCGGGATCAAGCTGGCGCAGCGATCCGGCGGCGGCGTTGCGCGGATTGGCGAACGGCTTGTCGCCCGCTTCGTCCTGGCGGCGGTTCAGCTCGAGGAAATCGGCCTTGGCCATATAGATTTCGCCCCGGATTTCAATCGAGGCGGGGGCGTCTTCGGGCAACTCGCGCGGCAGCTCTTCGTCGCCCAGGGTCAGGATGTTGGCGGTAACGTCCTCGCCCTCGGCTCCGTCGCCCCGGGTCGCCGCCTGAACCAGCCGCCCGTTTTCATAGCGGAGATTGATTGACAGGCCGTCGATCTTCGGCTCGGCGACGAAGCTCAGCGCGTCTTCGGGAGCCAGCCCGAGGAAGCGGCGGACCTTCAGCGCGAATTCGGTCACATCGGCTTCGGAAAAAGCGTTGTCGAGCGACAGCATCGGGGTGCGGTGCACCACCTTGCCAAAGCCCTCGGCCGCCCGCGCGCCGACCCGGCGGGACGGGCTGTCCTGACGGATCAGGTCGGGAAAGCGGGCTTCGATCCGGGCGTTGCGCCGGACCAGGGCGTCATACGCGGCGTCATCAATCAGCGGCGACGCCAGAACGTGATAGGCGTTGTCATGACGGGCGATCTCGCGGGCCAGCCGCTCCAGTTCGCTCGCCGCTTCAAGCGGGGTCAGGGTATCGAGATTAAGATCGGTGCCAGTCATGCCAGTGCGCTTCACGTTGCGTAAGGATGGGACCCCCCCGGCGGCTGGCGGCCCACGCCGCCCTCACGCCTGACGGGCATCGATGATGGCCCGGCGGATCGCGCGGGTCTCGGTGAATTTCTGTTGCAGAGTCTCGCCCTCGCCCCAGCGGATCGCCCGCTGCAACGCGGTCAGATCCTCGGTGAAGCGCTGAATCACCTCCAGCACCGCCTCGCGGTTGCTGAGGAAGACGTCGCGCCACATCACCGGGTCCGAGGCGGCGATACGGGTGAAATCGCGGAAGCCCGAGGCCGAGAATTTGATCACTTCGTGCTGAAGATGACCTTCGAGATCGCTGGCGGTGCCGACGATGGTATAGGCGATCAAATGCGGCAGATGCGAGGTGATCGCCAGCACCTTGTCGTGATGCTGGGGATCCATGATCTCGACGTCCGAACCGATCCGCCGCCACATGTCGGCCAGACGCTCCAGCGCCGCCTCGTCGGTGCCGGGCACCGGGGTCAGAATCTGCCACCGCCCGACGAACAGACCGGCGACGGCGCTCCCCGGCCCGGAATGCTCGGTGCCGGCGATCGGGTGGCCGGGGATGAAATGCACCCCGTCGGGAATATGAGGACCCAGGTCGCGGACCACCGCCTGCTTGACCGAGCCGGTATCGGTGACGATCGTGCCAGCGGTCAGATGCGGCCCGATCGCGGCACCGACCGCGTCCATCGCGCCCACCGGCACGCCGACCACCACCAGCCCCGCGCCGGGGATCGCCCGGGCGGGGTCGTCGGTGGCCTCGTCCACCAGCCCCATTTCCAGGGCGACGCGGCGGGCTTCGGGGTCGATCTCCAACGCCACCAGCCGTCGGGCCAGACCGTTGCCGCGCAACGCCAGCGCCAGCGAAGCGCAGATGTGCCCGATCCCGACCAGACAGACGGTGTCGAAGGATGGCGGGGTGGTCATCCCGCCGGTCCGTCGGCAAAGAACGCGGCCAGAGCCTCGGCCACCGCCTCGGTTTCCTCAGCATTGCCGATGGTGATCCGCAGGCTGTCGCCCAGGCCGTAGCCGACCATACCGCGCACGATGATCCCCTTGCCGCGCAGATAGGCATCGGCGGCGCTCGCATCGCGTCCAGCCTCCTGCGGGAAACGGACCAGCAGGAAGTTGGCGACGCTGGGGACCACCGTCAGACCCAGCGCGGTCAGCTTCTCGGTCAGCCAGGCGCGCCACGCCTCGTTGTGCGACTTGGCACGGGCATAGTGCTCGGTGTCGTTAAAGGCGGCCAGACCGGCGGCCAGCGCCGCCGACGAGACGTTGAACGGACCGCGCACCCGGTTCAGCACGCCCGCGATCGAGGGAGAGCAATAGGCCCAGCCCAGACGCAGGCCGCCAAGCGCGTAAATCTTCGAGAAGGTACGGCAGACCACGGTGTTGTCGGTCGCCTCGACGATTTCCTTGCCGCAGGAATAATCCTGCTCCGAGACGAACTCGGCATAGGCAGCGTCGATCACCAGCAACACCTCGTCGGGCAGACCGGCGCGCAGCCGGGCCACCTCGGACTTCGGCAGATAGGTGCCGGTCGGGTTGTTGGGATTGGCGAGGAACACGATCTTGGTGCGCGGCGTCACCGCCGCCAGCAGGTTATCGACACTGGCGGTCAGGTCGATTTCCGGCGCGGCGACCGGGGTCGCGCCACAGCTTTTGGCGGCGATCGCATACATCAGGAAGCCGTGGGCCGAATACAGCACTTCGTCGCCCGGACCGGCATAGGCACGGCACAGCAGGCCCAGCAACTCGTCCGACCCGGCACCACAGACGATCTGCTCGGCCTTGAAGCCGAAGCGGGCGGCAATCGCAGCCCGCAATTCCTCGGCACCGCCATCGGGATAACGGTGGATATCGGGAGCCAGCGCCGCGAGCGCCTCCATCGCCTTGGGGCTCGGCCCCAGGGCACCCTCGTTCGAGGACAATTTGATGACGCGGCTAACGCCCTGAAGGGCGGATTCGCCACCGACATAAGGACGGATATCCATGATGCCGGGACGGGGCGCGGGAGCGGACACGGGCAAAACTCCTGGTTACGGCACAAAAACGGCGTTAAGCGACCTCAGGCGATGCTCTCGGGGGGAAGGGGCGTGGCATAGCCGCCGATCACCGAGACATGGGCGACCGTCTCACGCAACGCGGCCAGCCGCGCCAGACGGGGATCGCCCACGGCGACATGGCCGTGAATCTCGATCAGGTGCAGCCAGACATCGCCCCGGCGGCAGATCGCCAGCAACCCGGCGGACTCCAGCCCACCGGCACTCATCGCGGCGCGTAGGCGGTCGCGGCTGACGTCGGGGCCGGTTTCCAGCACCGCCAGGGTGCGGTCGTCGCCGGTCTCGTCATGGTCGCGGCAGGCGATCACCAGCGCCTGGGTCGGCTCGGCCGCGCCGGTCGATTGCGGCGGCATCACGAAGGGCAGACGGGCGACGACGCGCGGCGCCTCGCCACTGCCGACGGCCAGACTGGCCCACCACGGTTCGGGCTCATCGGCCAGTTCGATTCCGGCGGGCATCGGCACCAGACCGGCCGAGGCCTCGCCATCGGCGACGGCGCGCACCACCTGACCGGCGGTGCGGCAGACCTGAAGCGGCACCACCACGCCGAAATGATTGCGGGCCAGTTCAACGAAATCGGTTCCCGGTCCGGTCCCGGTGGATTGGACCGCGACGGCGAACGGGGCCTGAATCGCCAACAGCGCGCCGATCATTTCGCGCCAGATCCGCACCAGGGCCATCCGCGGGAACTGGCCGCGATGGCGGGCGAGCAGACGGCGCAAGATCTCGGCCTCGCGGCCGGGGCGGAGTACGGTGACCGTTTCACCCTTGGCATTGGCAATCCGTTCGACCAGCGCCGAGCGCTGAATCAACAGATCGTGAATCGACTCGTCGATGCGGTCGATTTCACGGCGGAGCTTGTCGAGACTGGAACTGTCCTGGGTCATGGCGAAGCGGTAATCGAAATCCTGTTCAAGGGGGATAGGTTTAGTGCCCCCGCGCCCGGAAATCAAAGAAAACATTGACACTGGGGGATGGCGAACCTAGCTAGGACGTGACGACATGCCTTTGCTCGTTGCCCGCCTCCGGGCGAAAATGATAAGCGACCTGATGAGCGCAGAAGAAACCCTTTCCCCGAGCGACCCCACCCTTCCGCCGGACCGCCGCGTCGAACTGGGGCTTGACCGTCCGATCCGCCTTGATTGCGGCGTCGAACTGGGATCGGTGACCGTTGCCTACAGCACCTACGGCCACCTCAACGCCGACCGCTCCAACGCGATCCTGATCTGCCACGCCTTGACCGGCGACCATTACGTCGCCGACCCCCACCCGATCACCGGCAAGCCGGGATGGTGGGCCGATCTGGTCGGACCGGGGCGGCTGCTCGACACCGACCGTTACTTCCTGATCTGCTCCAACGTGCTGGGCAGTTGCATGGGCACCACCGGCCCGGCCGAGATCGACCCCGCCACCGGGCGGCCGTGGGGCCTGTCCTTTCCGGTCATCACCATCGGCGACATGGTCGAGGTCCAGGCCCGGCTGATCGACCATCTCGGCATCGACCAATTGTTCTGCGTCATCGGCGGTTCGATGGGCGGAATGCAGGTGCTGGAATGGGCGCACAGCTACCCCGACCGGGTGTTCGCGGCGGTTCCGATCGCCACCGCTGCTCGTCATTCTGCTCAGAACATCGCCTTTAACGAAGTCGGCCGTCAGGCGATCATGGCCGATCCCGACTGGTGCGACGGCGATTACCAAAGCCACGGCTTGCGGCCCAAGCGCGGTCTGGCGGTGGCGCGGATGGCGGCGCACATCACCTATCTGTCGGAACCGGCGCTGCACCAGAAGTTCGGCCGCAATCTTCAGAACCGCGACCGGATCACCTATGGCTTCGATGCCGATTTCCAGGTCGAAAGCTATCTGCGCCATCAGGGATCGACCTTCGTCGACCGCTTCGACGCCAATTCCTATTTGTTCATCACCCGGGCGATGGATTATTTCGACCTTGCCGCCGAAAGCGGGGGCGTGCTGGCCAACGCCTTTCGCGGCACCCGGACCCGCTTTTGCGTCGTGTCGTTTTCCAGCGACTGGCTGTTCCCCACCCCGGAAAGCCGGGCGGTGGTTCACGCCCTGAACGCGGTGGCGGCCAATGTCAGCTTTGTCGAGATTCTCTCGGACAAGGGACACGACGCCTTCCTGCTGGATGAGCCGGAATTTCACGCCACCCTGGCCGGCTTCCTTGACGGCGCGGCCGCGCATCGCGGCTTGCCGCCCCCCACCGGACAAAGGCGGTACGGACGATGATGACCCTGGCCAATGGACCGTTGCGCGTCGATCTGAAGCTGATCGCCGAGATGGTCGAGCCGGGCGCCCGCGTGCTTGACGTAGGCTGCGGCGAAGGGGCCTTGCTCGACTGGCTGGGCCGCAATCGCGGCGTCGATGGGCGCGGCATCGAATTGTCGATGGAGGGGGTCTCGGCCGGGGTTGCCCATGGCCTGTCGGTGATCCAGGGCGACGCCGATACCGACCTCAAGGATTATCCCAGCGGCGCGTTCGATTACGTCATCCTCAGCCAGACTCTTCAGGCCACTCACGAGCCGCGCAAGGTGCTGGAAAACATGCTGCGGATCGGGCGGCGGGCGATCGTGTCGTTTCCCAATTTCGGCCATTGGCGGGTCCGCGCCCACCTGTTGTTCCGGGGGACGATGCCGGTCACCGACACCCTGGTCTATCAGTGGTACGACACTCCCAACATCCATTTCTGCACCATTCGCGACTTCCTTGATCTGTGCCGCGAATTGAACGTGCGGGTCGACAAGTCGATCGCGCTCGACCGCGACGGGCGGGTGCTGCCGCTGCCCCGTGCCGCCGGGATCACCAACCTGTTCGCCGATCAGGCCTTGTTCGTGCTGTCGCGGGACGCCTGAAGAGATGGAGGCCGGGCTGTGGCTGGGGATCGGCTGCCGCTCCGGCCTTGACCCGGCCGAGTTGCTCCGCCTCACCGCCGAGATGCTGACGGCACAGACCCTGTCCCCGACGGCGCTGGCCGGGCTGGCCAGCCTTGATCGTCGCGCCGCCGAACCGGCGCTGGTCGCGCTCGCCGCCGCTCTCGACCTCCCGCTGCTCTCCTTTTCCGCCGCACGGCTCGAACACGAGACGCCGCGCCTGCGTCACCCCTCGGATGCCGTCTTTGCCGCCACCGGCTGTCACGGCGTCGCCGAGGCCGCCGCCTTGGCCGCCGCCGGTCCCGCCGCCGAATTGCTGGTGCCCAAGATCGTCGCCGCCGGACACGTCACCTTTGCCGTGGCGGGCGCGCGCGTTGCTCTCGTCCGCAGTCGGTGCGATGCTGACGGCAGTGAAGCAAGTGGCGGACCTGACAGACAATGACGACCCAGCACGACGACACTTCCGCCCCGGTCTTGTCGGTGGTGATCCCCTGTTATAACGAGGGCGAGAACGTCCCGTTATTGTTCGGGCGACTGATGCCCGCGCTGGCGGCGCTGGGAGTCACCGTCGAAGTGATCTGCGTCAATGACGGATCGAGCGACGACACCCTGCCCCGCCTGCTGGCGATGCAGAAGAGCGAACCGGCGCTGCGGATCGTCGATCTGTCGCGCAATTTCGGCAAGGAAAAGGCGCTGTCGGCCGGACTGGCCCACAGCCGGGGCCAGACGGTGGTGCCGATGGACGCCGACCTGCAACACCCGCCCGAAGTGATCGGCGAGATGCTGGCGAAGTGGCGCGAAGGCTGGGACGTCGTGTTTGCCCGCCGCGACGCCCGCACCGGCCAAAGCCTGAAAGAGCGGGTGTTCGCCCACGGCTTCTATTGGGTGTTCGACCATCTGTCCGACGTCCGCCTGCCGCGTGAGGTCGGCGATTTCCGCCTGATGGACCGCAAGGTGGTCGAGACGATCAACGCGATGCCGGAACGCTCTCGCTTCATGAAGGGCATCTTCGCCTGGGTCGGCTTCAACCACACCGAAATCATCTATCACCAGGGCGAGCGCGCCGCCGGGCTGTCGAAATTCAGTTCGGTGAAGCTGCTGCGCTTCGCCTTCGACGGGCTGACCTCGTTCTCGAACTTCCCGCTGAAGGTGTGGGGAGTGATCGGCGCGGTGATCTCGACACTGGCCTTCTTCTACATCCTGTTCCGCATCGTCCGCACCCTGGTGTGGGGCATCGACGTCCCGGGCTATGAATCGATCCTGGCCTCGGTGCTGTTCCTGGGCGGGATGCAATTGCTGACGCTTGGGATCATCGGCGACTATCTCGGCCGGGTGTTCGACGAGGTCAAGGGCCGTCCCCTGTTCATCGTCCGCCGCCTCTACGAACCGGGCGATGGCCGCTAACGACGATTACCCGGCTTGCCCCGTCCGGACCGACAGGGTAAACCGAGCAGTCTAGGCTGTCGGGGGAGATCACGAGAATGGGCGGTTTCGAGCGGATCGGTGTCATGGGAGGCGGGGCCTGGGGGACGGCGCTGGCGTTGACGGCCCGCCGGGCCGGATTGTCGGTGACGCTGTGGGCGCGCGAACCCGAAGTGGTGGACTCGGTCAATACCCGCCGCACCAACGATCTGTTTCTGCCCGGCATCACCCTCGATCCCGGCATCCACGCCACCGCCGATCAGGCCGAAGCCGCCAGCGCCGATGCGGTGCTGCTGGTGACCCCGGCCCAGCATCTCCGCGCCGGATGTCGTGCCCTGGCCCCGTTCTGGCGGGCAGGCACCCCGGCGGTGATCTGTTCCAAGGGGATCGAACTGTCAACCTACGCCCTGATGGAGCGGGTGGTCAGCGAGGAATTGCCCGAGGCGACCGTCGCGGTGCTGTCCGGCCCGACCTTCGCGATCGAGGTGGCGCGCGGGCTACCCACCGCCGTGACCCTGGCCTGTGCCGATCCCGGCCTGGGGCAGGCGCTGGTCGAGGCGCTGGGCACCCCCAGCTTCCGCCCCTACCTGTCCGATGACCCGATCGGGGCCCAGATCGGCGGCGCGGTCAAGAACGTGCTGGCGATCGCCTGTGGCATCGTCGAAGGGCGCGGCCTGGGCGACAATGCCCGCGCCGCCCTGATCACCCGGGGACTGGCCGAGATGACCCGGCTGGCGATGGCCGAGGGCGGACGGCGCGAGACCCTGATGGGCCTGTCCGGTCTGGGCGATCTGATCCTGACCGCCTCTTCAACCCAATCGCGCAATTATTCCCTGGGCTTTGCCCTGGGGCAGGGGCAAACTTTGCAGCAGATTCTGGGCTGCCGCCATTCGGTCACCGAAGGGGTGCATTCCGCCGCCGCCGTCCTGGGCATGGCGGCAGCCGCCGGGATCGAGATGCCGATCTGTGCCGCGATCGACGCCGTGCTCAATCGCGGTGCTGATCTCGACGGAGCGATCCGGGCTCTGCTGGCCCGGCCATTCCGCAGCGAAGGAGTGTGACGATGAGGTTCGGCCCGGTCTCTCCGCTTCTGCTCGCCGTGGCATTGGCCGGATGCGCCGAACCGACCGACGGTCAGGTGACCGGAGCCGCCGCCGGGGCCGGATTGGGTGCCGGGATCGGCCGCGCCGCCGCGATCGGCACGCATTACCCCTGGGCCTTTGCCGGTACCGGCCTCGCCGCCGGCGCGGCAGTCGGCAGCGCGATCGGCGAGTATGTCGATCCGCCGCCAAGCCGGATGTGGGCTGCGGCAACGATTGAAGCCGCCGAAGCGGCCCGTCCCGGCGAGCCGGTGGCGTGGAGCCTGCGCGACCATCGCGGTCAGGTGACGATGATCGGCGCGGGCTGGACCGATGCCGGTGGCCGCGATTGCCGCACCCTGCGCCAGCAGGCCGAAGGCGATGACGGAGCCCCGCCCGCCTTTGTCCGCGACGTCGTCGCCTGCCGGGGCGGCGACGGGACCTGGGAAGTCGTCACTCCACCAGCAGGGGAAAAGTAAAAACCTTTGGGCCTCAATGACTTGACTTGACGGAATCAGGGGGCTCGGGCATGATTCACGACGATAGTCCGATTGAATGCGAGGACCTTGACCCATGACCAAGTCGGAGCTGATCGCCCGTTTGGCAGAACGCAATCCCCACCTGTATTTGCGGGATGTCGAACGCATCGTCACCACCATTTTCGACGAAATTGCCGATGCTTTGGCTCGGGGGGACCGGGTCGAGTTGCGCGGCTTTGGGGCTTTCTCGGTCAAGCGACGCGATCCCCGTCAGGGTCGTAATCCTCGCACCGGCGCGGCCGTCGCCGTCGAATCCAAAACCGTCCCGTTCTTCAAGACCGGCAAGCAATTGCGCGAACGCCTCAATGTCGGCGGGGACGGCGAATGAACCGTCTGTTCGGTTGGACCGTCGGAATTCCGCTGATCCTGTTGATCGCGGTGTTCGCCATTTCCAACCGGGCCGCCGTCCATCTCGAATTGTGGCCGCTGCCGCTTGAGCCGGTCGAATTGCCAGCCTTCCTGGCTGTTCTCCTCCCCCTCGTCATCGGATTGATCGGCGGCGTCACCCTGTCCTGGCTTACGGCCACCCCGACCCGCCGCCTCGCCCGCGATCAGGCCCGCCGGATCGAAAGCCTTGAACGCCAGCTTGGCGCGATCAAAGGCCGTCCCGACGGCGGCGGCTGAGCCCTCCCTTTCTTCTGAGTAAAGACATGACCGCCGCCAATCCCGTTTTCGTCGCCCTCGACACCACCGAGCCCGACTCCGCCGCCGCTTTGGCCCGCACCCTGACTGGTAAGGTCGGCGGTCTGAAGGTCGGACTGGAATATTTCACCGCCAATGGCCCGGCCGGTCTGACCGCAATCCAGGACTTTGGGTTGCCGCTGTTCATCGACCTCAAGCTGCACGACATTCCCAACACCGTCGCCGCCGCGATGCGCGCGGTGACCCGCCTCGGCGTTTCGATCACCACCCTGCACGCTTCGGGTGGGGCCGAGATGATCCGCGCCGCCGCCGATGCCGCCACCGAGACCGCTGCCAAATACGCTGTGATCCGGCCCAAGGTGATCGCGGTGACGATCCTGACCAGCCTTGATCAGGCCGCCGCCGAAGCGGTCGGTTTCTCTGGTGCGGTCAATGATCAGGTCCGCCGCCTCGCTCGTCTCGCCCAGGAAAACGGGGCCGACGGCATCGTCTGCTCGCCGCTGGAAATTGAAGCGGTGCGCGCCGAATGCGGCCCGGACTTCACCCTGGTCGTCCCCGGCATTCGCCCGGCCTGGAGCGAAACCGGCGATCAGAAGCGGTTCCTGACCCCGGCCGAAGCCCGCGAGCGTGGAGCCGACGTCCTGGTCATCGGTCGCCCGATCACCTCCGCCGCCGATCCCGCTATCGCGGCGGCGCGGATCCTCAGCGAACTCGGTCTGTAGCCAGCGGGGGCGGTTGTTCCGCCCCCTCTCCTATGGGGCTGCCGCCCCACACCCCGCTTGGAGGCATTCGCCTCCAAACCTCCCCTGGTTTCATCAAGATTTGGGCATGGGCCGCTGCCCCGGTTTTGGCCGGGCGCGCAGCGCCAAAGGCTCGCCGGTCCAGGGGCCGCAGGCCCCTGGCGGGGGTGGGCAGAGCCCACGCTCTAACCCCATTCCGGGGCTGCCGCCCCGCTCCCTGCTTGGAGGCTGTCGCCTCCAAACCTCCCCTGATGTCATCACGATTTGGGCATGGGCCGCTGCCCCGGTTTTGGCCGAGCGCGCAGCGCCAAAGGCTCGCCGGTCCAGGGGCCGCTGGCCCCTGGCGGGGGTGGGCAGAGCCCACATACCCCACGACGCGCACAAACAAATAGGGCGGCCCGTTGCGACGGACCGCCCTAAAAAATACCAGCCTGATGTCGGGTCGGCTTAGTGCAGCTTACCCGACAGAGAACCGATCGACTGATCGACCAGGGTGCCGCGCTGACCGGCCGACAGGGTCTCACCGATCACCTTGGTGGCGGCAGAGATCGCGATATCGACGGCGGCGTGCTGAACTTCCTTCAGCGCCTGGGCTTCGGCCTGGGCGATGCGGTCCAGCGCCATCTGCTCGCGCCGCTTCATCTGGACTTCCAGATCGCGGGCGGCCTGCTGGGCCAGACGCTCGGCTTCGGCCTTGGCGTGGGCGATGATTTCCTCGGCCTCACGCATCGCGTCCCGCTGCTTGCGCTGATAGGTCGCCAGCAGCTCCTGGGCCTCTTCGCGCAGGCGATGGGCTTCGTCGATCCGGCCTTTGATCTTGGCGGACCGGGCGTCGAGAGCGGCGGCGATGGCGCGGGCCACCGGACGCCACGCCAGACCGATCACCATCAGGAAGGCGACGTTCACCCAGAAATGGGCTTCGGTATAGAACGGACCGGCGTGAGCGGCGGCCTCGGTCGTCGCGGCATAAGCGGTGGAGATCATCGGCCCTGCTCCTCGAAAGCGGCGGTCACCGAAGCGTCCAGCTTGGCCTGATTGGCCGCTTTACCGACCAGACGCTCGACCACCGAAGCGGCAACGTCGGTGGCAACGGTGCGGACATTGGCCAGGGCCTGAGCCTTGGCGGCGGCGATCCGCTGTTCGCCGGACTTGATGAGGTCGGCAAGATGCGCGGCCTGGGCGCGGCTACGTTCGTCCGCCTCGCGGGCAAGACGGTCGGCAGCTTCGCGAATGACTTTCTGGGCCTGGGCCCGGGACTCGGCCAGCGCCTTTTCATAGGCGGCCACGGCGGCGTCGGCTTCGGCCTTCAGCTGCGCGGCTTTGTCGAGGTTGTCGTCGATCCTGCGCTGACGCTCGTCGAGAACGGCGCCAATCTTGGGCAGGGCCACCAGGGCCATCAACGCATAGAGCGCGATGAAGGTGAGCAACAGCCAGAATAGCTGCGGCGTGAACAATGCCGGGTCGAACTGGGGCATCCCGGAAGCTCCTGGAGAATGAGGGACGAGCGAGCTTTATTCTCCCCCCGAAGACGGGGTGGGCCGCGACCGGGAAGTTCCCGCGCGGCGCCGTTCCCGTCCTCCGAGGAGAACCGCCGTCCTACTTGAAGAGGATCATCAGCGAAATGACCAGGGCGAACAGCGCGATGGCTTCGGTCACCGCGAAGCCGATCCAGGCATAAAGCTCGACGTTAGACTTGGCCGACGGATTGCGGCCAACAGTGGCGATCAGCGACGACC
Organism: Magnetospirillum fulvum MGU-K5; assembly: GCF_000442515.1. GTDB lineage: Bacteria > Pseudomonadota > Alphaproteobacteria > Rhodospirillales > Magnetospirillaceae > Phaeospirillum > Phaeospirillum fulvum_B. Next base: position 20,855 of record NZ_AQPH01000030.1, on the reverse strand, counting down.
AAACCGAGCCGACGCCAACACCCGAACCGATCACACCGATGGCGGCCAGACCAGCACCGATCACTTTCGCAGATTCGTAATCCATGTTCCTCAAGCTCCTTCAAGGACAGAAAATCAAGCCGCGGACCCGCCGCCGGCCTTAATGCATGTGGATGGCGTCGTGCAGGTAAATGCAGGTCAGCACGGTGAAGACATACGCCTGCAAGAGGGCGATACCGATTTCCAGTACCGTCACCGCCGACAGGAAGGCGAAGGGAAGAACGCCCGGCAGGATATACATCGAACCCAGGGTGACGACAAAGCCGCCCAGAATCTTCAGGATGATATGCCCGGCGGTCATGTTCGCGAACAGTCGGACCGACAGGCTGATCGGACGCGACAGGTACGAAATGATCTCAATCGGAACCAGAACGACGGCGGTCACCAGCGGCGCACCTTCCGGGAAGAACATCCGCAGGAAGTGGAAGCCGTGACGCCAAAAGCCGATCAGGGTCACACCGACAAACACCACCGCCGCCAGGGCGAAGGTGACGATGATATGGCTGGTGTAGGTGAAGCCGATCGCCGGGATCGGCAGCAAGCCCAGCACGTTGCCGAACAGCACGAACATGAACAGGGTGAAGATGAAGGGGAAATAGCGCCGCCCTTCCGACCCCACATTGTCGCGCAACATTCCGGCGATGAATTCGTAGAAGATTTCCGCCAGCGACTGCCAGCGGCCCGGAACCAGGGCGCGCGAGCGGACCGACAGCGTCAGGAACAGGGTGGACAGACAGACCGCCAGCACCATCATCGCCGCCGAATTCGTGAACGAGATGTCCACGCCCGCGACCTTGAGGGGAACCAACGGCAGGATCTTGAACTGTTCGATTGGATTAGCCACTGCACGCCTCTTTCAATGGTCCTGCGCCTGTCCGGCGCGCCGTTGCGCCTGGCCGAAACCGACCGTCTGATCCAGGCCGCGCATGACGCGGAGAACATTCATGACACCGGCCGCTCCTCCCAGGAAGAGAAACAGCAGCATCAACCAAGGGCCGGTTCTCAGCCACAGGTCGAGGACCCAGCCAAACCCCGTCCCCATCACCAGCCCGACAACAAGTTCGATGCCGATGCGAAAGCCAAGCCCCATACTGGTGGGGCCGCCCTTGCGCTCCGCCTCCCGTCCGGAATCTTCGTTTTCCCGCGCCCGCGCGCTGCGCAGACGGGATTCGAACTCCTCCAGGGACGGGGTCGTCTCGGGATCAGCCATGCCGTAGTCCTCGAAAAGCCCCCATTGGCCCGACGGTGCCAAAAGCGCGGGCACCATAAGGGGTAGGCCCACCCGTGTCAAGGCCGGAAACCAACCGGCCTAACTCCATGGAATAGAAGCCTTATTTCGTTTCGATTTGGTGACGGTAACCGGGAAAGCCGGGTGGGGAGGGGTGAGAGGCCCAACCCAAAGGGGTGGCGTACCGCCTTGGCCCCATCAAGGACGGACGCCCGTTGATCGGTTCCCCGTCAACGGGCGCCGGGTTCAAGGATCAGAACGCGCTGTCGTCGAAGCCGCTGTCGAACCCGCTATCGGCATAATCGCCGCCGTCATTGCCGCCGGTATCGGCGACCTGGGTGTCATAAGACACCGGAGCGGCCGCAGGGTCGGCGGCAGGGGGGACATGGGGCGCAGCGGCCGCCGCCGCGGCATGGCCGCCAAACATGTTGGACAGTCCCTCGGCCAGCATCACGCCGCCCGCAACACCGACGGCGGTTCCCGCCGCCGTGCGCAGGAAGCTGCCGCCCGCCGACGGCGCGCCGCCCCACGGGCTGGGCTGAGGCTGGGGATAGCCGGGCTGGCCATACGCAGGCTGACCGCCGCCGAAACCGGGCGGAGCATAGCCCGGCGCCGGAGCGGCGGGGGTCTGCGGCATCCGCGAGCGGCCCCACGGATTGAGGCCGGAGAACAGCCCACCACCCGCAGGCTGCGGCGCGGGCTGGGCGGCGCGGGACTGGGCTTCGGCCAACTGGCGCTGAAGCTCGGCGATGCGGGCCTCGGCCTCGTTGAGGGCCTGCTCCTGCACCACCACCGCCTGAACCAGCTGGTAGGGAGCGTCGGGAATCTGTCTGATCGAGGCGAGGATCAGCGCCTCGGCCTCGCTATCCTTGGGAGAGCCCGCCAGACGCGCCAAACGGTCAAAGACGCTCTGGATCAAGGATCGTTCCTGGGGGGTCATGGTCATTAGCCTTCCGGGGTTACGACAAATCGCCCACAATCTGGGGGGCGAATCGCCCCCCGTCCAGTGTCGTCGATGTTAAGTTCGGTTAATGCTGTTCGCGGGTCGCGGTAAAGCGGACGGTTTCGAAATCCTGCTGGGCGCGGGTCAATTGCCAAGAATTGCGGGCGAGATAGACCAGCCCGCCGTCGCGATCCTCGGCCATGTTGGATTTGTTGGAATCGATGAAGCGGCGCAACGTCGCGTCGTCATCGCAGGCGACCCAGCGGGCGGTGACGAACGGTGCTTCTTCGAACCCGGCCTTGATCGAATATTCGCTTTCGATCCGGGTGGTCAGCACGTCGAACTGCAACGGTCCGACCACACCGACGATCCAGGTCGAGCCGTCCTGGGGCTTGAACACCTGGCTGACGCCTTCCTCGGCCAGATCCTCCAACGCCTTCTTCAATTGCTTGGCCTTCATCGGATCATCGAGCCGAACCCGGCGCAGCACTTCGGGGGCAAAGGTCGGGATGCCGAGGAAGTTCAAATCCTCGGATTCAGACAAGGTATCGCCGATCCGCAACTGGCCGTGATTGGGAATGCCCATGATGTCGCCGGGGAACGCTTCCTCGGCCAGTTCACGGTCGCGGGCGAGGAAGAACACCGGGTTGACCAGAGCCATCGCCTTGCCGGTGCGGACGTGGCGCAGCTTCATCCCGCGCCGGAACGTGCCCGAGCAGATTCGGAAGAAGGCGATCCGGTCGCGGTGGTTGGGGTCCATGTTGGCCTGGACCTTGAAGACGAAGCCGGTGACCTTGGTCTCGTCGGGAGCAACGGTGCGGGTCGCGGCCTTGCGCGCCATCGGCGGCGGCGACAACCGGCCGACGCCGCGCAGCAATTCGGCGACACCGAAGGTCTTCAGCGCGCTGCCGAAGAACACCGGGGTCTGGTGACCGGCGCGGAACGCCTCGATATCGAATTCGGGGAACCCAGCGCGGACCAACTCGACCTCTTCGCGCAGCTTCTCCGCCGCCGCCTTGCCTACGGCGCGGTCGAGTTCGGGCGAATCCAGGGTGGCATCGAGACCGATTTCGGCGATGTGATCGCCGCGACCGGGATCGAACAGGATGACGCGATCGCGGGTCAGGTCGTAAACGCCCTTCAGATCGCGGCCCATCCCGATCGGCCACGTCACCGGCGAGACATCGAGCGCCAGCGTCTTCTCGATCTCGTCGAGCAGATCGAAAGTCTCGCGGCCTTCGCGGTCAACCTTGTTGATGAAGGTGACGATCGGCACGTCGCGCAGACGACAGACCTCGAACAGCTTGCGGGTCTGGGTTTCGATACCCTTGGCCGCATCCAGCACCATGATCGCCGAATCGACGGCGGTCAGGGTGCGGTAAGTGTCCTCGGAAAAGTCTTCGTGGCCAGGCGTGTCGAGCAGGTTGAAGGTCATCCCTTCATGCTCGAACGTCATCACCGAGGCCGACACCGAAATGCCGCGCTCTTTTTCGATCGCCATCCAGTCCGAACGGGTGCGGCGCTGTTCGCCGCGCGCACGCACGGCACCGGCCAGCTGGATCGCTCCGCCGAACAGCAGCAGCTTTTCCGTCAGCGTGGTCTTACCCGCATCGGGGTGGGAGATGATGGCGAAGGTGCGCCGAAGCGCGATATGGTCGGTCAGCGAGCTCATGGTGCTGGGTTTTCGTCGGAACCGGAGCGAGAATCAAGAAAATAGCAAAGGAGCCTTGTCGGTGCGTATCGACATCCCCCTCGATCTCGCCCAGCGCCTGTATACCGCCGCCCGCACTCTGGGCCGTAAACCCGAGGAATGCGCGCTCGACGCGATCCGAACCTTCGTCATCGATTGCGAGGACGCCGCCACCTTGCGCAGCCAGTTGGGCGGCAGCAGCGATTACGTCGTCCGCATCCAGGATTACGGCATCGATTGAGGACGGGGCGGACAAATCCCGCTGCGCGGCCGGGCAACCGCCCGGACCCGTTTCTTTTTATTTTAATGAGTTAGAAACAGCCGACCCGTCATGGCCGACCCCCGGGTCACGCCCGGGGGTGACGATCCCAAAACGCTAGATATCCGGAGGGTTCGGGAGGCTAATACCAAACTGCATTGAGTGGAACTCATGCAGTTTGGTTAGGCCCGAAGGGCTGCGCGCCTCGTGGCGCGAAGCCAAGCGGCCCGGATGGGCCGCGCCCGGCAAATGAGGGCCTGCACGGATCGGTCCGGTCCGTGCAGCTTGGTATAAGCCTCCCGATTGGGGGTGTGGGGGCAAACGCCCCCAACAGTCTAGAGCATCGTGCGTCAAATCTGACGCACGATGCGATTGCGGCCATTGCGGCCGTGGCCAAGCCACCGGAGGTGGCGCCCGGCGAGGGGGATATCTGAATCGTCTAAAGCGTGATGCAGATTGAATGCGTCATGCTTTAGACGTTGAAAAGGAAGTGGAAGATGTCGCCGTCCTGAACGACGTATTCCTTGCCCTCCAGCCGCATCTTGCCCGCTTCCTTCGATCCGGCCTCGCCACCGCAGGCGATGAAATCGTCATAGGCGACGGTTTCGGCGCGGATGAAGCCGCGTTCGAAATCGGTGTGGATCACCCCGGCGGCGTTGGGAGCCTTGGCCCCCTTCTGCACCGTCCAGGCGCGGGCTTCCTTGGGACCAACGGTGAAGAAGGTGACGAGGTGGAGCAACTCGTACCCGGCGCGGATCACCCGGGTCAGGCCGGTTTCGCCCAGCCCCAGGGTTTCGAGGAATTCGGCCCGCTCTTCGTCGGAACCGATCTGGGCGATTTCGGCTTCGATCGCGGCCGAGATCACGACGTGGCTGTTGCCCTCGGCGGCGGCAAAGGCGGCGACCTTGGCCGAGAAATCGTTGCCGGTGGCGGCGCTGGCCTCATCGACGTTGCAGACATAGAGGACCGGCTTAGTCGTCATCAGACCAAGGGTGCGGACGATCCGGCGCTGGTCCTCGTCGTCGAAGCGGACGGTGCGGGCGGGCTTGCCTTCCCGCAGGGCGGCCAACAGCGGAGCCATCACCTCGACCTGGGCCTTGGCTTCCTTGTCGTTGTTCTTCGCCTTCTTCTCGAGCGGGGTGAAGCGGCGTTCGAGCGAATCGAGATCGGCCAGCATCAACTCGGTCTCAATCGTCTCGGCATCGCGGACCGGATCGACATTGCCCTCGACATGGGTGATGTCGCCATCCTCGAAACAGCGCAGGACGTGGACGATCGCATCGACCTCGCGGATATTGGCGAGGAACTGGTTGCCCAGCCCTTCGCCCTTGCTGGCGCCACGCACCAGACCGGCGATATCGACGAATTCAAGCTGGGTCGGGATTTCCTTCTGGCTCTTGGCGATCACAACCAGTTGGTCAAGCCGGGGATCGGGCACGGCAACGCGGCCGACATTCGGCTCGATGGTGCAGAAGGGATAATTGGCCGCCTGAGCCGCCGCGGTCTGGGTCAGCGCGTTGAACAGGGTGCTCTTGCCGACGTTGGGCAGGCCGACGATGCCGCAATTGAAGCCCATGGGGGTCTAATCCTTCCTGAAGGGTTTGGTCATCGCCGCACGCAGCGCCTCGGCCAAGGCACCGCCAGAGGGCGGGGGCGGTTCGGAGGGAGGCGCGGCGGGCGCGGCTCCCGACGGGAGCGCCGGCGCGGGGGGCCGCACACTCTTGGGCTTCGGCGGCTGGGTCAGGACGCTGACACGGTTCATGAATCCGGCCTCGTCACCACTCAGCAGCAACGGAAAGGACTCGGCCACGGCGTCGAGCAGCGGCGGCAGCCAGCTTTCGTCGGCCTTGGCGAAATCGGACAGCACATAGCCCGCCACCCGATCCTTGTCGCCGGGATGGCCGATGCCGAGCCGGACCCGGCGATACTCCTTGCCGAGATGGGAATCGATGCTTTTGAGGCCGTTATGTCCCCCGGCCCCACCGCCGGTCTTGACCCGCAGCCGACCGGGCGGCAGATCGAGTTCGTCATGCAGCACGACGATATCGGACAGGGGAATCTTGAGGAAACGGGCCGCTGCGGCCACCGACTGGCCGGACAGATTCATGAAGGTGGCAGGCTTTAGCGCCAACACCTTCTCGCCGTTGATGCTTCCCTCGGCGGTCTCGCCCTGGAAGCGCGACCGCCAAGGTCCGAAGGAATGGCGGCGGGCCAGAAGGTCCGCCGCCATGAAGCCGATATTATGCCGATTCCTGGCGTAGTCCGGGCCGGGATTGCCCAGTCCCACCAGTAACAGCATGTCAGCCGGCAGCCGCCGGAGTGGCCGGAGCCGCTTCGCCCTCGGCCGCGGCCAGAGCAACGGTCGGCGCGGAGATCGAGATCACGGTGACCTCGGGCGACAGGTGGTAGGGCTTCACCCCGGCGGGGAGAGCGATGTCCTTCAGGTGGACCGAATGACCGATCTCAAGCGCCGAGATATCGACGGTCAGGCCGTGCGGGATCGCATCGGGGCTGCACACCAGCTCGATTTCGTGCAGCTCGATATTGACGACGCCGCCCTTCTTGACGCCCGGAGACTTCAGCTCGTTAGCGACGTGGACCGGCACCTTGACGTGGATGGCATGGTCGGCCGACACGCGCAGGAAATCGACGTGGACCGGCTGGTCCGAAACCGGGTGGAACTGGACGTCGCGGGCCAGGGCGCGCTCGCGGGTGCCGTTGCCGAGATCGATGTCGAACAGCTGGGTGTAGAAACCGGGCTTGTTCAGCTGGGCCCACAGAACGCGGGGATCGAACTGGACGAGGACGGCAGCCTGCTTTTCGCCGTAAATGACTCCGGGCACCTTACCGGAACGACGAACGGCACGGGCGGCCCCCTTTCCGCTCCGATCGCGCAATTCAGCGACGATAGAGATCGCATCAGACATGGATTTACTCCTGACAGGACAAAAGGCGCGGCCTCCAGGGGTGCCGCGCTTGAAAGGGGGTCGTTTACACCGTCCGACCTCGTTTTGGCAAGGAAAGATACCGGCCAAGCCTCGGCTTAAGCGACTGGCCGGTATCCGGCCGCCATTGCGGCGGCGGCCAAGGGCGCGGATGCGCCCGCCCGGCGAGGGACAATACAACCGGCCAAGTCATTGGCCGGTTGGTATGAAGGATCACCGCCCCCAGATCGCCAGCCCGCCATACACCAGCAACGCGGCCAGGATCAGCAGACCCAGGGCCTTTTGCCCGCTGGCGAACGGCTCCTTGGGCGCGCGGGCGGCGATGTCGGGAGACAAATCCGCCTCGCCACCGATCATCGGGGTGATCAGGTCTTCGTTCTTACCGAAGCGATAATAGAGAATCGCGGAAATGTGCAACCCGGCCAGACCGAGCAGGACCCAGCCGCCCAGCCGGTGCAGCGACGACAGCGACTTCACCGTCCCGCTCGACACCGCCCAGGCCAGTGGCCCGTCGGTGGCGATATCGTCGGTCGAGAACAGGCCGGTCCCGGTCTGGAGCAGCAAGAGCCCGATCAGGACGGTCACGCTCCAACCGCCCAGCGGATTATGGCCCAGTCCGGACCAGACCCCGGATTCCTTGCCCCGGCGCAGATAGGTGAACACCGTCCCCGGCCCACGGATAAAGCCGGAAAAGCGGGCGGTGGGGCTGCCGCCAAATCCCCAGGCCAGCCGGAACAGCAGCAGGGTGAGGATCAACGCCCCGGCGCTCAGATGAAGGCCAAGCTTGCCGTTATACCCGCTGATCCACAGCACGGCGAACAAAGCGGCCAACGACCAGTGGAACAGACGGACCGGCAAATCCCACACCCGGACGCGTTGGGTGGGACCGATGGAGAGATCGGCCTTGGACATCTCTGCACTCCTTCAATCGATGGCGGTAATATAAGGTAGTACCGCTCAGGGGGCTTTTCCAGTCAGGGAATGCCCGTGCGCGTCGCATGACCGTGACAGCGGGGTGTCGACCTGATAGGCTTTGCCCCGTTCTGTCATAGCCTTCGAGGCTCCTTTGACCCGACCAACCCTCGTCGCCTTCTTTGGACTTGCCGTCGCGATCGTCGCCGCCCTGCTCGCCTTCGAGCACGAGCGCGAAGAGGTCGCGCCCACGGCATCCATCCCGGCGGCCGCTCCCGCCAGCGCGCCGATCCCCGACGCCCGACGCCCCAGCTTCGACGTCGTCCGCATCGGTACCGAGGGTAATTCGGTGATTGCCGGGCGCGCCCAGCCGGGGGCACAGGTCATCATTCTCGACGGCGACACCGAATTGGGGCGGGTCACCGCCGATCCGCGGGGCGAATGGGTGTTCGTTCCGGCCGAAGCCTTACCGCCGGGCAGCCGTGAATTGCGGCTGAGGGCGGTCAACCCCGACGGCGAGGTTCTGGAATCCGGAAACCCGGTGGTGCTGGTGGTGCCCGAACGCGGTGCCGGACCGGCGCTGGTACTGAAAAGCGCGCCGACCGGCGGCACCTTGTTGTTGCAAGGGCCGGGCGGGCTGAGCGACGGCGCGTTATCGCTCGATCTGGTCGATCACGACGATAAGGGCCGCCTGTTCGTGTCGGGCAAGGCCCCGGCGGGCAGCCGGGTTCACGTCTATCTTGATGACGGCTTCCTGGGCCGCGCCGAGGCCGATGCCGACGGCAACTGGCGCATCGCCGGAGCGAAGCCGGGCGGCGACAGCCACCGGCTGCGGGTGGATCTGGTCGATCCCAAGGGCAAGGTGCTGGCCCGGATCGAAACCCCCTGGACCCCGGGTGCGCCGCTGGCCCGTCCCGGCGCGGGCGAAGTGGTGGTTTCGGCGGGAACGTCGCTGTGGCGGATCGCGCGGCGCGTCTATGGCGAAGGGACCGCCTATACGTCGATCTTCACCGCCAATCGCGACCGCATCCGCAATCCCGACCTGATTTATCCAGGGCAGGTTTTTACTCTTCCCCAACGATGAAATTGCAATCTCTGCCGGACCCGAGCGGGGGGAATAACCCTGATATTCGGACTGCTTTCGGGGTGAAAAGGCCCGGGTGCGGCGGTATACAAAGTCAATGTCCCGGCCGTATTGAGGCCGGGCCCATGATCCGGAGGGTGTAAATGCAGACCCAGGACTTTTCTACCCTGACAAAGAAGTATCTCTCATTCCCCATCAACCGCGCGGGCTGGCCCTTCATCGCCGCCGCTGCGGTGGCCGCGTACATTCTCGGCCACATCTGGGGCTTTTTGGGCTGGCTCGGTTTCTTCGCCACCTTGTGGACGGTCTGGTTCTTCCGAGACCCCCAGCGTGTCACCCCCACCCGTGACGGCCTGATCGTCGGCGCCGCCGATGGCACCGTCAGCGCGGTCGACAGCGCCGTTCCCCCGGCCGAACTGGGCCTGGGCACCGCGCCGCTGCCGCGCATCACCGTCCTGCGCAGCCTGGCCTCGGTCCAGATCGCCCGCGTCCCCACCGACGCCACCGTGTCGAAGGCCGTGTTCACCGAAGGCCAGTTCCATCTGGTGTCCCTGCCCGAGGCCGAGGCCGAGAACACCCGCGCCGCCTATGTGTTCGACCGGGCCAATGGGGCCAAGGTCGCGGTGGTGCAGTATGCCGGTGCGATCGCCCGTGACGTCGCGTTCGACCTGACCGAGGGTCAGAAGGTCGTCGCCGGTGAACGTTTCGGCGTGCTGCGCTTCAACGTCGAGCCGATCAAGCAGCTGGGCGACAAGCTCTATCGCCGCTTCTTCAAGGGCGAGAAAGACGCGCTGTGCGACGGCACCACGGCCTGCAACCTGAAATGCTGCCTGAACGGCAAGAACGGGCTTTCCTCGCTGCATCTGCGCAGCCATCACCTCAGCCGCATCGACCTCTACCTGCCCGCCGGAACCACCACCCTGGTTGCCGCCGGTCAGTCGATCGTCGCCGGTGAAACCGTGGTGGCCGATCTCGCCTCGACCGAGGCCGCGCGTCCGTTCGAGACCCGCTGATGATCTTCCGTCGCAAGCGCCAGCCCCGCATCCCCGGTCTTTCGGTAAAGCGGCTGATACCCAACGTGATGACGTTGCTGGCGCTTTGCGCCGGGTTGACTTCGATCCGGTTCGCGGTTCACGGCCTGTGGCGGGAGGCGGTTATCGCCACCGTTCTGGCCGCGATCCTCGACGGGCTGGACGGGCGGGTCGCCCGGTTGCTCCACGGCACCTCGAAATTCGGAGCCGAACTCGATTCGCTGTCGGATTTCGTCAGCTTCGGGGTCGCTCCGGCGATGGTGCTGTATTTCTGGACGATGCGTGACGCTGGTGGCTTCGGCTGGGCGTTGGTGTTGCTGTTCTCGGTCTGCTGCGCCCTGCGGCTGGCCCGCTTCAACACGATGATCGGCGAACCCGATCTGCCGCCTTATGCATCGAACTTCTTCACCGGCGTCCCGGCCCCGGCCGCCGCCGGACTGGTGCTGTTGCCGCTGATCCTGACCATCCAGTTCGGGTCGGGCTTCTTCGACAAGCCGATCATCGTCGCGATCTTCCTGTTGGGCGTTTCGTTCCTGATGGTCAGCCAGCTCCCCACCTTCTCGTTCAAGAAGGTGCGGATTCCCCACAAATGGGTGCTGCCGATCCTGCTGTTCGTCGGACTGGCGGCGGCGTTTCTGGTCACCGAGCCGTGGCTGACCCTGTCGGTGATGGGGTGTCTGTATCTGGCCACCATTCCGATGGCCCTCAGCTCGCTTCACCGACTGAAAGCGCAGGCCGAAACCGCAGCACTGACCCCAGACTCGGATAGTCCGGCCGGGTCCTGATCCCGGCGCGACAGCCCCGAACTCCACAACATTACGGATCCCATACCCTGCCGCGATTGTCGCGACAGGGTATGGGTACTTTCCGCACACTGTGGCTTATTAGCAACGCTCGCGAAGGAAGCGCGGCGACACACGGCGGTATCCTTGCCGCCCGCCCTCTCAGCGCGATATAAGAACACGCAATAGCCGTCCGCGTAGCGGCATCATCATTACGGGAAGGTTACCCCACATGCGAAACCTTAAGATTCTGCTCGCCGCTGCGGCGGTCGCTGCGACGATGCCCACCTTGGCCCATGCTCAGTGGTATGTCGGCGTCGACGCCGGTGCCAGCCTTCTTGAGGAAAACAAGCTGAAGGCCCTCGACGGCAAGCACAAGGCCGAGTCGGACATCGGTTGGCTGACCCAGGGTCAGGTTGGTTATGCGTTCGGCCCGTGGAAGGTCGAAGGCGAACTGAGCTACCGTGACAACGGCCTCAACAAGATTGATGGCAACAAGTCGGCGCACGGCAACACCACCGCCCTGGCGACGATGGCCAACGGCATCTACGAATTCCTGCCCGACTCGAAGTGGCATCCCTTCGTCGGTGTCGGTATCGGTGCCGCCAACGTCGATGCGGGCAAGGTTCGCGTCGGCAACACCGAAATCTACAAGGGTGACGACTGGCAGTTCGCCTATCAGGGCTTTGCCGGTGTCGGTTACGACGTGACCCGCAATGTCGAGCTGAAGGCGCAGTATCGCTACTTCGCCACCCTCGATTACGACACCAAGTCGAGCGTCAACGTCGGCCACAAGAACGACAACGAATACCGCGACCACGCGCTGCTCGTTGGCTTCACCTACAAGTTCAACGCCCCGGCCCCCGCTCCGGTTCCGGTCCAGGCTGCTCCGGCTCCGGTTGCCGCTCCGGCCCCGGCCCCGGTTCCCGCCAAGCCGGTCGCGGCGAAGCGTAACTTCATCGTGTTCTTCGACTTCGACAAGGCCGTGATCACCCCGGAAGCCGCTCGCATCATCCAGCAGGCCGCCGGTACCGCCAAGAGCACCGCCGTCACCCGCATCGACCTGACCGGCCACACCGATCTGTCGGGCAGCGAGCGTTACAACCAGGCTCTGTCGATCAAGCGCGGTAACGCCGTGAAGGCCGAACTGGTGAAGCTCGGCATCCCGGCGTCGCAGATCGACGTCGTCGGCAAGGGCAAGTCCGATCCGCTGGTCGCCACTCCCGATGGCGTCCGCGAGCCGCAGAACCGTCGCGTCGAGATCGTCCTCCCGTAATTGGGGTCGGCACGACAGTCACGAGAGGGCCCCGCCGCGAGGCTGGGCCCTTTTCGATTCTTGTTCCGGTATCAGTTGATCACGAGGATTCCATGACGTTCCGCCTTGCCGCCGCCGCCCTGGCTGCCCTTTTCGCCCTTCAAAGCCCGGCCGTCGCCGCCAACGCAGCCGCCGCCGATACCACCAAGCGACTGGGAAAATTCGGAGTTTGGGAATCCTTCACCTATGGCGACGGTGCCGCCAAAACCTGCTACCTCGCCGCCGCCGCCGATAAGGTCGTCGGGGGGGAAAAGGGAAAGACCACCACCTACCTGATCGTCACCCACCGCCCCGGCTCGAAGGGCCAGGACGAGATCAGCCTGAACGGGGCCTATGGCTTCAAAAAGGACTCCGACGCCGAGCTTCAGATCGGTGCGATGAAGTACACCCTGTTCACCCGCGGCGACCGCGCCTGGGCTCGCGACGCCACCACCGACAAGGCGATCATCGCCTCGATGCGCAAGGGCAAGGACGCCACCTTGCGCGCCAGCCCGGCCAAAGGGGCCGACCTCACCGCCACCATCGGTCTTGGTGGATTCGGAGACGCCCTGACCGCCGCCGACAAGGCCTGCGGGATCAAACGCTAATCGAGGTCGTGGGCTCTGCCCACACCCGCCAGGAGCCAGCGGCTCCTGGACCTGCGATTCTCTCTCAGAGCCATATCTGACCGGGGCATTGCCCCGCTTCTTCCTTGAGACGCGGCTCAAGGCTGTATCCCGCGAGATCAGATCACGCCACAGCCCTCCGCGCATCAAAACCCGTAATGCGAGAAAATTATCCACAATGAAAAACCTTAAAACTCTGCTCGCCGCGGCTGCGGTCGCTGCGACGATGCCCACCTTGGCCCATGCTCAGTGGTATGTCGGCGTCGACACCGGTGCCAGCCTTCTTGAGGACAGCCGGATAAGGGCCATGGGTGAGACCGGCAAAAATACGTCGGACATCGGCTGGTTGGCCCAGGGTCAGGTCGGTTACGCGTTCGGCCCGTGGAAAGTCGAAGGCGAACTGAGCTATCGCGACAACTCGCTGAACAAAATGGACACGGCCAATGGCAGCATTGAGCTGAATGGCCACACTGCCGTCCTGGCGACGATGGCCAACGGTATCTATGAATTCCTGCCCGATTCGCGTTGGCATCCGTTCGTCGGTGCCGGTGTCGGCGTCGCCAACATCAATGCGGATAAGATCAAGATCTATGGCGATAAAATCTATAAAGGCAATGATTGGCAGTTCGCCTATCAGGGCTTTGCCGGTGTCGGGTACGACGTCAGCCGCAATGTCGAGCTGAAGGCGCAGTATCGCTACTTCGCCACCCTCGAATACAACACCCGGGTCATCGATAACGGCATCAATCTCGACAACGAATACCACGACCACGCCCTGCTGGTCGGCTTCACCTACAAGTTCAACGCCCCGGCCCCCGCTCCGGTTCCGGTCCAGGCTGCTCCGGCTCCGGTTGCCGCTCCGGCCCCGGCCCCGGTTGCCGCCAAGCCGGTCGCGGCGAAGCGTAACTTCATCGTGTTCTTCGACTTCGACAAGGCCGTGATCACCCCGGAAGCCGCTCGCATCATCCAGCAGGCCGCCGGTACCGCCAAGAGCACCGCGATCACCCGCATCGACCTGACCGGCCACACCGATCTGTCGGGCAGCGAACGTTACAACCAGGCTCTGTCGATCAAGCGCGGTAACGCCGTGAAGGCCGAACTGGTGAAGCTCGGCATCCCGGCTGCTCAGATCGACGTCGTCGGCAAGGGCAAGTCCGACCCGCTGGTCGCCACCCCCGATGGTGTCCGTGAGCCGCAGAACCGTCGTGTCGAGGTCCTTCTCCCGTAATTGGGGTCGGCACGACACGGTTTGGTTCGATCCAAGACACAATAAAAGCGGGGCATTGCCCCGCTTTTTCTTTGGAAACCAAGCCGATGCGGGTCAAGGGGCCGCTGGCCCCTTGCGGGTGTGGGCGGTGCCCACATCCCTTCTCCCGCGTTTCGGCTTACTCCGCCGCCGGTTTTTCGGTTTTGTAGATCTCTCCGCCCTCGGCGAGGAATTTCTCGCTCATGCTGTCCATTCCGGCCACCGCCTCCGCCTCGGCGTTGGCGGCGTCGCGGACTTCCTGGCTGATCTTCATCGAGCAGAATTTCGGACCGCACATCGAGCAGAAATGGGCCAGCTTGGCCCCTTCGGCGGGCAGGTGCTGGTCGTGGAAGTCCTGAGCCTTTTCCGGATCGAGCGAGAGGTGGAACTGATCCTTCCAGCGGAATTCGAAACGGGCGCGGGACAGTGCATCGTCACGCAGCCGGGCGGCGGGATGTCCCTTGGCCAGATCGGCGGCATGGGCGGCCAGCTTGTAGGTGACGACACCTTCGCGGACGTCCTGGCGGTCGGGCAGCCCCAGATGCTCCTTCGGGGTGACGTAGCACAGCATCGCGGTGCCGAACCAACCGATCATCGCCGCGCCGATCGCGCTGGTGATGTGGTCATAGCCGGGGGCAATGTCGGTCACCAGCGGCCCGAGGGTGTAGAACGGCGCTTCGCCGCACAGAGCCAGCTGCTTTTCGACATTGACCTTGATCTTGTGCATCGGCACGTGACCGGGGCCTTCGATCATCACCTGGGCATCAAGCGCCCAGGCGCGGTGGGTCAGTTCACCCAGCGTTTCCAGTTCGGCGAACTGGGCGGCGTCGTTCCCATCGGCGATCGAGCCGGGACGCAAACCGTCGCCCAGCGAAATGCCGACGTCATAGGCGGTCAGCAGTTCGCACAGCTCATCGAAATGGGTGTAGAGGAAGTTCTCGCGGTGGTGAGCCAGACACCACTTCGCCATGATCGAGCCGCCCCGGCTGACGATCCCGGTGACCCGCTTTGCGGTCAGCGGAATGTGGGCGAGACGCAGCCCGGCATGAACGGTAACGTAATCGACGCCCTGTTCAGCCTGTTCGATCAGGGTATCGCGGAAGATTTCCCAGGTCAGGTCTTCGGCCTTGCCATCGACCTTTTCCAACGCCTGATAGATCGGCACCGTCCCGATCGGCACCGGGCTGTTGCGGATGATCCATTCGCGGGTGGCGTGGATGTGCCGTCCGGTCGACAGATCCATCACGGTGTCGGCACCCCAGCGGATCGCCCACACCATCTTCTCGACCTCTTCCTCGACCGAGGACGCGACGGCGGAATTGCCGATATTGGCGTTGATCTTGGTCAGGAAGTTACGACCGATAATCATCGGCTCGGCTTCGGGATGGTTGAGGTTGGCGGGCAGGATGGCCCGGCCGCGCGCGATTTCGGAACGGACGAATTCGGGCGTGATGACGTCCGGAATCTCGGCCCCAAAGGATTCGCCGTCGCGCGGCCCGTTGGCGATCGCGTCGGCCCGGCGCAGGTTTTCGCGGATCGCGACATATTCCATTTCGGGGGTGACGATCCCGGCGCGGGCATAGGCAAGCTGGGTCGGGCGGCATCCCGGCTTGGCCCGCAGCGGCAGACGGCCGCCGCGATCGAACACGGGCACCCCGATCGTCTCGCCCGGCTTCAAGCCGTCATCCTCGGGGCGGTGGGGACGGCCGGGATAGGTCTCGACATCGCCGCGTTCGGCGATCCAGGCGGCGCGCAGCGGCGGCAGGCCACGGGTGATATCGACGCTGACCGCCGGATCGGTATAAGGCCCGGAACAGTCATACAGCCGGACCGGCGGTTCCGCCGCGCTGGAGGCCAGATCGATCTCGCGCATCGCGACCCGCAGGTCGGCGCGCGATCCCTCGACATGGATCTTCCGCGATCCCGGCAGGGGGCCGGTGGTGACCCGGGGAGAGACCGGGGGAGCAGCTTGGTCGGACATCCTCGCCTCTTTCCTGTAACGGATGTTGCGGATCGAGCGGCGAAGTGGGGAGGATGGCGGTAATTCCGATCCCTTCGCCGGCATGACCCGGATCAGGTTCCAAGGGTCGCCGACGCGTCTGCCGGCCTCTCAGCCTCCATGCGCGGAGGCTCCCCTTCGGTCTGTCAGGCAAGAGTGCGGGCGGGGCCGGGCGAAAGTCAAGCCCGGCGCACACCCTGGGGGTTTCCCCCCGCCTCCACGTCCGATCGGATCAGGCGCGGATACCCTCCAGGAAGCGGGCCACCGCCTGCTTCAGTACCGCGGAATCCCCGGCCAACTGCCCGGCTTGCTCCCGCACCTCCTGAGCCGATTGACCGGCCTTGGAAACGGCGGAGGCAACCCGGCCAACCGTCTGGGTGACGATCCCGGTGCCGGTCGCCGCCTGCTGGGTGTTGCGGCTGATTTCCTGGGTCGCGGCGCCTTGCTGCTCGACCGCCGAAGCGATCGCCGCGCCGATCCGGCTGATTTCCTCGATCGTGCTGGCGATCCCGCTGATCGCATCAACCGCTTCGCGGGTTGCGCCCTGCACGCCCGACACCTGCTGGGCAATTTCATCGGTGGCGCGGCCGGTCTGATTGGCAAGGTGTTTGACCTCGCCCGCGACGACGGCAAAGCCCTTGCCCGCATCGCCCGCCCGCGCCGCCTCGATAGTGGCGTTCAGGGCGAGAAGATTGGTCTGCGCCGCGATATCGTTGATCAGATTGACGACGTCGCCAATCTTTTGCGCCGCCTCGGACAGGCCACGCACGATGGTATCGGTGTGGCGGGCGGCATCGACGGCGGCATTCGAAATCGCCGCCGATTGATTGACCTGACGCGATATTTCGGTGATCGAGGAGCTGAGTTCCTCGGTCGCGGCGGCAACGGTCTGAACGTTGGCCGACGCTTCTTCCGTCGCCGCGGCGACGGTGTCGGACTGGCGTGCGGCGTCGTCGGTGACCGCCGCCATGCTTTCGGCGGTGGTGCTCAATTGCCCCGCCGCATTCGACACATCGTCCACCACCCGGTTGACCGAGCGCTCGAACTCCTCGGCCAGCGACAGCAGCAGGGCGTGGCGGGCGGCCTCGGCCTGACGCTGGGAATCCGCGTTGGCCTCGGTCAGGCGGCGCACCTCGATGGCATTGTCCTTGAACACCTGCACCGCCGCCTGCATTTCGCCAATTTCGGCCCCCTGATCCCGCGAAATTTCAAAGGAGTGGTCCCCCCCGGCCAGACGCCGCATTTCGCTGGTCAGCGTCCGCAGCGGCCGGGCAATGGCGCGACCGATCAGCGCGGCGAGCAGGACCAGCAGCGCCAGTTCCGCCAACGCCCGCGCCCCTTCGCGCAGGGTCAGAGCCTGCTCCGTCGCGGCGATATCGTCGGTATAGACGCCGGTGCCGATGGCCCAGCCCCATTCAGGGATTCCCTTAACGAAGGACAGCTTGGGTTCCGGCGTGCTCGACCCCGCCTTGGGCCAGCGATATTCGACCGAGCCTTCGCCCTTCTCGCGGACGACTTTGACCGTCTCGGCGATGAAGGCGACTCCATTGACGTCCTTGAGGCCAAGCAGATTCTTGCCGACCAGCCCGTCATTGGACGGTTGCAGTTGCACCACCCCGTCGAGGCTGACGATGAAGACGTATTCATTCCCGGCATAGCGCAGATCGTGGATGGCCGCCTTGGCCGCGTCCTGCGCCGCCTCGGTGGTCATCTCCCCCTTCGCGGCGCGGGCGGCAAAGCTGGCAGCGATCGAATGGGCCGCCTCGACCGCAGTCTTGACCCGGTCGAGCCGGGCGCTGTGTATCATTTCGGAATATTGCCGCAGACTGCCGACCAGATCGAACAACGTGATAATGACGGCAACTACTACGATTAGACCAAGCCGGACGTAGATCGGCATCCGACGCAATTCGATAGCCATAACCCGAAATCCCCCAGCGCCTTATAAATTTGATTGATAATTTACCCCTGCGACCTCCCTACCACACTTCTCTACTTTTGTAATCGCCGATGTCTGACGTCATCAAACATTAGACGTGGAGAATGTTTAATCTGGGAAATACTCGCAATTTTATACAAATACGATGGATCGCTCTGCTTAGCCGTTAGAGGGACGTGGCCGGAAGGCGACGAAGGTCATGTCGTCGCGTCGCGGTTGCTCGCCCCGCCACGCATCGAGTTCAGCCAGCAGATAATCCTTCTGCTCCTCCAACGGACGGTCGCCGCAGCGGGTCAGCGCGTCCTGCAACCGTTGCCGGCCGAACAGACGGCGGGTGGGGCCGCCGATCTGGTCGGTGACGCCGTCGGTGTAAAGATAGAAGGTGCTGCCCGGCACGATCTCGACGACATGATTGGTAAAAGCGATCACCGGCCGGGTCTCGCGATAGCCCAGGCTGCGGCGGTCGCCCCGGATCGAGCGGATCTCGCCATTTTCCCAGATCGTCAGCGGCAGATTGGCCCCGGCAAAGGACAAACGGCTGCTTCCGGCATCGAGGACGCAAATCGCCGCGTCGAGACCGTCGTCGGCGGGACCGTCGTCGCGATCCTGGCGCAGGGCGGTACGGACCAGACCGTCGAGCAGGCCGAGGATGGTGGCGGGATCGTCATGACCGTGGTGATGCAGGATGCGAGCGAGGATTGACGATACCACGGCGGTCATGAAGGCACCGGGAACGCCATGGCCGGTGCAATCCATCACCGCGATCACCGCTTTGTCACCGAAGCGGCCGATCCAGTAATAATCGCCACCGACGATGTCGAACGGCCGCCAGCCGATCACGATCTCATCGACCAGCCCTTCGAGTGCGGCGGAATCCGGCAACAAAGCGGTCTGAATCCGGCTGGCATAGCGGATGCCGTCGGAAATGAAGCGGTTGGCTTTTTCCAGTTCGGCATTGGCTCGCTCGACCCCCTGCTTCTCGCGCTCCAGTTCGGCGGTCCGCTCGACCACCCGGGTCTCAAGATCGCGGGCCAGCGCGGCCAGTTCGGCTTCGGCGGCGTCGCGCTGGTCCAATCCGCTTTGCGAGGCCGACAACAAGGCATTGACCGTCTCGCCCAGCCGCCCCAATTCATCGTTGCGGTGGCGGCGGGGCAACTCGATCGGAAAGGCCCCAGGGCGGGCCGGATCGACCCGGGCAATCGAGCCGATGATCCGCAACAGCGGCTGGGTAATCAGCCAGTAGAACACCGCGACCACCAGCAGGCACAAAACGATGGTGCGGGCGGCCCCGGCGGCGGCATTGCTGGCGATATGGCCGAGATAGCGGTTGAGCAGGCGACCGGGATCGAGCCTGAGGTCAAGCCGCCCGACCTCGGACATCGCCCCGCCGTTTCCGTTGCGCAGCCCCACCGAATGGGGGACCAGATCACCGAACAGGGTTTTGGCCAGATCGGGAAACGCCACCGGCTCGGGCGGACGGACGTTCTGGGCCAACACCCCGCCGAAATTATCGGTGAGGCGAATTTCCGCCGCCAGCGGATCAAGCGCCAGACCATCGACGACCTCGCGCGCCAGATCGCCGTTCAGCATGAAGGCGGCTTCGGCGGCCATGCCGCGCACCAGAGCCATGTTGGCGGCAACGCCGGACGAGACGTCGGCGCGCAGGCGGCGGTAATCCGACACCATGTCCCAGGCCCCGGTTACCGCTCCCAATCCCAGGGCGATCACCAGGGTCGCCACCGCTTGTTTGAACGACAGACCGCGCCAGACCGCGACAGGGCGGCGATGAACGGGAGGGGGGGTGTAAGACTCAGTCACCGGCATGATCCCGCTTCAGAAACGATGGCAAGACCCATGATAAACCGGGCGGCGGCGCTGTCACGCCCCAAGCTGCGAATTCATCGGCATTAATGGGCTCTGCCCAAACCCGCCAAGGGCACAGCCCTTGGAACCAATTCCATAATCTTGAATATGGTCAATATCCTGCGTTCAAGGGAGCGCCAATATGTTGATAAGTGTCACATCAAGCGTGACTTTTTGATGATCCTTGAATAGGATTAAATAATATTACCCCCTCGCGACGGGCAAATATCATGCATAGCGAAATTTATGTTCAGCCCAAAAAGCCTCCTCCTGTAACAAAGGGCAATATCCGCACAAATCCAACAATTGCTTTTGACAACAAACCAAAGCCCCCACCGCCGAAGCCCCCAGCTAAGCCAAGTGGAAAATAATTTCCATTTCTCCACCTAAAGCACGGCAACCAAAACTCCTGCGATAGGTGCCGCCACTGTTAGGAATAGAGAAAGCCTAATCCAAACAGCATTTCGCGCAAGGGTGGCATTGTTTTCCTTAATAAAGGCATTGTATATTTCCGCCTGATGTCCAAGCTGGATATTAATTTTAACTCCGAAGTCATCATCATACCACATCTCCGGGCAGTTCCCCGGTGGACGAAATGGCACAGGCCGCGCGGCGTAGATCGCGCAACACAGGGCAATCATCATGATTGTCCCCGAAACTGTTGCTGCATACACAATATCAAAATTTGGACTAGAACTTAAAAATGCAGCTAACCCAGCGGCTGTTATTGCCGTCAAAATCGTTGCAATCGCCCCTGACACAGTAACTGCACGCTGGTCAGCAGCGATACTCAGCTGAACTTGAGCCGAAATGTAAAGCTCCGCTTCTCGTAGAATTTCTCTAACGGTATCTTCCCGAGCAACTCTCCAATCCATGGCACCACCATAAGATATAATTTAGACGGCAAAAAACACATTTTAGATTAAATACTGGCGACAACTTTACCATCTTTAGGGTCCAGGGACGAGTCCCTGG
>NZ_AQPH01000029.1 GCF_000442515.1 Magnetospirillum fulvum MGU-K5 | reverse complement strand
TATATGACACCGGAATCGGCATTGAAGCCGACAAGCAAGACCGGGTCTTCGATGCATTCTTCCAGGTCGGCAATCCCGAGCGCGATCGCGCCAAGGGACTGGGCCTGGGGCTGGCGATCGTGGTGCGGCTGGCCCGGTTGCTGCGCCACCGGATCGGCCTGCAATCGATTCCGGGACGAGGATCGGTCTTCACGGTGTCGGTACCGATGATCGCCGCCCCAGCCGCGCCCCCTCTCCCACCGGGGCAAACTGTCGGGTGACGCGACAGGACACCTCGGAAATCAAATGCCAACGGGTACGTCGTGCCGGCGGCACCATGCCCTGAGCGGGGAGCCTTATGCGGATCCCTGGAGAGAGGATCGCGCGGGGGCGGCTTTCTTATCCCGGTTGTGGTCCAGCACACGACCGAGGCGGATTTCCAATCCGTACTTCGCCACGAGGTCCATCACCATGTCCGACAGCGCCCGGCGGTGCTCGTCGGTCCGTGCCGCCGCGTAGACCGCCTGGACCTCGGCAGGTTCATCGCGGACCAGGGGAGCGATGCGACGGACGATGTAGGGCGAGGTGTTGAGGTGCTCGACGAAAACCGAGCTTGTGCCGCTGTCGCGGATGCAGCGGAACAGGTCTTCCAGCAAATCGCCTCGATAGCGGTAATGGGGCAGAAGCGGGCCAACGAAGGCATAGGTGGGGATGCCCGCCTGATTCAGAGCCGCCAAGGTGCGCAGCCGGTCCGTGGCGAAGGGGGCATGACCCTCGAGGAAGCGGCCGACAGCATCATCGGTGGCGGTGACGGTAACTCCAACCTCCGTGCGCGGCAAGGCTGAGATCAGGTCCGTGTCGCGCAGGATCAGCGGGCTTTTGGTCAGCATCATGACCTGTCCGGGATAGGCTTCGGCGTGCAGGGCCTCGAGGATGCCGCGCGCCAGCCGGTATTTCTTTTCCACGCCCTGCCAGGCATCGGTAACCGAACTGAGCAGGATGGTGGACTCCCGCCGCGCAGGCGGCATCCGACGCAGTTCACGCTGGAACACCGCGACGGCGTTCACCTTGACGGAAAGGTACTCCCCCCACGCCTCGATGGGCTCGCCGACGAAGCGGCCCATGAACGAGGCGTAGCAATAGGCGCAGGCAAAACTGCACCCGGTATAGGGATTCACCACGTAATCGCTGGCAGGCAGCTTGCTGGCCACCAGCATGGATTTGCACTCGATCTCAGCGATCCGCACGCCTTCCCCCAATCGCACCCGCGATCAACGCCACCCAGAAGGACCCAACCGCGGGTCAGGTGGCGGTGCCCCAGTCCGTGAGCAGGACGCCGGACACCCTTTGTCTGCCGATAATAAGCCGCCATCCTGATGCAGGTCTAACCCCTTGCTTCCGCAGGGGCGCGCGCGGATCGGTTCCACTCCTTGCAGCTTAGTATCAGACCGGCGGCGACGGGGGGCGGGCGGTGCGGCGGTATTCGCCGGGATTGGCTCCGGTCCATTTCTTGAAAGCGCGGTGAAAGGCGCTGGTTTCGGCAAAGCCCAGCTCGGCGGCGATGTCCATCACGCTGAGCTTGGTGTCGGACAGCAAATTGATCGCCATGTCGCGGCGCAGTTGATCCTTGATTGCCTGATAGGACTTGCCCTCCGCCTCCAGCCGCCTCCGCAGGGTCGAGACCGACAGACGCTTGTCGATGGCGATCTCGTCAAAGCCCGGCCACTCGCCCGGCGGCAGGGTGCGCAGGCGGCGCTGGATCTGCATCGCCAGCGACGACCCGTCCTTGTACTGGATCAGCAGATTTTCGGGTGCGACGGCCAGGAACGCTTTCAGCGATTGCGCCGTTCGCACCACCGGCAGCGCCAGATAGCGGGGCTCGAAGGCGACCGTCGTCGCGGGCTGGTCAAACCGCAGATCGGCGCTGAACATCAACCGGTATTCCTCGGCCTGGGGCGGCTGGGGATAGCGGAACCCGGCCCATAGCAGCGGAATGCGCCGGTTGACCAGCCAGCAGGCCAGCCGGTGCACGAACATCAGCAGAGTCTCGTGGGCGAAGATTCGGGCGGGGGCGTCGGGTGCCCGCTCGACCAGGGTCAGCCGCGCCTGTCCGTCGAGATGTGACAAGGTGCCGCGCAGATCGTCGAGCCCCAGATCGAAAAAGCGCAAGGAGCGCGCCAGCGCCTTGTCCAGGGTGCGGCAGGCGATCACGCAATGGCACATCATCGCGAAGCTGCCGATCTTCACTCGCCTAGAATCCTGGCCGAAGAACTCGTCGTCGAGGATCTGGGCGATCAGGCGCAGCAACATGGTGTAGGTGTCGGACGACACCCGGGCATGGGGATGCGACAGCAGGGCGGGCGACAGGCCGACCTGTTCCAGCATTTCGTCGGCGTCAAAGCCATTACGGCGCACCCCGTCGAGAACGGCATCGACGAACGAGATCGAGATCGTGCCCTTTTCCATACCCCCCGGCCAAGTCCTGGCGTTGCAACCGTCGCAGACTATCCCAAGACGTAAAAACTGTCAGGAACTCTGAACTCTGGCGACATCGCCCCCACCGGTTGGCTTCGCTACGCTTCGCGCCCAACGTGCGATCGGAGGCAACACACGATGCGGATCAACGATTCAGTCTTTATCGTCACCGGGGGCGGATCGGGGCTGGGTGCCGCAGCGGCGCGGATGATCGCGGCGGGCGGCGGCCGCGTCGTGATCGCCGACATCAACGCCACCGCCGGAGCCGCGATCGCCGCCGACCTGGGAGACGT
This sequence comes from Magnetospirillum fulvum MGU-K5, assembly GCF_000442515.1. GTDB lineage: Bacteria > Pseudomonadota > Alphaproteobacteria > Rhodospirillales > Magnetospirillaceae > Phaeospirillum > Phaeospirillum fulvum_B. Next base: position 37,354 of record NZ_AQPH01000029.1, on the reverse strand, counting down.
CGCCCGCTTCGTCGTCACCGACGTCGCCGACGAAGCCAGCGCGATCAAAGCGATCGAGACCGCCTATTCCCAGTTCGGTGGGCTGCACGGCCTCATCAACTGTGCCGGAATCTGTCCGGGGGAAAAGGTGGTCGGCCGCGACGGCCCCCATGTGCTCGAAACCTTCACCCGCGCCATCACGGTCAATCTGATCGGCACCTTCAACATGGTGCGGCTGGCCGCCGCCGCGATCAGCGCGGGCCAGCCCAACGACCAGGGCGAGCGCGGAATCATCATCAACACCGCCTCGATCGCCGCCTTCGACGGCCAGATCGGACAGGCCGCCTATGCCGCCTCGAAAGGCGGCGTGATCGGGATGACCCTGCCGATCGCCCGCGAACTGGCCCGCCACGGCATCCGGGTAATGACGATCGCGCCCGGCATCTTCGCCACCCCGATGGTCCAGGCGATGCCGCAGGAGGTGCAGGACTCACTGGCCCGGCTGGTCCCGTTCCCGGCCCGGCTGGGCGACCCGGCCGAGTTCGCCGACCTGTGCCGGGCGATCATCGGCAACGTGATGCTGAACGGCGAGGTGATCCGCCTCGACGGGGCGGTCCGCATGGCCGCGAAATAATCAAAACAATCAAAGAATCAAAAGAACAGCAGGGAGACCACAATCATGAGCAACGCCTCCGACCCCGTCGTCATCGTCAGCGCCGTCCGTACCCCCCAGGGCGGCTTTCAGGGCGATCTGCGCGATCTCGCCGCCCCGGCGCTGGGCACCGCCGCGATCGGTGCCGCCGTGTCGCGGGCGGGCCTGCGCCCCGACCAGATTGACGAGGTTATCATCGGCTGTGTCCTGCCCGCCGGTCAGGGCCAGGCCCCGGCCCGGCAGGCGGCGCTGGGGGCGGGTCTGCCGTTATCGGCGGGCTGCACCACCGTCAACAAGATGTGCGGATCGGGGATGAAGGCGGCGATGCTGGCCCACGACGCGATCCTGGCCGGAAGCGCCAAAGTGATGGTGGCGGGCGGCATGGAGAGCATGAGCAACGCGCCCTATCTGCTCGACCGCGCCCGGAGCGGCTATCGGATCGGCCATGGCAGGGTGCTCGACCACATGTTCCTCGACGGGCTGGAGGACGCCTACAACAAGGGCCGTCTGATGGGCACCTATGCCGAGGAGTGCGCCGAGGCCTATGGCTTTTCCCGCGAGGACCAGGACCGCTGGGCGGTCACCTCGCTGACCCGCGCCCGCGCCGCGATCGCCAGTGGCCGCTTCGCCGCCGAGATCGTTCCGGTCACGGTCAAGGCGGGCAAGACCGAACGGACAATCGATACCGACGAACAGCCGGGCAAGGCCAATCTGGACAAGATTCCGACGCTGAAACCGGCCTTCCGCGAGGGCGGCACCGTCACCCCGGCCAATTCCAGCTCGATCTCGGACGGGGCCGCCGCGCTGACTCTGATGCGTCGGTCCCAGGCCGAGGCGCTGGGGCTGCGTCCCTTGGCCGCGATTTGCGGCCATGCCACCCACGCCCAGCAGCCCAGCCTGTTCACCACCGCCCCGATCGGCGCGATCCGCACGCTGCTGAATCGGGTCGGCTGGAGCAAGGATCAGGTCGATCTGTTCGAGATTAACGAAGCCTTCGCGGTGGTGACGATGGCGGCGATCCGCGATCTGGGCCTGGCCGAAGACATCGTCAACATCCATGGCGGGGCCTGCGCGCTGGGCCACCCGATCGGCGCGTCGGGCGCCCGGATCATCGCGACCCTGCTGGCGGCATTGCAGAACAACGGTCTGAAGCGGGGGATCGCCGCGCTGTGCATCGGCGGCGGCGAAGCCACCGCGCTTGCGGTGGAGATGATCTGAGATGATCCCGACCGAGGAACAGAGTCTGATCCGCGACACCGCGCGCGCCTTCGCCCGTGAGTGTCTTGCCCCCCATGCCGAGGCGTGGGACCGCGAAGCCCGCTTCCCCCGCGAGGCCCTGGCAGAAATGGGCGAGCTTGGCTTTCTGGGGATGCTGCTGCCCGAGGAGGTTGGCGGCAGCGCCACCGGTCATGTCGCCTATGCAATGGCGCTGGAGGAAATCGCGGCCGGATGCGGCGCGCTGTCGACGGTGATGAGCGTCCATAATTCGGTCGCCTGCATGCCGCTCTACAAATTCGGCACCCCGGAGCAGAAGCGCGAATTCCTGCCCCGGATGGCCCGCGGCGAGTGGCTGGGGGCGTTCGCCCTGACCGAGCCGCAGGCAGGCTCGGACGCGGCGGCGCTGAAGGTGCGGGCGGTCCGCGACGGCGACCATTACGTACTGAACGGCACCAAGCAGTTCGTCACCTCGGGCCGCTCGGCCCAGGTGCTGATCGCCTTTGCCGTCACCGACCCCGCCGCCGGGAAAAAGGGCATTACCGCCTTCATCGTTCCCACCGACCGGCCGGGCTATAGCGTCGCCCGGATCGAGGACAAGATGGGCCAGCACGCCTCGGACACTTGTCAGGTGGTGTTCGAGGATCTGCGCCTGCCCGCCGCCCTGCGGTTGGGCGAAGAGGGCCAGGGCTACAAGATCGCCCTGTCGAACCTCGAAGGCGGCCGGATCGGCATCGCCGCCCAATGCGTCGGCATGGCCCAGGCGGCATTGGACGCGGCCCGGGCCTATGCCCGCGACCGCGTCACCTTCGGCCAGCCGCTGATCGAGCATCAGGCAATTGCCTTCCGGCTGGCCGACATGGCGACCAAAATCGCCGCCGCCCGGCTGATGGTGCTTCATGCCGCCGATCTGCGCGATCACGGCCAGCCCTGCCTGACCGAGGCGTCGATGGCCAAGCTGTTCGCCTCGGAAATGGCCGAGACCGTCGCTTCGTCGGCGATCCAGGTGCTGGGCGGCTATGGCTATCTCAAGGATTTCCCGGTCGAGCGGATCTATCGCGACGTCCGCGTCTGCCAGATCTACGAAGGTGCCAGCGAAATCCAGCGGATGCTGATCGCCCGCTCGCTTTAGGGCGCGGCGCGGCGCCCGCCCAAGATGGCAAAACCGCTCAACCATAATGGTTGGTTGCGACATCGCGCCCCAACCACTGAACCCGCTACGCTTCGCCCAACAAAGCAATAAGGGGGGAAGGCTCATGCCCGACGGAAACGAACATCAGGTCGGCGTCACGCCCGCCAACAAGATCCGCTTTGTCACCGCCACCAGCCTGTTCGACGGCCATGACGCCGCGATCAACATCATGCGGCGGCTGTTGCAGCAGAACGGGGTCGAGGTGGTTCATCTCGGCCACAACCGCTCGGTCGAAGATATCGTCACCGCCGCGATCCAAGAGGACGTCCAAGGCATCGCGATCAGCTCGTACCAGGGCGGCCACCTCGAATTCTTCAAATACATGGTCGACCTGCTGCGCCAGCGCGGCGCGGCTCACATCAAGGTGTTCGGCGGCGGCGGCGGCGTCATCGTCGCCCACGAAATCCGCGAGCTCGAAGCCTATGGGGTCGAGCGGATCTACTCCCCCGAGGACGGCCAACGGCTGGGGCTGGAGGGGATGATCGCCGACGTGGTGCGCCGCGCCGATTTCGATGTCGCCGCCACCCAACCCGCCAGCCTGGACGGGCTGGGCGACCCCGACCGCCGCACCCTGGCCCGGCTGATTTCGGGACTGGAGAACGGCCATGTCGGCCCCGAGCTGCGGGCGGCGATCGCCCAGGCGGCGCGGGCCCGGCCGGTTCCGGTTCTGGGCATCACCGGCACCGGTGGCGCGGGCAAATCCTCGCTGACCGACGAACTGATCCGCCGTTTCCGCATTGATTGCCCCGACTTCAAGATCGCGGTGATCGCGATCGACCCGTCGCGGCGGCGGACCGGGGGAGCGCTGCTGGGCGACCGCATCCGGATGAACGCAGTTAACGGCCCGGTCTACATGCGCTCGCTCGCCACCCGCTCGTCGGGCAGCGAGATTCCGCCCCATGCGCTGGCGATCGTCGATCTGTGCCGGGCCGCAGGCTTCGATCTGGTGATCGTCGAGACCCCCGGCATCGGTCAGGCGGATTCGGCCGTCGCCGGGCTGGGCGATCTGGCGCTTTATGTGATGACCCCGGAATTCGGCGCGGCCAGCCAGTTGGAAAAGATCGACATGCTGGATCACGCCGATCTGGTCGCGATCAACAAGTTCGACCGCAAGGGCGGCGAGGACGCGCTGCGCGACGTCCGCAAGCAGGTCCAGCGCAACCGCACCGCCTTTGCCGTCCCCGCCGAGGCGATGCCGGTCTATGGCACCGTCGCCTCGCGCTTCAACGACGACGGCGTCACCGCACTCTATCACGGGCTGCGCGACATGCTGGCGGAGCGGAGCTTCGCGCTGGCGCCAACCACCCTGCCCCGCCCGGACGGCCGCACATCGACCGCCGCCACCGCGATCGTGCCGCCCAGCCGGGTCCGCTATCTGGCCGAGATCGCCGCGACTTTGCGCGCCTATCACGCCGAGGCCGCGCGCCAAAGCGAGTTGGCCCGCGAACGCCAGCAGCTTGGCGCGACCAAGCGGATGCTGGAGGCCGAATGCGGCGCGTCCGTCGCCGAGATCGACGCCCTGATCGCCGGGCGCGAGGCGCAGCAGAGCCCCGCCGCCCGCGCCCTGCTGGAATGCTGGCCCCAGATGGTGGAGAGCTATGCTGGGGACGAACAGGTGGTGAGGGTGCGCGACCGCGAAATCCGCACCGCGCTGGTCGTCACCTCGCTATCGGGCAGCAAGATCCGCAAGGTGGCGCTGCCGCCCTATCAGGATCACGGCGAGCTGCTGCGCTGGCTGTTTCGCGAGAATCTGCCCGGCTTCTTCCCCTTCACCGCCGGGGTGTTCCCGTTCAAGCGCGAGAACGAGGACCCAACCCGGATGTTCGCGGGCGAAGGCGACGCCTTCCGCACCAATGCCCGCTTCAAGCTGTTGTCGAAGGACAGCCCGGCGACCCGGCTGTCGACCGCGTTCGATTCGGTAACGCTTTATGGCTGCGACCCCGACGAACGCCCCGACATCTATGGCAAGATCGGCAATTCCGGCGTCTCGATCGCGACGCTGGACGACATGAAGGTGCTGTATTCCGGCTTCGACCTCTGTGCGCCAGCCACCTCGGTGTCGATGACGATCAACGGCCCGGCCCCGGTGATCCTGGCCTTGTTCTTCAACACCGCGATCGACCAGCAGACCGAGCGGTTCGAAGCCGAGACCGGACGCCCGCCCCGCCCCGACGAAGAAGCCGAAATCCGCGCCCGGACCCTGCAAACCGTGCGCGGCACCGTCCAGGCCGACATCCTGAAGGAGGATCAGGGCCAGAACACCTGCATCTTCTCGACCGATTTCGCCTTAAAGCTGATGGGCGACATCCAGGAATATTTCGTCCGCAACAAGGTCCGCAATTTCTATTCGGTGTCGATTTCGGGCTATCACATCGCCGAAGCCGGGGCGAACCCGATCTCGCAACTGGCCTTTACGCTGGCCAACGGCTTCACCTATGTCGAGAGCTATCTGGCCCGTGGCATGGCAATCGACGATTTCGCCCCCAACCTGTCGTTCTTCTTCTCGAACGGGATGGACCCGGAATATTCGGTGATCGGCCGGGTGGCGCGGCGGATCTGGGCGGTGACGATGCGCGACCGCTACGGCGCCAACGAGCGGTCGCAGAAGCTGAAATACCACATCCAGACCTCGGGCCGCTCGCTGCACGCCCAAGAGGTCGATTTCAACGACATCCGCACCACCTTGCAGGCGCTGATCGCGATCTACGACAATTGCAACTCGCTTCACACCAACGCCCATGACGAGGCTTACACCACGCCGACGCCGGAATCCGTCCGCCGCGCGATGGCGATCCAGTTGATCATCAACCGCGAATGGGGGGTCGCCAACAACGAGAACCCCAACCAGGGCTCGTTCTTCCTCGAACAGCTGACCGATCTGGTCGAAGAGGCGGTTCTGCTCGAATTCGACCGGATCGCCGAACGCGGCGGCGTGCTGGGGGCGATGGAAACCGGCTATCAGCGCGGTCGTATCCAGGACGAATCGCTTTATTACGAGCACAAAAAGCACGACGGCAGCTTCCCCATCGTCGGGGTCAACACCTTCCTCAACCCCAATCCCGACGACGAGCGGGAGATCGTGCTGCAACGGTCGAGCGACGAGGAAAAGCAAAGCCAACTGACCCGCCTGCGCGACTTCCACCGCCGCCACGCCGACACCGCCCCGCTCTGGCTGGCGCGGCTGCAACAGGCGGCGATCCAGAACGAAAACGTCTTCGCCGTCCTGGTCGATGCCGTCCGCCACTGCTCGCTGGGTCAGATCACCGGCGCGCTGTACGACGTCGGCGGCCAGTACCGGCGGAATATGTAGCAAGAGGGCGCAAAGCCCCACCCGACACCGAGCAATCAGAGGGAGATTCCATGTCCAAAGACCTGAACGAGTTCCTGAAGGCGCGTGACTTTCTCGTCGCCAATCGCAGCGATTACGATACTGCCTATCGCGACTTCAAATGGCCGGTTCTGACCGAGTTCAATTGGGCGCTCGATTATTTCGACGATATGGCCAAGGACAACCACGCCACCGCGCTGTGGCTGCTCGATGACGAGGGCGAGACCCGGATTTCCTTCGCCGAAATGTCGGAACGTTCGAACCGCGTCGCCAATTTCCTGCGCGCTCAGGGCGTCGGACGCGGCGAGGCGGTGCTGCTGATGCTTAACAATGTCGCGCCGCTGTGGGAAACGATGCTGGCCTGCATGAAGCTGGGCGCGGTGATCATCCCCGCCACCACCTTGCTGGTCGCCGACGATTTGAAGGACCGGTTCGAGCGCGGCGGCGTCCGTCACGTCGTCGTCGGTGCGGCCGACACCGCGAAGTTCGCGCATCTGGGTGCCGACTTCACCCGGATCGTCGTCGGCGAGGATTGCGACGGCTGGGTCAATTACCGCGATTCGGCCCTGGCCAGCGCCAGCTTTGTCGCCGACGCCCCTACCCGGGTCACCGACACCCTGCTGCTGTACTTCACCTCGGGTACGACGGCCAAGCCGAAGCTGGTGACCCATTCCTATCAGTCCTATCCGGTCGGCCATCTCTCGACGATGTACTGGATCGGGCTGCGTCCGGGCGACATCCACCTCAATATCAGCTCAGCCGGGTGGGCCAAGCATGCCTGGTCCAACGTGTTTGCGCCGTGGAACGCCGGGGCGACGGTGTTCGTCTATACCTATGGCCGCTTCAGCGCCAAAAACATGCTCGACGCGATCAGCCGCTGTGGCGTCACCTCGATGTGCGCACCGCCGACGGTGTGGCGGATGCTGATCCAAGAAGACCTAGCCGCCTATCCGGTCAAGCTGCGCGAACTGGTCGGCGCGGGCGAGCCGCTTAATCCCGAGGTGATCGAGCGGGTCAAGAAGGCGTGGAACATCACCATCCGCGACGGTTATGGCCAAACCGAGACCACCTGCCAGATCGGCAATCCGCCGGGACAAAAGGTCAAGGAAGGATCGATGGGCCGCCCGCTGCCGGGCTATCGCGTTGCCCTGCTCGACCACGACGACAATCCGGCCCGCGAAGGCGAAATCTCGCTGGCGCTCGATCCGCGTCCGCTCGGGCTGATGCTGGGCTACAAGAACGATCCGGAAAAAACCGCCAGCCTGATGCGGGCCGGTCATTACCATTGCGGCGACGTCGCCAGCATCGATGACGACGGCTACATCACCTATGTCGGCCGCACCGACGACGTGTTCAAGGCATCGGACTACCGGATCAGCCCGTTCGAGCTGGAAAGCGCCCTGATCGAGCACGAGGCGGTGGCCGAGGCCGCCGTCGTCCCCAGCCCCGATCCGCTTCGCCTCGCCGTGCCCAAGGCGTTCATCGTCCTGCGCGCCGGATACCAGCCCAGCCGCGAACTGGTCCTGTCGATCTTCAAGCACATCGCCAGCTCGCTAGCCCCCTACAAGCGGATTCGCCGCATCGAGATTTCCGATCTGCCCAAAACGATCTCGGGCAAGATCCGCCGCGTCGAACTGAAGCGGATCGAGGAACAGCGCCGTCTTCAGGGCATCCGGGTCGAAGGTGAGTATTTCGAGGAGGATTTCACCGACGCGATGGTCTGATACCAAGCTGCAATAAGTGGAACCGATCCGCGCGAGCCCCTCATTCTCCGGCCTGAGCTACTCCCCGTTGGTTGGACAGAAATCGGGGACGTTTAAGCTACTCGCCGGGACTGCTGATCGGTTTGGTTGATACTGTTCCAGCCGACCATGGCGGGCGTTTGTCCGCCATGGTCGGCGTGAGGTCGTTGATGGTTGTAGACGATGATCCAGCGTCCGATCCCCGTCCTTGCCTGCGATCCTGTTTCCCAGGCATAGAGGTAGGTAGACGCACTCGTATTTCAGGGATCGCCACAGCCGCTTGATAACGATGGTATCGATGCAGCGGCACGCGGTGCGTCAACTCACGGAGCGGGGATACCCCGTCCGCGAGGTTTCGGCCTTACTCGACCGTGACACTTTTGGCCAGATTGCGCGGCTGATCGACGTCGGTGCCCTTGGCGATGGCGACGTGATAGGCCAGCAACTGCACCGGGATCGCATAGAGCAGCGGCGCGACGAAAGACGGAACGGCGGGCAATTCGATCGTCGCGGCGACCTTGGCCGACAAACGGGCGATCCCGGCCGGGTCGGACAGGAAGATCACCCGACCGCCGCGCGCCACCACTTCCTGCACGTTCGAGGCAGTCTTGTCGTACAGATCGTCGGACGGACAGATCACGATCACCGGTACCGAATCGTCGATCAAGGCGATCGGGCCGTGCTTCAACTCGCCCGCCGCATAGCCTTCGGCGTGGATGTAGCTGACTTCTTTCAGCTTCAACGCGCCTTCCAGCGCGATCGGATAGCCGGTGCCGCGACCGAGATACAGCACGTCACGGGCTTCGGCGACGGAGGGAGCGATGGCGCGGATCGCGCTATCGTCACGCAGCACATCGGCGACATGGGCGGGCACTTCGGCCAGGGCGCGGCAGATATCGGCCTCGGCGGCGCGGTCCAGCGCCCCCTTGGACCGGCCCAACGCCACCGCCAGACAGGCCAGTACCGTCAATTGGGTGGAGAACGCCTTGGTCGATGCGACACCGATCTCCGGTCCGGCCAGAGTCTCCAGCACACCGTCGGCCTCGCGGGCGATGGTGCTTTCCGGGACATTGACCAGGGCCAGACAATGCTGGCCGTTGGCGCGGCAATGGCGCAACGCCGCCAGGGTATCGGCGGTTTCACCCGATTGCGAAATGAAGATCGCCAGGCCACCTTGTTCCAGCGGCGGCGAGCGATAGCGGAATTCCGAGGCGATATCGACCTCGACCGGAACCCGGGCCAATTGTTCGATCCAGTACTTGGCGACCATCGCGGCGTAATACGAGGTACCGCAGGCGATGATCCGTACCCGCGCGATCCCGGCCAGATCGAACGGCAGATGCGGCAAGGTGATCGTCCGTTCCGCCGGGTTCAGCATCGTCTTCAAGGTGCCGCCGATCACTTCCGGCTGCTCGAAGATTTCCTTCAGCATGAAGTGGCGGTGCTGCCCCTTGCCGATCAAGGCCCCGGACAGATTGGTCTGACGCACCTCGCGTTCGACGGCACGGCCGTCGCGATCACACACCGCAACGCTGGTCGCGGTAATCACGGCGCGGTCACCATCGTCGAGATAGCTGATCCGCCGGGTCAAGGGGGCCAACGCCAGCGCGTCCGAGCCCAGATACATCTCGCCCTCGCCATAGCCGATCGCCAGAGGCGATCCCTGGCGGGCGGCGATCATCATCTCGGGACGACCGGCAAAGATGATGCCCAGCGCAAAGGCACCCTGAAGCCGGGCCAAAGCACGGTCGGTCGCCTCGACCGGATCGAACCCCTGAGCCAGCAGATGATCGATCAACTGCGCCACCGCCTCGGTATCGGTGTCGCTTTCGAAAACCTGCCCGGCGGCGGTCAGTTCGGACTTTAGTTCCTGGAAATTCTCGATGATGCCGTTATGCACCACCGCGACGCGGGACGTCGCATGAGGATGGGCGTTGCGCTCGGTCGGAACGCCGTGGGTGGCCCAGCGGGTATGACCGATCCCGGTACTGCCGCCCAAGGGCTGGGTCTTCAGCAGAGTTTCGAGATTGACCAGCTTGCCCTCGGCGCGGCGGCGGTCGATCCGCCCGTCAACCAGGGTGGCGATCCCGGCAGAATCGTAGCCGCGATATTCCAGCCGCCGAAGTCCTTCGACCAGCAAGGGCGCGGCATCCTGCCGACCGACGATTCCGACGATTCCGCACATGGACGATTACCCCTTCTTAGCGCGCTGCTGATCCCGGAAATTATCGGCCCAGCCGGGAATGTCGGCCTGTACCCCGCGTGCGACCGCCAGCGCGCCCGGAGCAACCTCGCGGGTCACGACCGAACCTGCCCCGACAATCGCACCGTCACCGATCTTGACCGGCGCCACCAAGGCGCTGTTCGACCCGATGAAGGCGCCTGCCCCGATATCGGTGAAGGATTTTGAGAAGCCGTCGTAATTGCAGGTGATCGTCCCCGCCCCGACATTGGCCCCCGCGCCCACACGGGCATCGCCGATATAGGTCAGGTGATTGACCTTGGCCCCGGTCTCGACCGTTGCCGCCTTGATCTCGACGAAATTGCCGATATGAGCCGAGGCTCCGATCTTGGCACCGGGCCGCAACCGGGCATACGGGCCCAGCGTCGCACCATCGGCGATGGAGCAGCCCTCGAAGTGACAGAAACCACGAATTTCGACCCGGTTGCCGATCGTGACGCCGGGGCCGAACACCACATGCGGCCAGATCACGACATCCTGGCCAATCTTGGTGTCCCAACTGAACCACACCGAGGCCGGATCGATCAGGGTCGCGCCGCCTTCCATCGCCGCATCGCGCAACTTGGCCTGGATCACCGCTTCGGCAATCGCCTGCTCGCCCCGCGAATTGACACCAAGCAGTTCGATCTGCTCGCCCTCGACAAAGCTGCAACAGCAGCCGTCGGCCCGGGCCAGCGCCACCGCGTCGGTCAGGTAATATTCGCCCTTGCTGTTGGTGGTGGGGTCGATCCGGTCGATCAGACTCCACATCCGCCGCCCGTCCAGAGCCATCACCCCGGAATTGCACAGCGGATTCTCACGCTGCTCGCGGGTGGCGTCGCGATATTCGACGATCGCCTTCAGCCCTTCGGCTCCGACCACCAGCCGCCCGTATTCGCTGGCTTTGTCGGGTTTAAAGCCGAGCACCACCACCGCCGGATCGCGCGGCCCGCGCCGTTCCGCCAGCAGCCGCTGAAGCGTCTCGGCGGTGATCAGCGGGGTATCGCCGTAAAGAACGATCACGTCGCCGTCGAAATCGCCCAACGCGGCGCGAGCCTGGGCGACGGCATGGCCGGTGCCGAGGCGCTGGGTCTGGACCACGGTAGGAACCGGGGCGACCGCGGCGCCGACCGAATCCATATCGGGTCCGACAACAACGACAACGCGGTCAGGGGACAGAGAATGCACCGTGTCCATCAGATGGCGGATCATCGGCCGACCGGCCAGAGGATGCATCACTTTGGGCAAAGTGGATTTCATACGGGTGCCCATGCCAGCGGCAAGGACGATGACGGCAAGCGCGCGGGAAGCCATAATAGCGGCGTGAACCCAATCTGTTGCGGCAGTCGCGGCAACGTGCCACAACGGTCCCTCCCGGCCAAGTCAATCTTTGTTACGGAAGGTTTCGATGTCGCTTCTCATCTCGCCGCCTCGAGCCGTCCTGTTCGATCTCGACGGCACCTTGATCGATTCGCTGCCCGATCTGGTGGCGGCGGTAAACCGGATGCTGGCCGCGTGGAACCGCGCCCCGCTCTCCCCCGACGCGGTCAAGGCGCTGGTCGGCGGTGGTGCCGCGATCCTGGTTGAACAGGCGTTTTTGACCACCGGAGGCCCCGTGGCGCTGCCGGTAGAGGAATTGCTGCGCCGCTTCCTGGCCGATTACGAGCCGCGTTCGGCCGAATTGACCCGTCCCTGGCCCGCAGTGATCGAGACCCTGACCCTGTTGAAAGAGGCCGGTCTGGCGCTCGCCGTCTGCACCAACAAGCCCAGCGGCGCGACCCGGGTGGTGCTGGCCAAGCTGGGGCTGGCCGATTTCTTCGACGTCGTCGTCGGTGCCGACGAAACCCCCGCGCTGAAGCCCGACCCGATCCATATCCAGGTGATCCTCGACCGCCTGGGCGTTTCCGCCGATCAGGCGGCGATGGTGGGCGATTCCTATAATGACATCGCCGCGGCGCGGGCGGCGGGCGTGCCCACCGTTGCGGTCTCGTTCGGCTATGCCCATGGCCCGGTCGCCGAGTTGGGGGCGGACTGGATCATCGACGATTACCGCGACCTGCCGTCCGTTCTGGGGCTCGCCCCATCGCCGCCGGAACTGGCCGACCTGAAACCGGCGTTCGTCCGGGAAATGGCGGCGGACCGCGCCGTGCTGCGCCAATTGCTCGCCGGACCCGACCGGAATGCCCTCAACGAACACGTCCATGGCATGCGGGGCAAATGCGCGATGTTCGGCGAGCCTATCCTGGCCGATCTGCTCGACCGGCTCGAACAGGGCGCGCCGGAAGAGCTGGATCATCTCGCCCAGCCGGTTTTCACCCGTCTCGGGTGGCTGGCACCCGAAGCGCCATAGCGCTACAATAGAGTTCGTCGAAACTTTTTTCTCCTTACCCCTTACCGGTCGAATGGGGGAACGTTGGGAACCGTTGGCGACGCCAAGTTGGTTCCCAACGCGCTGCATCCTCTATTATACTCCAAAAGGATAAGTCTTACCGGAAGGGGAGAAACCATTGAGTCAACGGAACGCACCCGAAACCTTTGACATTCTCCTGGTCGAAGACAACCCTGGCGATGCACGTCTGGCTCAGGAGGCTCTGAAGGAAGGGCGAATGACCAGCCGCCTGAAGGTGGTGGTCGATGGCGTCGAAGCGATGGCTTATCTACGGCGCGAAGGCATTTACGCCGATTCCCCACGGCCCGATCTGGTCCTGCTCGACCTCAACCTGCCCCGCAAGGATGGGCGGCAGGTTCTGGCCGAGATGAAGGAAGACCCCGAACTCCGCCGCATTCCGGTGGTGGTTCTGACCACCTCGCAGGCCGGCCAGGACATCCTGCGCAGTTACGATCTGCACGCCAATTGCTACATCACCAAGCCGGTTGACCTCGATCGCTTCATCGCCGTGGTACGCTCGATCGAGGAATATTGGTGTTCGGTGGTGACGCTGCCTCCCCGCTGACCGGCCGCGCCGCCATGGCCCCGCCCGCTCTCCTTCCGGTTCTGTCGGTCCTGGTCATCGAGGACAATCCCGGAGATGCGCGCCTGGTAAAGGCGTATCTGGAGGAGGATCGGGCGCGGCCTTTTACCGTCACCTGCGTCAGTTTCCTGTCCGAAGCCCTTGATTACCTGAAATCGCACCCGGTCGATGTGGTGCTGCTCGACCTGTCCCTGCCGGATTCGTTCGGGCTGGACGGGCTGACCCAATTGCGGCTGGCGGCGCCTCTGTTGCCGGTGGTGGTGCTGACCGGGACCGTCGACGAAGGGCTGGCGCTGGAGGCGCTGCGCCAGGGAGCCCAGGATTATCTGGTCAAAGGCCAGGGCGAAGGCGAACTGGTCCGTCGGGCGATCCGCTATGCCATCGGCCGCTCGCGCGCTGATGCCGCCCTGCGCGAGAGCGAGGCGCGCTTCCGCGCTTTGTTCGAGAATGCCGGGGCCGGAGTGATCCTGACCGATGCCGAGGGGCACTACCTGCACAGCAACCCCGCATTCTGCGCGATGGTCGGCTATAGCGAAGCCGAACTGCATCTGATGACCTTCCGCGACATCTCTCACCCCGATGACCGCGACGCCGTCAGCGATCTGTACCGTCAGGTGATCGGCGGCGAGATCGACAGTTGCGACATCACCAAACGCTACCTGAACCGCGATGGAACGGTGCGCTGGGGGCGTCTGACCGTCACCCCGATCCGCGATGGCGAAGCTGGCCATCTCCACCGCGCCGTCGCCGTGGTCGAGGACGTAACCGCGACCAAGCGGCTGGAAGATCACATGCGCCTTGCCGCGACGGTGTTCGAAAATACCGGCGAAGGCCTGTTCGTCACCGACGACCGGCGGCGGATCATCCACGTCAACCCCGCTTTTACCGTACTGACCGGCTATACCCCCGAGGACGTGCTGGGCAAGACACCGCGCATCCTCGCCTCGGGGCGTCATTCCCCCGAATTCTATGACCGGATGAACGAGAGTCTGGCCAACACCGGGCGCTGGCAAGGCGAGATGTGGAACCGGCGCAAGACCGGCGAAATGTTCGCCGAGTGGCTGAACATAGCCGAAGTCCGCGACGAGCGCGACCAATTGACCCATTACGTCGCGGTGTTCTCTGACATCACCTCACGCAAGGAAGACGAGGAGCGCCTCAGCTATCAGGCCAACCACGACCCGCTGACCCGGCTGCCCAACCGCACCTTGTTCCTGGAACGGCTGTCGCGGGCGCTGACCCGTGCCCATCGCAACCACTCGATCGTGACCTTGCTGTTCATCGACCTCGACCATTTCAAACAGGTCAACGACACGCTGGGTCATCTGGCCGGGGATTGCCTGTTGCAGCACGTGGCCGACCGCCTGTCCTCCTGCGTGCGTCAGGGCGACACCATCGCCCGGCTGGCCGGGGACGAATTCACCGTAATCCTTGAAGACATCACCGAGGCCCGTGACAGCGCCGTCGTCGCCCAGAAAATCCTGTCGCTGATGGCCGAGCCGTTCGACCTCCAGGGGCACGAGGCGCGGATCAGCGCCTCGATCGGCGTCGCCCTGTACCCCACCGACGCCGAAGACACCCAGACCCTGATCAAACTGGCCGACGCCGCGATGTATCAGGCGAAAAATCAGGGCCGCAACGCCTGCCGCTTCCATTCCGAATCCGTCTACGCCCAGGCGTTCGAGCGGCTGGGGCTGGAAAACGCGCTGCGCCTCGCCGTCGAACGCAACCAGTTCGAGGTTTATTACCAGCCGGTTTTCGCCGCTGATACCGGCCAGATCGCGGCGGTCGAGGCTTTGTTGCGCTGGCATCACCCCGAAATCGGCATGATGCTCCCGGATCATTTCCTGCCCCTGGCCGAGGAAACCGGGCTGATCCTGCCGATTGGCCGTCTGGCGCTCGACTCGGTCTGCCGTCAGGCCCGATCGTGGCTGGATCAGGGGATCGCGCCGCCGCGAGTCTGCCTGAATCTGTCGCCGCACCAATTCCACTCCGCCGATCTGATCGCCGATATCCAGGAGGCCCTGGACCGATATGCCCTGCCCGCGTCTATCCTGGAACTCGATCTGCCCGAAAGCTGCCTGACCGAAAGGGAGCCGGATACCGACGCCCAGTTCGCCAGCCTGAAGGCGCTGGGGGTCGGTATCGCGATCGACGATTTCGGTTCGGGCCATTCGTCGTTCAGCCTGTTGCGTCAGGTGCGGACCGATACCCTGAAAATCAGCCAGGATCTTGTCCGCGACCCCGCCGGGAGTTCGGGCAATGCCGAAGTGATCCAAGCCATTGTCGCGGTGGCCCATGGCCTGCACATCCTGGTGGTCGCGCCGGGAATCGAGACCGAGGCGCAACTGGCGACGATGACCGGCTATGAGTGCGACATGCTCCAGGGCTTCCTGTTCTCTCCCCCCCTGCCGGCGGCGGAAATCACCACCTATTTACGGCTCGGACGCCTTCCCCCAACCCTGGCGAAGCGAAAGTGATCGCCTAGCCCCGATTTAGCCGTTGCATCCCCCCAAAGAATTGGGTAGAAGGTCGGCCTCCGCACCGGAGCGGCTGGGGCAGCCCCCCAGACAGTCACCGGAGCGGCCCGCAGGAAATGGTTTTTAAGGGCGCGTAGCTCAGCGGGAGAGCATTCGCTTCACACGCGAAGGGTCACAGGTTCAATCCCTGTCGCGCCCACCATTCCTCCCCTTCCGATCCGGAAGGACCGCATTCTCCGATCCGGTTAAGCGATTTACGCCGTCCCCCTTCGCGGCGGCAAATCGTGTATAAGCGATGGCAGGTTCCCCCCTGCCTCGGACATCCCCCCATGATTATCCGCGAACGCCCCGCCGCGTGGCGCCTGTTCTTCGCCGTGCGCGGCTCGATTCTTCACCGCATCAAATGGGAAGTAACCACGACGGTCTGCATCGCGATCGGCGTCACGATCCTGCATGGTCGGGTGTTCGACACCAAAATCACCCTCACGCCCATTCCGTTCAGCCTGATCGGTCTGGCCCTGGCGATCTTCCTGGGCTTTCGCAACAGCTCGACCTATGACCGCTGGTGGGAGGGGCGCAAGCAATGGGGCGATCTGGTGATCCACGCCCGCTCGCTGGCCCGGCTGTGCCAAAACCACATCGCCCCCAGAGACGGTGATGATCTGGTCGGGGTTCAGGTGCGGCGGATCATCGCCTTTACCCATTCCCTCCGCCACGCTTTGCGCGGCAGCGAGGACAAGGACAGCGCCGCCTTCCTGCCCGTATCCGAGCGGGCGGCCCTGCTGGGCTCGGTCAATCCGCCCAACCGCATCCTGGCCGCCTTCAGCGACGATCTGGCCAAAGCCGCTGCGGCGGGACGAGTCACCCCGATGATGGCCGCCGTGATCGAAGAGAATGTCACCGCCCTGGCCGGGGTCCAGGCGGGGTGCGAACGGATCAGCGGCACCCCGCTTCCGTTCTCCTACACCCTGCTGCTGCATCGGACGGCACATATGTACTGTCTGATGCTGCCGTTTGGTCTGGTCGATACGATCGGCTTTGCCACCCCGGTGGTGGTGGGGCTGATCTCCTATACCTTCTTTGGCCTGGATACGATCGCCGACGAAATCGAAGACCCGTTCGGGATGCTGCCCAACAACCTGCCGCTTGATGCACTCTCGCGGCGGATCGAAATCGACCTGCGCGACGCGCTGGGCGAAACCGACCTGCCCGAGATGCTCCAGCCGGTCGAATCCTGCCTGATGTAGGGGGGGAGCTTACAGCCGCTCCATCCCCAGCCCGGCGGGATCGATTCCCGGATGACGCCCGGTGATCAGATCGGCCAGCAGGCGACCCGAACCGCAGGCCATCGTCCAGCCCAGCGTGCCATGGCCGGTGTTCAGCCACAGGTTGCGGAACGGGGTCGCTCCAAGCAGCGGGACACCGTCGGGCGTGGTCGGGCGCAACCCGGTCCACGGCTCGGCGCGGCTGTAATCGCCACCATCGGGGAACATCTCCTGCGCCTTCGTCTTGATCGATTCCAGCCGCGACGGCGTCAGGGTCAGGTCGAAGCCGGTCATCTCGGCGGTTCCGGCGATGCGCAGCCGGTCACCCAGCCGGGAATAGACGATCTTGTGCTCGTCATCGGTGATCGAAACGACGGGAGCACCGAGATGATGATCGACCGGAACGGTGAGCGAATAGCCCTTGGCCGGAATGATCGGCAGACGCAGCCCGAGCGGGCGGACCAAAGCCGGGCTGACGCAGCCGGTCGCCAGAACATAGGCATCGGCACGCACCGTTCCGCTATCGGTGACGATCCCGTCGATGCGGTTGCCGTCGCGCACCAATCCCTGCACCGCGACATTCCAGCGGAATCGCGCCCCACGCGCCGCCGCCAGATCGGCCAGGGCCTGAGTGAAAAGATGAGCATCGCCGCTTTCGTCGCCGGGAGTGTAGATGCCACCAGCCAGTTCAGGAGCAACGTTGGCCAGAGCCGGTTCGACCGCGACGCATTCGGCGGGAGTCTTCATCAGACGTTCCAGCCCGTGATCAAGCATCATCCCGGCGGTGGCGCAGGCATGGGCGAATTCGTCGGCATCGCGATAGATATGGAGAATACCGGCGGTTCTCTGGTCATAGGCGAGTCCGGTTTGCTGACGGAGATCGCGCAGGCATTGGCGCGAGAACATGGCCAGACGAAGGGCGCGCTCGGTATTGAGCTTGGCCCGACCGGGCGTGCAATTGGCGAGGAACCGAAGCCCCCAGGCCCATAATTCAGGGTCCCAACGCTGCCAGCGCATCAACAGCGGCGCATCCTCGCGCCCCAGCCACCGCAATATTTTGGGTAAAACCGTCGGACTGGCCCAAGGATCAGTATGGCAGGGAGAAATCTGGCCGCCATTGGCAAAGCTGGTTTCCATCCCGGCGGCCTCTCGCCGTTCCAGGATCTCGACCTCGTGCCCTTCTTCCGTCAGATACCAGGCGGTGGTGGTCCCGACCACGCCAGCTCCGATGACGATGATCTTCACCAGCAATCCTCCATCACGAAAACAAGTCTCTGATACAGCATGTAGTTCAGCGGCCCGCCCTTGGCAAATGCAGCATGGCCGAGATAGGCTCGCTGCATGGCTCAGGAATTGCTCACCGTTGCGGAAATGTCGCGTGCCGACGCCCTTGCCATCGCCCACGGCATCCCGGGCGAGCGGCTGATGGAAGCCGCCGGATGGGCGGTGGCGCGCCAAGCCGTCCACCGTCTGCCCCGCGGTCGGATCGCCATTCTGTGCGGCCCCGGCAACAATGGCGGTGATGGGTTCGTGGCCGCCCGCCTGCTCGCCCGCCGAGGATGGGCGGTGCGGGTGGCGCTGCTGGGCGATCCGGCCGCGCTGAAAGGCGATGCCGCCCGGATGGCGGCACGCTGGACCGGCCCGGTCGAAGCACTCTCGCCCGGCTCTCTCGACGGATGCGCGGGTGTGATCGACGCTCTGTTCGGAGCTGGATTGTCCCGCCCGCTCGACGGCATCGCCCGCGCCGTGATCGAAGAGATCATCCGCCGCAATCTGCCGACGATCGCGGTCGATGTGCCCTCGGGCATCGATGGCGACAGCGGCGAGATTCGCGGCGTGGCGGCGGACTGTGTTGCCACAATCACCTTCTTTCGCAAGAAGCCGGGCCATTGCCTGCTGCCCGGCCGTCTCAAATGCGGCGAGATCGTCCTGGCCGATATCGGGATTCCCGACGCGGTTCTGGCCGACATCGCCCCCCTCACCGCCGAAGCCGTCGCCCATCCGCCCCCCACCCCCAAGATCGACGGCCATAAATACCGGCGCGGCCATGTCCTGGTCGTCGCCGGAAGCACGATGACCGGCGCGGCCCGTCTGGCGGCGTTGGCGGCACGGCGGATCGGGGCCGGACTGGCGACGATTGCCGCCCCCGCCGAAACCCTGGCTTCGTTGCGGGCCGCCGAGCCGGGCACCCTGATCGCCGCGCTGGAACCGTTCGACGCCCTGCTGGCCGATCCCCGCCGCAATGCGCTGGTGATCGGCCCCGGCGCCGGACGCGGCGCGGCGACGGCAGAGCGGACTCTGGCGATTCTCGCCACCGGACGACCGGCGGTGCTCGACGCCGATGCCCTGACCAGCTTTGCCGACGCGCCCGACCGTTTGTTCAGGGCGCTGTCGCCCTTGGCGGTGCTGACCCCCCATGACGGCGAATACCAGTCTCTGTTCGGCCATACCGAGGGGAGCCGGTTGGCCCGCGCCCGCCACGCGGCGGCCCAATCGGGCGCGGTGGTGCTGGTGAAAGGCCCCGATACGGCGATCGCCCATCCCGACGGACGGGCCAAAATCGTTACCGACGCACCCCCCGACCTTGCCACCGCCGGTTCAGGCGACGTTCTGGCCGGGATCATCGGCGGGTTACTGGCGCAGGGATTACCTCCGTTTGAAGCTGCCGCGACCGGTGCTGCACTGCACGGTCGGGCCGGTCGACTGGCCGGACGGGGGATGATTGCGGAAGATATGATGGAATCGTTACGAATACCCTCATTTTTCGCCTGATACGCTCCGTTCCTCCGCGTATAGTGCCCGCCGTTGTGTGACATCAGGTTGAGACCATGAGTGACCCTTCCTTGAAACTTGCGTCCGAATTTCCCGTTCCCGATCGCGCGCAGTGGCTGGCGCTCGTAGACAAGGCGCTGAAGGGCGCCCCCTTTGACAAAAAGCTGCTGACACGGCTTTACGAAGGGATCGTGGTACAACCCCTTTACACTCGCGCCGATGTCGATGGCGTGACCGACCCGTCCGGCTTTCCCGGTGCCGCCCCGTTTGCCCGTGGTGGCCGCGCCTCCGGTGCCGGAACCGAGGGGTGGGAAATCCGCAGCGAGCACAGCGCCTCGCTGCCCGCCGACGCCAATGCCGCGATCCTGGACGATCTGATGCGCGGCGCGACCGCGATTCATCTCCGCTTCGACAACGCCGCCCGTAGCGGCCGCGCCACCGAAGCCGCGTTGTGGGGTGAAGGCGGCATCGCGATTCATGCCGCCGACGATCTTGACCGCACCTTGAAGGGCGTCCTGCTCGAATTCGTCCCGCTGTCGCTTGATGCCGGGGCCAGTGCCGAGCGCGCCGCCGAACTGCTGACCGATCTGTGGCGCAGCCGTGGCACCCGCCCCGATCAGGCCCGTGGTTCGTTCGGGATCGACCCGCTCGGCACCCTGGCCGCCGAAGGTCGCCTGACCGCGACGATCGAAGACAGCCTGAGCCGGATGGCCCAGATTGCCGCCGCCACCGCGCGCGACTGGCCGAACGCAACGGCGGTTGGAATCGATACCGCCGCCTATCACGATGCGGGCGCGACCGCGACCCAGGAACTGGCCGCGGCGATGGCGACCGGTACCGCCTATCTGAAGGCGTTGACCACCGCCGGTCTCGACATCCGGGCCGCTCTTGACCAGATCGTCTTTACCCTGTCGGTCGATTGCGATCAGTTCCTGTCGATCGCCAAGCTGCGTGCGGCACGGATGATGTGGGCCCGGATTGCCGAAGCCTGCGGCGCGCCCGAATCAGCGCGGCGGATGCGTCTGCTGGCCCAGACCAGCCGCCGGATGATGTCGAAGCGCGACCCATGGGTGAACCTGCTGCGCACCACCGTCGCCGGTTTCGCCGCCGGTGTCGGCGGGGCCGACAGCGTTGCGGTGTTGCCGTTCGATGTTGAATTGGGACCGTCGGATGCCTTCTCGCGCCGCATCGCCCGCAACATCCAGATTCTGCTGAAGGAAGAATCCTCGCTGGCGCAGGTGATCGATCCGGCGGGCGGCTCGTGGTATGTCGAGACCCTGACCCGTCAGATCGCTGAAGCCGCCTGGGCCGAGTTCCAGAAGATCGAAAGCACCGGCGGGATGGCCGCCGCTTTGGTCGAAGGCTCGCTGGCCGAACGGATCGCCTTGTCCTGGGCCGAGCGCGAAAAGAACATCGCCCGGCGCAAGGACCCGCTGACCGGGATCAGCGAGTTCCCCAACCTGCATGAACGTCCGGTCGAACGGCCGCGCCCCGACCTCAAGCCGCTGCGGGCCGAAGCCGCCGGATATCTGGCCGGAGCGGGCGGCGCGGCGGAACCGGGGGTCAGCATCGCTCCCCTGCCCCGCCACCGTCTGGGCGAAGCGTTCGAGGCTCTGCGCGATGCCGCCGAGGCGTTCCGCACCCGCACCGGGGCGTGGCCCCGGCTGTTCCTGGCCAATCTCGGCCCGGTCGCCAGCCACACCGCCCGCGCCACCTATGCCAAGAATTATTTCGAGGCGGGTGGGATCGAGACGCTGGGCAATGACGGCTTCACCGATGCCGCCGCCTGCGTCGCCGCGTTCAAGGCCAGCGGGGCGCGCATCGTCGCCCTGTGCGGCAGCGACGGCCTCTATGACAGCCACGCCGTCGCCTTTGCCCAGGCGTTGAAGCAGGCCGGGGCCGAGTGTGTCTACCTCGCCGGGAATCCCGGTGAGCGCAAGGCGGACTATGCCGCCGCCGGTGTCGACGAATTCATCTTTGTGGGCTGTGACGTGCTGGCCACCCTGCGCGCCGCCCACGCCCGTCTCGGAGTCTGTGCGTGATGTCGAGCTTTCCCGATTTCTCCACCCTGCCCCTGAGCGGTGCCGATGCCCAGGGCGATCTTGCCTCGTGGCAGGCGCGTTTTGCCGCCGAGACCGGACACGGGGCCGAGACCGCGCTGTGGCGGACCCCGGAACTGATCGACGTCAAGCCGCTGTTCTCCGGGGCCGACCTCGCCGGGCTCGACCATCTCGACACCCTGCCCGGCCTGCCGCCGTTCCTGCGCGGGCCGTATCCGACGATGTACGTCAACCAGCCCTGGACGGTGCGGCAATATGCCGGTTTCTCCACCGCCCAGGAATCCAACGCCTTCTATCGCCGCAACCTCGCGGCGGGTCAGAAGGGCCTGTCGGTCGCGTTCGATCTGGCCACCCATCGCGGCTATGATTCCGACCATCCCCGCGTGCCGGGCGATGTCGGCATGGCCGGGGTGGCGATCGATTCGATCCTCGACATGAAGACCCTGTTCGACGGCATCCCGCTCGACCAGATGAGCGTGTCGATGACGATGAACGGCGCGGTGCTGCCGGTGCTGGCCGGGTATATCGTCGCCGCCGAGGAACAGGGCGTCAGCGCCGACAAGCTGTCCGGAACCATTCAGAACGACATTCTGAAAGAGTTCATGGTCCGCAACACCTACATCTATCCGCCCAAGCCCTCGATGCGGATCATTTCGGACATCTTCGCCTATACCGCGCAGAACATGCCGAAGTTCAATTCGATCAGCATCTCGGGCTACCACCTCCAGGAAGCCGGGGCGACCGCCGATCTCGAACTGGCCTATACCCTGGCCGACGGCGTCGAATATGCCCGCGCCGGTATCGCCACCGGAATGACGATCGACCAGTTCGCGCCGCGCCTGTCGTTCTTCTGGGCGATCGGGATGAACTTCTTCATGGAAGTGGCCAAGATGCGCGCCGGGCGCATGCTGTGGGCCAAGCTGATTAAGCAGTTCGACCCGAAAAGCGACAAGTCGCTCAGCCTGCGTACCCACTCGCAGACCTCGGGCTGGAGCCTCACCGCGCAGGACGTCTTCAACAACGTGCCGCGCACCTGCATCGAGGCGATGGCCGCGACCCAGGGCCACACCCAGTCGCTCCACACCAACGCGCTCGACGAGGCGCTGGCGCTGCCGACCGACTTCTCGGCCCGGATCGCCCGTAACACCCAGTTGTTCCTCCAACAGGAAAGCGGCACCTGCCGCGTCATCGACCCCTGGGGCGGCAGCTATTACGTCGAGCGGCTGACCCGCGAACTGGCCGAAAGCGCCTGGGCCCACATCCAGGAAGTCGAAGCTACCGGCGGCATGGCCAAGGCAATTGAAACCGGCATCCCCAAGATGCGGATCGAGGAAGCCGCCGCCCGCACCCAGGCCCGGATCGATTCCGGCCGCCAGACCGTGCTGGGCGTCAACAAGTATCAGGTCGAGGACGACCAGCCGATCGACGTGTTGAAGGTCGATAACACCGCCGTCCGCGCCAGCCAGATCGCCCAGCTTCAGAAGCTGCGCGCCGAGCGTGATAGCGTCCGCTGCCAGCAGACCCTCGACGCCCTGACCAAGGCCGCCGAAACCGGCGAAGGCAATCTGCTCGCCCTTTCGGTCGATGCGATCCGGGCGCGCGCCACCGTCGGCGAAATCTCCTCGGCGCTGGAAACGGTCTATGGCCGCCACAAAGCCGAAATCCGCACCATCTCCGGCGTCTATGCCGGGGAGATCAACAGCCGGGGAGCCGAACGCGTGACGAAGGTTCAGGAACTGGTGCGCCGCTTCCAGGAATTGGACGGCCGCCGCCCGCGCATCATGGTCGCCAAGATGGGCCAGGACGGCCACGATCGCGGCCAGAAGGTGATCGCCACCGCCTTTGCCGATCTCGGCTTTGACGTCGATGTCGGGCCGCTGTTCCAGACCCCGGAAGAAGCGGCGCGTCAGGCGGTCGAAAACGATTGCCACATCATCGGTGCTTCGTCGCTCGCCGCCGGTCACCTGACCCTGGTGCCCAAGCTGCGCGAGGAACTCGCCAAGCTGGGGGCCGAGGACATGATGATCGTCGTCGGCGGCGTCATCCCGCCCCAGGATTGGGACGAGCTGTATCAGGCCGGTGCCGCCGCGATCTTCCCGCCCGGAACGATCATCAGCGACGCCGCCGAGGATTTGCTGAAGAAACTCGCCGCCCGCCTGGGCTATCCGTCGCTGGCGGCCTAAACACCGCCCAATGTCAAAACCCCCACCGCCTGTCCGGGCGGTGGGGGTTTTTCTTTGCCCGAGGCGTCGGTAGGGAACTCCTCCGGACGGCTCTGAACAGCGTGGAACGAATGATCTGACCTGGACTGGTATCGCGTTGTCTGCGGTCGGCGGCTGGCCCGTTTCCTGGCGGATGGTGAGCCGTGGGATGCCTCGTAACCGGAACCTATGGACAAGGTTGCCTGAAATATCGGCATCGGCCACAGCGCCCCCGGTTCGTCCGGAATTTCCGACGTTACCCTCAACCCGCCCACAACTCTATCCACAGAATCGGGGGATAACCCGGCGTCGCGTGTCATGCCCCACCTTCTCACCTGACATGGCGGGGAGAGAATGAAAGCCATCCGCGATTCCAAGACGAAGTTTCCTTTATATTGGATTCAGGACTTGACCCATCGGTCGCTGAGGCGTATTTCGGCAATTGCGACATCGGCGGGCCTGTCCCGCAGCCCATCGCATCTTCAACTTGAGAAAACCATGAAGCCCCAATCTCAGACCGCACCGGCGGAGCCTCCGAGTCGTCTCTCGACGATCGTGAGCATCGCTGATCATACCCAGGACCGCAGACATCGCCCTGTGGCCAGGAAGACCGCCCTCCGGTAGGTCCTCCTCGCAGCCGAGCGGACGCCTCCTGGGACGACACCGTCAACCCCAGGCAATGGAGGCGAAAATGGCTGCCACCTTTGCAAAAATCCCTGTTTTCCGCACTTTTTTCGGCCCAGTTTCCGGCATCGGCACCAAAGCCGCCGCCCGCGACGGTCGGCCCCATCCCCCCGTTCTGATCTGCCCCTGGACGCTTGATCCGGCTTCAGGGCGGCTTGTTTGCGCCTGGAAATCGGGCACCGATCCGTCTTGAGCGGAACGCATCTCTAAAGAGGGCAGCGGGTCCGCCCGCTCCCTCGCTCCCCCATGACCACGGATACGCCGCAGGGCTACGACAGTAGTTTCTGCGCATGGATTCTTATTGCCGAAATAAAGGATAAATACATGACTGCGATCGAAAAGGAGGCTGGCCTCGGTCCAAACCGGCGCTCGGCCGTTCTCGACGAGGCTCATCTCGGGTCCATCCACGGTGCCTTCGGGACCATTTCCCACGACGATACCGGACCACGGACGACGTGGCGCGCCCGGATCAGAACCCTGCTGGCCGTGCTGGGACCGGGGGTGATCGTGATGGTCGGAGATAACGACGCCGGTGCATTCGGCACCTACACCCAGGCCGGTCAGAATTACGGCACCGCCTTGCTGTGGACCTTGCTGCTGCTGATCCCCGTTCTGTACGTCAACCAGGAGATGGTTCTTCGCCTGGGGGCGGTCACCCGCGTTGGCCATGCCCGGCTGATTCTCGAACGGTTCGGCAAGTTCTGGGGCGCTTTCAGCGTGATCGATCTGTTCCTTCTGAATGCCCTGACCATCGTCACCGAATTTATCGGCATCACCCTGGCGCTCGATTATCTCGG
The DNA here is from genome assembly GCF_000442515.1 of Magnetospirillum fulvum MGU-K5. Taxonomy (GTDB): domain Bacteria; phylum Pseudomonadota; class Alphaproteobacteria; order Rhodospirillales; family Magnetospirillaceae; genus Phaeospirillum; species Phaeospirillum fulvum_B. Next base: position 11,794 of record NZ_AQPH01000029.1, on the reverse strand, counting down.
CATTTCGCGCGAAATCGGCGTGGGGATATCGGCGATTCTGGTGATGGCGGCAGCCGGAACCGGCAACTTTCGTCGGTTCGAGCGTTTCGCGATGGTACTGGCCTTCGGCAGTCTGCTGCTGGTTCCGGTATTCCTTGCGGTGCACCCGCCGCTCGACCAGATCGCCCACGATTTCATGACGCCGCAGATGCCGCCAGACAGCAAACTCAGCGAGGTGATGCTGCTGGTGATCGCGATCGTCGGCACCACCGTCGCACCCTGGCAGCTGTTCTTTCAACAAAGCTATGTGATCGACAAGCGGATCACCCCGCGCTTCATCCGTTATGAGCGGGTCGATCTGTGGCTGGGCATTCTGATGGTGGTGATCGGCGCGGTGGCGATGATGTCCTTTACGGCGGCGATCTTCGTGGGTCGGCCCGAATTCGGGAACTTCACCGACGCCGGTGCCGTGGCGGCCGGACTTGAAAAATATGCCGGAGCGGTGCCGGGGGTTCTCTTCGCGCTCGCCTTGCTCAACGCCTGCATCATCGGTGCGGCTGCGGTGTCGCTATCAACAGCTTACGCGATCGGTGACGTGCTGTCGCTCCGCCACTCCCTCCACCATAAGGCAAGCGAAGCCAAGGGGTTCTATGCCATCTACGCCAGCCTGATCTTGGTGGCGGCGTTTCTGGTGCTGACTCCCGGCACGCCACTCGGCCTGCTGACCAATGCGGTGCAAACCCTGGCCGGGATTCTCTTGCCCAGCGCCACAGTGTTCTTGCTGTTGTTGTGCAACGACCGCGCTGTGCTGGGGCCGTGGGTTAATTCCACCCGTCTGAACTGGTTTACCGGGGCAGTCATCGCGGTGTTGGTGATGCTGTCGATCATTCTGACGTCCTCGGTGCTGTTTCCCGACATCGGGGAGGATGTGATCCTCGGCATCCTGGGCGGGGGCAGCAGTGTCGGTATCGTCGTGGCGTTGGCCAGTTGGTTCTGGCGTCGGATTCGGCCCGTGCGCCGGGCGCGGCAGCAGGCATTCACCCCCGAAATCGACCAGAATCCGCCCGAGTTTTGGCAAATGCCGCCGCTGTCCGAGTTGCCTCCGCCCCGGATGTCCCGTCTCAACCGGCTGTGGATGGGGGTTTTGCGGGCTTATCTGGTGCTTGCCGCTGGCCTGGTGCTGGTCCGGATCGTCCAACTCGCCTTGTCCGGTCCGGTCTGACCTGTCCTTGGTCTGAGGAGTCCAATGGAAGATTGCCCTAGTCCCGCGGACGGCGCCGAGGCCTGTCGGCTGACCGCGCCGTCCGCACGTCACCCCCTCACTTCGTCCGTTCTTATCGGAGTGCCGCTCTAAGCTGTCCCCACGAGTGGTGGGGCATCCCTGGCGCGGACAGCCCCTATCCCGAGGATTGCGTTATGACGACGAATTTCCTGCGCTCACGCCACCTCTTGACCATCCGAATGCTCGTTTTGGTTGGTTTATTCGCATTCCGCTCCCATGGCGAATGCTAAGCAAACGGGAAATCGTGATGCTTAAGAATATAAACGAAGAAAGCCAGCAAGCGCTGGTCGCGTTCGAACAGGCGGCGTTTCATCTCTGGCAGGCGCATCGCCAGCACGTCGATTATCTGAGACGGGCCGCCAAGAGCGACGACACACCCCGCACGCGTCGGACCCTGTACAACGCCCTGAAAAGCTACCGCAAAACCGAGGCCGACTTGTTTCGGCGCCTGGCTGATACAGACGAGTCCAGGAGAGGGAGTGCGGACGGTCTTTCGCTCGACAAAGACAGCGTTTTCACGCCCGCAACAGAACCGTCACGAGGAAACGACGAGCGCTCTCGATAGCATCCCCTCGGTTTTTGCGTATAGGTCGGGTTTATAAAGGACTGGGCAATGGGACTTTTTATGGAATGGCATGATCTGATTTTGCGGTTGGGTGGGGCCGTGTTGTTCGGTGCCATCATCGGGATCGAGCGTCAGTGGCGGCAACGGATGGCCGGGCTTCGAACGAATGCACTGGTCTCGCTGGGCGCGGCCAGCTTCGTGGTTTTCTCGACCATCACCGCAGGAGAGGCCAGTCCCACCCGGATCGCGGCACAGATCGTCTCGGGCATCGGGTTTCTCGGTGCTGGCGTCATCATGCGTGAGGGCGTCAATGTCCGCGGCTTGAACACGGCGGCGACGTTGTGGTGTTCCGCCGCCGTTGGCACGTTCACGGGAGCCGGGCATCTTGTTGAGTCTGCCATCGTTGCCGCGTTCGTGGTTCTGACCAACCTGCTCTTGCGTCCCCTCGTCGGGCTCATCAACCGCCAACCTCTTCCCACCATGACCGAGGTGGAAACCGAGTACACCGTTCATGTCACCTGTCGCGGAGATGGTGAGGCTCATATCCGAGCGCTTCTCCTCCAAGGGCTTGTCGATGTTCTCAGCCTGAGGCGTCTGGAAAGCCAGAATATCGAAGGCACCGATCATGTCTCGGTGACTGCGATTCTGAGCACCCTGGGACGCAACGACCTCGCATTGGAAAAGACCGTGGGACGGCTCAGTCTGGAAGCCAGCGTCACCGCCGCCCGATGGCAGGTGGGGTCCCCTCTGGATTCGTGACCGTGCGATGGGACGGCTCGGTATTCGCAAAAATGCGGTACGGCATGGGCCGTCTTGAGATGACGTACTCTATGCCGTAGCCGCGCCGCGCATACGGGCGATAGCAATGAAATCGGCCATGAACGCGGTTTCGCTTTCGCCCTTGCGCACCGCCGCGAACAACGTCCGTCGCAGCCCGGTTTCTGTCAGGGGCCGAACGGCAAGGCCGCTTTCCCGCCCGGTTTCGCGGATCACCCAATCGGGCAGAACGGCAATGCCGCGCTGGCTGGCGACCAGCAGCAGGATCACCGCCGTCAATTCGATCTGGCGCACTGCGGCGGGTTCGATTCCGGCAGGACGGAGGAACAAGGTGAACACATCGAGGCGGGAGCGATCGACCGGATAGGTGATCAGGGTTTCGCCCGCCAAATCCTCGGGCACGAGGAAAGGCTTACCGGCCAACGCATGAGCGGGAGGAATCACCGCCAGCGCCTCGTAGCCGAATAGCGGCTCAAAGGCGATATCGCTCTGGTCGGCGGGATCGGAAGACACCACCAGATCGACCTCGCCCCGTTGCAGCGCAGGCAGAGCATCGAAGCTGGCCCCCAAACGGATATCGACTTCGACCTCGGGCCATTTACGACGAAAGCCTTCCAGCACCGGCAACAGCCATTCGAAACAGGCGTGGCATTCGATCGCGATATAGAGCCGACCGGTTTCACCTTCGGCCATTCGCTTCAATTCGGATTCAAGCTCCTGAAGCTCGGGCAGCACTTTAAGCGCGACCATCAACACTTTGCTCCCGGCGGCGGTCAGACGCAGCGGCTTGCTGTTGCGCAGAAACAGGGGGAGCCCCAAACCTTGCTCCAAAGTCTTGATCTGATGAGATAATGCCGATTGCGTAACGTTCAGCCGATCGGCGGCGCGGGCCAGATTGCCGGTTTCATCGATTGCAGCGATCAGGCGAAGATAGCGGGTATCGAGGATCATCGAATCGACCTTTCCCTCTGTCGGCAAATGTTAGAAAAATTCATAATCTTCATGAAAACTATGAGATTGAATCAAGGTTCGGCTGACTCATATCATCCTGTCTCGCAACTCACTATCAGTATTAGGGAATGGTCCTATGACCGTCAGTCACGTTCTCGGATTTCCGCGCATCGGTCCCCGGCGCGAGCTGAAAAAGGCCGTTGAAAGCTATTGGCAGGGTGAGATCGATTCTGCGACCCTGGCCGCGACCGGACGGGATCTGCGTGCGTCCGCCTGGGCCCGCCAAGCGGCATCGGGGCTCGACATGGTCACGGTCGGCGATTTCTCGTGGTACGATCATGTGCTTGATCTGTCGGCGATGCTGGGTGCGGTGCCGCCGCGCTTTGGCTGGACGGGCGACCGGGTCGATCTCGACACGATGTTCCGGATGGCACGCGGCCGTGCGCCGAGTGGCGTGCCGGTATCCGCCTGCGAAATGACCAAGTGGTTCGACACCAATTACCATTACATCGTGCCGGAGCTTCATGCCGGACAGACGTTCCGACTGGCTTCGGAGAAACTGTTCGACGAGGTCGCCGAGGCAACCGAGTTGGGACACAAGGCCAAGCCGGTTCTGCTCGGTCCGCTGACGTGGCTGTGGCTGAGCAAGGTCAAGGGCGCACCGTTCGACCGCCTTGATCTGCTGCCCGCGCTGTTGCCGGTCTATCGCGACATCCTGACCGAACTGAAGCGTCAGGGGGTAGACTGGGTCCAGATCGACGAACCGGCCCTGGCGCTCGACCTGCCCCAGACCTGGAAGGACATTTACGCTCCGACCTATGCCGCGCTGCGGGTCGAGGGACTGAAGGTTCTGCTGGCCACCTATTTCGGTCCGCTTGATGATGCCTTGAAGATCGCGGCTGATCTGCCGGTCGATGGGCTCCACATCGACGCGGTGCGGAGCGGAATCGAAGCCGAGGCGGTTGCCGCCCGGCTTGATGCTCCGAAAATCCTTTCGGTCGGACTGATCGACGGCCGCAACATCTGGCGCACCGATCTCGACGCGGCGCTGGAGCGGGTGCGGCTGATGCGGGGTGTGCTGGGCGACCGGCTGTGGCTGGCCCCGTCCTGCTCGTTGCTGCATGTCCCGGTCGATCTGGCGGAAGAGACCGCGCTGGAGCCCGATCTTCGCTCGTGGCTGGCCTTTGCCGCGCAGAAGCTGGACGAGCTTCAGACATTGAAACAAGCGCTCGATCAGGGCGGGATTGCGGCGGTCGAGTTGCTGCGTCCATCGCGCGAGGCGCTGGCGGCCCGGCGGGCATCGCCGCGCCTTCATCGCCCCGAGGTGACCGCGCGGCTGGATGCGGTGACGGACTCGATGCGACATCGCACGTCGCCCTATCCGGTGCGGGCGGCGAAGCAGAAAGCGTGGCTGAAGCTGCCGCCGTTCCCGACCACCACGATCGGCTCGTTCCCGCAGACTGCCGCGATTCGCGCCGCACGGCGTGACGTCAAAGCCGGAACTCTGTCCGAGGCCGAATACGTCCAGCGGATGCAGGATGAAATCGCCCTGGTGGTTCGCAAGCAGGAGGATATCGGCCTCGACGTCCTGGTTCACGGCGAGCCGGAACGCAACGACATGGTCGAATATTTCGGCGAACAATTGGACGGGTTCGCCTTTACCCAGAACGGTTGGGTGCAATCCTATGGTTCGCGCTGCGTCAAGCCGCCGATCATCTATGGCGACGTGACCAGGCCCGCGCCGATGACAGTTGCCTGGGCCGTTCATGCCCAATCGCTGACGACGAAGCCGATGAAGGGCATGTTGACCGGGCCGGTGACCGTGCTCAACTGGTCGTTTGTCCGTGACGATCAGCCCCGCTCGGTGACCTGCCAGCAGCTTGCATTGGCGTTGCGCGACGAGGTGCTTGATCTGGAGAAAGCGGGAATCCGCATCATCCAGATCGACGAAGCAGCGTTCCGCGAAGGCCTGCCCCTGCGGCGGCGCGACTGGCAGAGCTATCTTGACTGGACGGTAGCCGCCTTCCGCCTGACCTCGGCCGGAATCGCCGACGAAACCCAGATTCACACCCACATGTGCTATTCCGAGTTCAACGACATCATCGCGTCGATTGCCGAGATGGACGCCGACGTCATTACCATCGAGACTTCGCGCTCGGATATGGACCTGCTCGACGCCTTCGTCGATTTCGCCTACCCGAACGAAATCGGTCCGGGCGTCTACGACATCCACTCGCCCAACATTCCCGAGGTCGATCACATCGTCGCCCTGATGGAACTGGCGGCCAAGCGGATTCCGGCCGAGCGGCTGTGGGTCAATCCCGATTGCGGCCTGAAGACGCGGGGGTGGGGCGAGGTGATTTCCTCGCTGGTGAACATGGTCGAGGCGGCTCATCGCCTGCGGGCCGAACTGGCCTGATCGGATTGCCCGCCTTCGCCGGGTGGTGGGAACGCATCCGGCGGGGGCTGGCAGGAATCGGGGGGCGGAGGGAAACCACCGTCCCCCGATTTTATTGGGGATCATGCCGCCGGATAGGGCTCGAACTGGCTGCGACGCTCATCGACCAGCAGGGTCCGGCCGATCGGCGGAAAGGCTCGCTGCGGACAGGATGGCCGCTCGCACACTTTGCAGCCCGCCCCGATCGGAATCGCGGCGGCGGGATCGGCCAGATCGAGCCCACGGGCATAGACCAGCCGTCCGGCATGGCGCAGGTCGCAGCCCAGGCCGATGGCGAAGCTCTTGCCCGGACGGCCATAGCCGCCGGCATTACGCGCCACGGTGCGGGCGATCCACAGATAGGTGCGGCCGTCGGGCATCTGGGCCAATTGGGTCAGAACGCGGTCGGGGCTGGCAAACGCCTCATAGACATTCCACAGTGGGCAGGTGCCGCCAACGCGAGAGAAGTGGAAGTCGGTCGCCGACTGGCGCTTCGAAATGTTCCCCGCCCGATCGACCCGGACGAAAAAGAATGGCACGCCACGGGCATTCGGACGTTGCAGAGTAGAGAGACGGTGACACACCGTTTCGAAGCCGACCCCGAACCGTTCTCCGAGCAAATCAATGTCGTAGCGGAGCGTCTCCGCTGTGGCGAGGAAATCGCGATAGGGCAGCAGAACCGCCCCGGCATAGTAATTGGCCAACCCGATCCGGGCCAGGGAGCGGGATTCGCTCCCCGAAAGACGGGGCGAATCGGTCAGCCGGTCAATCAGCTCCGCCTGTTCGAGAAAGGCCAGTTGTGTCGCCATCTGAAAGGCGCGCTGCCCCGGATGAAGCGAGCGGGCCAGCCGGAGAATCCGCTGATCGGAATCGAAGCGGCGATGCTCGCCGGGGGCCAGATCACCGTCTGTCGGAATTTGGGTGCGGACGCGGTGACGATCGAACAGCAGCCGTTCCAGCCCTTCATCCATCGCCCCAATCGACAAACCGCAGGCTTCGACGAGCTGTTCGGCGGCTTCGTCCAGTTCCGCGACATGGTTGTGGCGGTCGTAAAAATAGTCGCGAACCGCTTCATACGGCATCGCCGGACGCGCCGTTGCCGTCAACTGATCGGCCGGAGCGCCCAGGCTGGCGGCCAAGGCAACCAGACGGTCGTCGGTGGCCCGGCCACGCTGGTGCAACGCGACCAGGGCACGTCCAATCGTCGGTAATCCGGTGGCGAGGCTTTTGATGTCGCCGAGCGGGATCGTTTCGCCGGTGCCCGAGTCCGCCAGCGCCTCGCGCAGATCGGCGATCAGCCGCGCCTCTTCGTCTTCCGAGAACAGTTGGACATCGATTCCCAGCGTTGCATTGATCTTCAGCAGCACCGGAACGGTCAATGGACGCTGGTTGCGTTCAAGCTGGTTGAGGTAGCTGGGCGACAACCCCAGCGTGCGGGCCAGCGTCGCCTGGGTCATTCCCCGTTCCTCGCGCAGGCGCTGCAACCGCGCGCCCATATACGCCTTCCGCATTCACCACGATCCTTCGCAATCTTCGCAACAGCCCGGAAGTTCGCTCGCAAATCTCCGCCTTTTCAGGGGTTATGCGCCGTTCCGGGATGCGTAGAATTGCAAATGTTCAGGGCGGGCGGCAAGCCCCCTCTTTTAGGCAAAGGCGGTGACGGCGTGGCTCTTCCCGGATTTCCCGAAAGCCGGTTCGTGGAAATGATCTTTCCCGAACAGGCCAACCATTACGGCACCCTGTTCGGCGGCACCGCACTCAATCTGATGGGCAAGGCGGCCTTTGTCGCCGCCACCCGCGCCGCCCGTCATGCGGTGGTGATGGCGGCGTCCGAGCGGATCGATTTCCGCGTCCCGGTCAAGGTCGGCCAGATGGTCGAACTGGTCGCCCGGGTCGAACGGATCGGTCGCAGTTCGATGACCGTCGCGGTCGAGATGCACGCCGAATCCCCGGTCAGTGGCGAACGCTGCCTCGCCATCCAGGGCTGTTTCGCGATGGTCGCGGTCGATGCCGATGGCCGCCCCGTTCCCGTTGTCGCCGCTCCGATTCCGTTAACCAACAAGGACGCGTGATGAAGACCCATCTGGTCAGATCCTACCGATCCGAAGAGCCCTTGCGGCGCGAGGATCACCTGGCGTGGAAGATCGCCGTAACCGCCGCCGATCCGGTCGCGGTCGAGACGGATGTCGCCGCGATGATCGTCAACCGGATCATCGACAATGCCGCCGTCGCCGCCGCCTCGCTGGCGCGTCGTCCGGTCATCAATGCCCGGTCCCAGGCGCTGGCCCATCCCCATGCCCCCGGTGCGACCCTGTTCGGTCTGTCTCCCGAGCGGCGGGTGTCACCGGACTGGGCCGCCTGGGCCAACGGGGTCGCGGTGCGCGAACTCGACTTCCACGACACCTTCCTCGCCGCCGATTATTCCCATCCCGGCGACAATATCCCGCCGATCCTGGCGGTGGCCCAGCATTGCGGCCGCAGCGGGGCCGATCTGATCCGGGGCATCGCCACCGGCTATGAAATTCAGGTCGATCTGGTCAAGGGCATCTGCCTGCACAAGCGCAAGATCGACCATATCGCCCATCTGGGACCGTCGGCGGCGGCGGGGATCGGTACCCTGCTCGGCCTGCCGACCGAGGTCATCTTCCAGGCGGTGCAGCAGGCGCTGCACGTCACCACCACAACCCGTCAGTCGCGCAAGGGCGAGATTTCGAGCTGGAAAGCCTATGCTCCGGCGTTCGCGGGGAAGATGGCGGTCGAAGCAATCGACCGGGCGATGCGGGGTGAAGGCGCCCCCTCGCCGATCTATGAGGGCGAAGACGGCTTCATCGCCTGGATGTTGGATGGCCCCAAGGCCGAGTATTGGGTGCCCCTGCCCGAGCCGGGCGAGACCAAGCGGGCGATTCTCGACACCTACACCAAGGAATATTCGGCGGAATATCAAAGCCAGGCGTTGATCGATCTCGCCCGCCGCCTGGGCCCGCGCATCGGCGATTTCGAGCAGGTCGACAGCATCGTGATCCATACCAGCCATCACACCCATCATGTGATCGGCACCGGTGCCCGCGATCCGCAGAAGATGGACCCGACCGCCAGCCGCGAAACACTCGACCATTCGATCATGTATATTTTCGCGGTGGCGTTGCAGGATGGCGGCTGGCACCACGAACGGTCTTACGCCCCCGAGCGGGCCGCCCGGCCCGACACGGTGCGGCTGTGGCACAAGATCCGCACTATCGAGGAATCCGCCTGGACCCAGCGCTATCATTCGAGCGACCCCGGCGAAAAGGCGTTCGGAGGCCGGGTGGTGGTGGTGATGAAGGACGGCAGCATCATCGAAGACGAACTCGCGGTTGCCGATGCTCATCCGCTGGGGGCACGCCCGTTCGGCCGTGACCAGTACATCGCCAAGTTCCGCACCCTGGCCGAGGGCATTGTCCCGGACGCCGAGCAGGACCGCTTTCTCGCCCATGTCCAGAATCTGCCCGACCTCGGTGCCGGTGAGTTGGGTGGGTTGAGCTTCACCGTCGATCCGTCCCGTCTGGGGACGCCAGCCAGCAGGGGAATCTTCTGATGTTGCACGCCACGTCTACGCCCAAGGAAAAGCGGCAGGCGTTCCGCTCCGGTCTGACCTCGGGCAAGCTACAACGCTTTCCCGGCGCGTTTTCGCCGCTGACGGCGATGCTGATCGAGGAACAGGGCTTTGACGGAATCTACATCTCCGGTGCGGTGCTGTCGGCCGACCTCGGTCTGCCCGATATCGGACTGACCACCCTGTCCGAAGTGTCGCAGCGCGGCCACCAGATCGCCCGCGTCACCGACCTCCCCAGCCTGATCGACGTTGATACCGGGTTCGGCGAGCCGATGAACGCCGCCCGCACCATCCGGATGCTGGAAGACCTGGGACTGGCCGGATGCCACATCGAGGATCAGGTCAACCCGAAGCGGTGCGGCCACCTTGATAACAAGGCGGTGGTCGAGACCGCCGAGATGGTACGGCGGATCAAGGCAGCCGCCTCGGCCCGGCGCGATCCCGATTTCGTGCTGTGCGCTCGCACCGATGCCCGCGCCATCGAGGGGCTGGACGCGGCGATCGAGCGGGCCAAGGCCTATCTTGACGCCGGGGCCGACATGATCTTCGCCGAAGCGATGGCCGACGAACGCGAGTTCGAAGCGTTCCGCCGCGCCATTCCCGCGCCGTTGCTGGCCAACATGACCGAGTTCGGCAAGTCGAAGCTGTTGTCGGCCCGCACGCTGCAAAATCTGGGGATCAACATGGTGATCTATCCGGTCACCCTGCTGCGCCTCGCGATGGGAGCGGCTGAAATGGGCCTGAAGACCCTTCAGATCGAGGGAAGCCAGGACAGCATCCTCGACCGGATGCAGCACCGCGCCCGCCTCTACGAACTGCTCGGCTACGAGGATTATAACCGGTTCGATTCCGGCATTTTCAATTTCCACATCTAAAGAAAAACAGGGAGGCCCGTCAATGAACGCCCAGGATGTCGAAATTCGCAAAGGTCTGGCCGGTGTGGTGGTCGATACCACCGCGATCTCGAAGGTGATGGAGGACAGCAATTCGCTGACCTATCGCGGCTATCCGGTCCAGGATCTGGCGGCTAATTGCTGCTTTGAAGAGGTGGCCTATCTGATCTGGCATGGGGATCTGCCCAATGCCGACCAGCTTCGCCGCTTCATGGAGCGGGAGCGGACCCAGCGTGCGCTTAGCCGCAGCATGTTGTCGCTGCTCGGCCGTCTGCCCGACACCTGCCATCCGATGGATACGTTGCGCACCGCGATCAGTGCGTTGGGGGCCGAGGACCCGTCTTCGGAAAACAACGATCCCCGCGCCAATCTGGTCAAGGCGCTGACGATGATGGCCAAGCTGCCGACGGTGGTCGCGTTCGATTACCGCCGTCGGCGCGGTCTCGACCCCATCCCGCCCGACCCGGCGCTGGGTTTTGCCGAGAACTTCTTTTACATGTGCTTTGGCGCGGTTCCCGAACCCGAAACAGTACGCTGCTTCGAGGTGTCGCTGATCCTTTATGCCGAACACAGCTTCAACGCCTCGACCTTCACCGCCCGGGTGGTGACCTCGACCCTGTCCGATATCTACAGCGCTGTCACCGCCGCGATCGGCGCACTGAAGGGCTCGCTGCATGGCGGGGCCAACGAGGCGGTGATGCACATGATGCTGGAGATCGGCGATCCGATCCGGGCTGGCGACTGGCTGCGCGACGCCTTGGCGACCCGGCGCAAGGTGATGGGCTTCGGCCACCGGGTTTATAAGCACGGCGATTCCCGCGTCCCCACTATGAAGCAGGCGTTCCTGGCAATGGCCGCCAAGAAGCACGGCCAGAAATGGGTCGAGATGTACGATGCGCTGGAACGGACGATGATCGAGGAAAAGGGCATCCACCCCAATCTCGATTTCCCCACCGGCCCGGCCTATTACCTGATGGGATTCGACATTCCGATGTTCACCCCGATTTTCGTGATGAGCCGGATAACCGGCTGGACCGCCCATATCATCGAGCAGATCGAGTCCAACGCGCTGATCCGCCCGCTCAGTGCCTATAGCGGAACCGATCAGCGCGCCGTGCCCGCCCCAGCCTCGCGTCTGGCCGGTTAGGCGAACACCCTCGCCACCTCGGAACGCAAGAGCGACAACAAGGCTTCAACGGCTGGCGAGGACACTATCCGTCGCTGGCGGCCTAAACACCGTAGAAGGTCAAAACCCCCACCGCCTGTCCGGGCAGTGGGGGTTTTTCTTTGGGTGGGGAGGAGGCTTTGGGGGCTATGC
>NZ_AQPH01000028.1 GCF_000442515.1 Magnetospirillum fulvum MGU-K5 | reverse complement strand
GGCTCCCGGACTGGCTCCGGAGGCAGGCGCCCGGCTGCTGCGCGAGGCCAGCCAGCTCGACCTGAGCGGACAGCCCCGCTTTGTGCTGCATCTGCTGCAACTCGACGGCCTGTACCAGGGGCGGCAGACAACCCGCACCATCGTGCTGCGCGGCAGCGGCAATGCCGCGCTGACCGGAGTGATGGCGGCGCTGACCGTCGCGGCCGTCGCCCGCGATGCGGTGCCGCCCGGCAGCCATTTCGCGGCCAATATCCTTGATCCCGACGCGACGATCGACCGGCTTGTGTTGAGCGGAGCGGTGGACGTCCTGACCGAAACCGACGGCCCGATCTCTGCCCTGGCAGATTGCGAGGAGGGCACATTGTGAGAGAGCCAGACGATCTGGCCGCGATCGCCGATCAGGCCGCCTCGGCGGCTCTGGCGGCACGCGGGGCAACGGCGGAGACAATCGCCGCCTTGCCCGACTGGCTGGAGCAGGTCGAACGGATCAGCCTGAGCGCGATCGCCGCCTTGCTCGCCAGGAGTGGCGCCCTGCCTGCCGAGGGACCGCCCCGCCGGACCGAAGCAATCGTCGCCGGTCTGGGCACGGCATCCCGCCACGGCTGGCTGGTGCACCGCTGGCTGGCCGCGCTGATCCGACGTGGCTGGCTCAGTCGGAACGCAGACGGTGGCCTGGGCTGGATCGCTCCGCCAGCACAGTTCGGCATCGACCCGGCCGGACTGGACCCGGCCTATCACGCCCTGGGCTTCCCCCCCACGATGGCAACGGCGCACCGAGCGGCACTGGAACGATTGGGGGCGCTGGTCCGCGACGACATCACCCTGCAACACCTGCTGTTCCGCGATGGTGACGTGCTGACCGCACTGGCCGCTTATCAGGATAATCTGTTCACAGCGGCCCTCAACGCCGCAGCAGCGGCCCTGGCCGCCCGACGGCCTCGATCTCGCCTCCTCGAACTTGGTGGCGGGGCTGGCCTGACCACGGCGGCGGCGTTACGGGCCTTGGCTGGCTCGGCTGCCAGCTACCGTTTCACCGACGTATCGCGCTTGTTCACCGTGGCGGCGGAACGACGTTTCTCTGGCACGCCGGGGCTGATCTGCGCCCCGCTCAACATCGACGAGGACTTCGCGGCCCAGGGTGTTGCCCAGGGCTCGGTTGAGATCGTGCTGGCTGGCAACGTCCTGCACAACGCCCGCGACCTGGGCGCGACCCTGGGCTGGATACACCGCAGCCTGACCCCGAACGGCTGGCTGATCCTGACCGATTCGATCCGCGAAACCGACGCGATCCTGACCTCGATGCAATTCCTGTTATCGCCGCCGCAGGGTGGATCACCCCCAGGCGGCCGCGACCGACGCCCATGCGGTCAAGCCTTCCTCGACGCGCCCGGCTGGGCCGACCAACTGGCCGCCGCCGACTTCACCCTGTGTCTCGCCCGACCCAACCCGGCCTCGCCCCTGGCCGCCGCCGGGCAATGTCTCCTCCTCGCCCAGAGTGCCCGATGACCTCCCTCCCCCCATCCCTGCCCGACCAGATCCTGACCGCGCTCCGCCAAATGGGCTCACGTCCTGCTTTGTCTTCGGGCGAACGGAACTGGAGCGGTGCCGACCTCGCCGCGTTGTGCGACAGCGCCACCGCCCGGCTGGACTCCCACCCCGGCGACAGCCTGCCGTGGCCGCCTGCCACCGCCGACGATCCGACCCTTCTGCCGACACGGCTCGCGGCGTTGCGTCTCGGCCAGCCCCCGGAGGCAACCGCAATCCGCTCTCTGAGCGACCATTTTCCACCCGGCAGCCGATTGACACTGCTTGCCCCGCTAAGTGGATTTGGCGGCAATGCCGCGCTGGCCTGCTGGCGCAGCGGCGGCCACGTCCTCCACCAGCCAGGAGCGGATTCCTCGCCCGGCCGGGCGCTGCGACAGCTTGAACAGAACCCGACCGAGGTGGCCGCGCTCTCTGCCCCACTGCTGCGCGCCCTATCGCACCATCCGGCGCTGGCATTGGCCGATTTCGGCCCGCTGCGGCACATATTACATGACGCTGGAACCTTGAGCGCGACCGAGACCGCACCCTGGCGCAACCGCGACATCCCCCTGATCGGCCTGCCCCTCGCCACCTCGACGACGGATTGGCTGGCCGAGGCCGAAGCGGCGGTCGAGACAGATATGGCCGGATTCGACTTCGCCGCCACCGTGGCCACGGTGGAGCGGCTGGGCTATACGGCCCTGCTGTCGATGCTGAACGCGCTACTGCGGCGCGGTCTGTTCACCCGGCCCGAGGCGCGCCACGACACGGCCGAGATCCTGCTCCGGGCCAAGGTGGCAGAGGAGCACCAGCCGCTGATCCGGCGCTGGCTGCGGGTGCTGGAGGAACACGGTCTGCTGCACCGCGACGGCGCGAGATGGCGGGCGGCACCAGCGGTAGAGGATTATACCGACGACGCGCTGGCGCGGGCCTGGGATGGACTGGAGCGAGACTGGCGCATCGACACCGGCGGCAACGGCACCATCGCCTATGCCCGCAGCAACACCGAATGCCTGCCCGACCTGATGGCCGGTCAGGTGCGGGCGGTGCATCTGCTGTTCCCAGAAGGCCGCACCGATCTGGCCTGCGCTCTATACCGCGAACCCGTCTCCGCCCGCTATCAGCACCGAATGGCGGCAGCGATGGTGAGCCGGATCGCCGCCGATTGGTCCGGCCAAGCTCCGCTGCGGCTGCTGGAGGTCGGGGCTGGCACTGGGGCGACCTCGGAAACGCTGTTGCCCGCACTGGCCGCGACCGGCTGCGCGCTGGAATACTGGTTCACGGATGTATCGCGCTTTTTCCTCGATCAGGAAGCGGGATGGCTCGCGGCCTATCCCTTCGTCCGACGCTGCCGGTACGACATCGACCTCCCCCCGATCGCCCAGGGCCACGCCGCCGGTTCATTCGACGTCGTGATCGCTGGCGGAGCACTCAACGCTGCCCGCGACACCGACGCCTCGGTCAGCTGGCTGCGCGAATTGCTGCGCCCAGGCGGCTGGCTGGTACTGACCGAGCCGACGATCGAGGAAGTGTGGGTGATGGCCTCGCAAGCCTTCATGCTGGCCGAGGCACGCGACGGCCGCCGCCACACCGACGCGACCTTCCTGTCGCTGCCGCAATGGCACGCGGTGCTGGACAGGGCCGGACTGCACCGGGTTGCCACCCTGCCCCGGCCCGATCATCCGCTGGCGCGGCTGGGACACCTCGTTTTCCTCGCCCAGGCCGGGCGAGAGGAGCCGACATGAGCCCGGCCCGGCCCAAGCCCCGGCGGGTGGTCGTCGCAGGAACGGCCTTCGGCAGGATCTATCTCGATGCCATCGCCTCGGCCCCTGACGAATTCACCCTGGCCGGAATCGTGGCGCGGGGGAGCGAGGAATCCCGCCGTCACGCCACAGAACGCGGAGTGCCGCTCTACACCTCGGTCGCGGCAGTGCCCAACGACATCGACCTCGCCTGCGTGGTCGTGCGCTCGGGCGTAACAGGCGGGGCTGGGGCAGAGTTGGCCCAAGCCTTGTTGCGGCGGGGCATCCCGGTATTGCAGGAGCATCCGGTTCATGTCGCCGAGATCACCGCCGGACTCCAGGCGGCACGACTGGGCGACACCGCTTACGCGGTCAACACCCTGCACCCCAACCTCCGCGCCGTGCGCCAGTTCCTCGCCGCCGCCGCTCATCTGCGCCGACATCATCCTCCGCGCTTCCTCGACGCCGCCTGCAACAGCCAGTTGGCCTATCCCCTCCTCGACATCCTCGGCCGGGCCGTGGGGGGGCTGCGGCCCTGGTCGTTTCACGATGCACCACTACGTCCCGCTCCCATGGCCCCATTCCTTACCCTGGCTGGCACGGTCGGCGGAGTGCCGCTGACGCTACGGGTGCAGAATCAGGTCCATCCCGACGACCCCGACAACCATTCCTTCGTGCTGTACCGGGTCGCACTCGGCTGCGACGCCGGAGTGCTGACCCTGGCCGACCTCCAAGGGCCGGTGCTGTGGACACCCCGGCTGCATGCCCCACGCGACGCAACCGGCCGACTGCGGATGAACGGTCCCGGTACCGAGCGGCTGGCGGTGGCCAGCACCTCGATTCTGGGCGGGGAGACGCCTGCCAGCTTTCACCAGATGTTCGCCCAGACTTGGCCGGAAGCGGTGCTGGTCGCCCTGCGCGGGCTGGCGCGGGCCGTCGATGATCAGGCGGCGCGGCAGCGGGAAGGGTCGTGGGCGCTCGACGTGTCGATGGCCTGGCGCGACCTGACCGGACGGATCGGCCTGCCTGAGATCATCCGCCCGACCGAACCGATGCCACTGGCGCTCGATGAACTGGAAGCGGCAGTCCGAGCCGCCGAATAGAGACCGCGCAACGATCGCGGACATTGGAAGGAAGCGAAGAATGCGGTGCAGTCATGTCCTGGTCTGGGTCGAGGATCTGCATCGGGCGGTGCGGGATTATCGTCATCTCGGCTTCGAGGTCGAATACGCCACCGACGCCCGCGATGCCCGTCATGCCCATGTCTGGTTCCCGCAAGGTCCTATCCTCGAATTGCTCACCACCCCCGGCCATGCTGGCGCCTTCCGTTGGTTGATCGATCTGATCGCTGGACGCGGCGCCGGACGTCGGATGGCAGGCTGGGGCGGCAATGGCGAAGGATTCTGTGACGTGGCGGTGGTCAGCGCCTCCGCCGAGTTGGACCCCGTGCTACGCGACCTCCGCCGCGACGGGCTGGCAGTCGGCCGGGCGGTACGCTGGGTGCGGCGGCGGCCGGACGGACAGCGCACCCGTTTCCAGTTCGCCTATCCGGTCGAACCCCGCCTGCCCTTCCTGGTCAGCCCCTATGATCCACCGCAGCATCCTACCGTCCAGACCCATCGCAACGGCGCCTGCGGGATCGCACGGGTCCGGTTGGGAGTGGCGGCAGGAGATGAGGCCGCTATGACCCGGCTGGTCGACGACGACCCGACCTTCGCACTCGAACCAGCCGCCGTCACTGGAGTGAAAGCGGTCGAACTGGCCGGACTGCATCACGAACTCGACCCGCTTCTGTTGCACGGGGCTGTGATCCGGCGGGCACGAGAACAATCAGCTGGTCTTGCCGCGACAGCCGTTTGTTCTAATTGCAAGTGATAGTGATTTGCACTTAATATCCCCCTCATCAGGGCGAGGGGGATGGCTTTCGCTGAAGGGCTGCGTACAAGATGAAGCAGGATGGTTCTTCCCGGTGCGCGTCCGGGGGTGGCGGTAACGACGATTATAACAGCCTATTCGAGGATGGAACCGGCCGACTCCCCCGCCTCAACGCCCGCTTCGTCGAATTGAGGCCGGGGATGACAGCCGCGCTGTATCGCGGCACCGGGCAGGAGGAAACCCACGCCGATCTGATCAACAACAGCCCCTATGTCCATTTCACCTGCCTGCTGAAGGACCGATCCCGCACCCAGGTCCGGGGGCACGATCTGTCGCCCGACATCGGCGAAGGCTATGTGGTGTTCGCGCCGGGGGAACGGTTCTCGGTCGATTATGGCCCGAATTACGCCCATGTCGATCTGATGCTGTTGCCGGAAACGCTGGCGGAACTGACCGGGGACGATGGGTCCGGCCTTGATGACGAAATCAGCGGCGGCTTCGTGATGCAGGGAACCCCCCCAGGCCAGAGAATGATCGATGCCGCGCTGCGGCTCGCCGAACATGTCGAGGCACCCCAAGGCCAGCGTCTTTATTTATACGCTGCCGCCCTCGAATTCCTCGCCGGTCATCTCGGCGGCGGCGCGCCCGACCCGATCCCGCCGCGCGAACGGCAACGGCTGATCGCGGCGCGTGCCCGCCTGTTGCGCGACCTCAGCGCTGCCCCGACCATCGCCGAACTGGCGCGTGAGATCGGCCTTAACCAGCTCAAACTGAAACAGGGTTTCAAAACCCTGTTCGGCTCAAGCATCTACGCCCTGTTCCAGCAGCACCGGATGGAATACGCCCGACAATTGCTGCGCAGCCACAGCGTGACCGAAACCGCTCTGATGCTGGGCTACAACAACCTCAGCCATTTCAGCACCGCCTTCCGCAAGCAGTTCGGAATCCTGCCCCGCCACGAGCGCAAGGGCCTGACCAACTAACCGTGAAGGCACGTGTGGGCTCCCCCCACACCCGCCCAGGCCCCCGGCCCTAGACTCTCCCTTGATCGGGGTGAGAGCGGCCTGCCTTGCCCCCTCCCACACTGGTGAAACGCAGATAATCCCGATCCGGGCATTTTTCCGCCCGGTTTCGGGGGGAATCTTCCGACCAAATTGATAATGAAAATCATTATCTTTTAATGCCCGCCGGTGAGCAAAGGAATCTGTGATGAAGCCCTCCTTTCATGCGTGGCCGGATCATCTGGCAGAACAGTACGAACGGAAAGGCTATTGGCAGCCGCTAACGCTGGGACAGCATGTCCACGCCTGGGCCGCTTCCTTCTCCTCCCGCATCGCTCTGGTCGATGGGGCGCGGCGAATGTCCTATGCCGAACTCGACGCCCGGATCGACCGGCTGGCAGCCGGGTTCCACGCCCTTGGTCTCGCCGCCGGGGACCGGGTGTTGGTACAATTGCCCAACAGCATAGGCTTCGTCACCGCCTGCTTCGCCCTGTTCCGCCTCGGCGTGGTGCCGGTTCTGGCGATGCCAGCGCAGCGCGTGGCCGAGATCGACGCGTTGTGCCAGTTGGCCGAGCCAGTCGCCTATCTGCTGCCGGACCGCTTCCTCGGCTTCGACTACCGGCAGATGGCCGAGCAGGTTGCCGCCCGCCACCCCGCGCTGCGCCTGCTGATCGTCGATGGCGCGCCGGGCAGAGGGCATCTGACGCTGGAGGGGATCGAGCGCCCGGCGGCGCGTGTCTTCACCGGTCCCAGCCATCGCGACGTCGCCCTGCTGCTCCAATCCGGCGGCACCACCGGCACCCCCAAACTGATTCCTCGCACCCATGCCGATTACGCCTACGCCGCTCGTGCTTCGGCGGAAATATGCAGGATCGGTCCCGACAGCGTGACCCTGGCCGCGCTCCCGCTGGCACACAATTTCCCATTATGTTGCCCTGGCCTGCTCGGCACCCTCGGCCAAGGCGGCCGGGTGGTTCTGGCCCGCACGCCCGGCTTCGACGAAGCGTTTCCACTGATCGCCATCGAAGGCGTCACCCACACCGCCCTGGTCCCTGCGTTAGCCCGGCTGTGGGCGTCTGCCCGCGCTTGGAACCAGGAAAATCTCTCCAGCCTGACCCTGCTCCAGATCGGCGGGGCCCGGTTGGAGCCGACGGCGGCAGCGGATATCCGCACCGCTCTAGGATGCCCGATCCAGCAGGTGTTCGGCATGGCCGAGGGGCTATTGTGCTACACCCGGCTGGACGATCCCGACACCGTGACCCTGGCCACTCAGGGCCGCCCACTCAGCCCGGACGATGAGGTGCGGATCGTCGATACCGAGGGTCGCGACGTGACGCCGGGCGAAACCGGCGAGTTGCTGACACGGGGGCCATACACTATCCGCGGCTATTTCCGGGCCGAGGCGGTCAACGCCACCGCCTTCACCCCGGACGGCTTTTTCCGCTCTGGCGACCTCGTCCGCCGTACCGCTGATGGCAATCTGGTCGTGGAAGGCCGGGTCAAGGACCAGATCAACCGTGGCGGCGAGAAGATCGCGGCCGCCGAAATCGAACAGCATCTGCGCGCCCATCCCGCCGTGCGCGACGCGGCGGTGGTGGCGGTGCCCGACCCCCGGCTGGGCGAACGCAGTTGCGCGGTGCTGATCGCGCCGGAAGACCCGCCCGATCTCGACCGACTGCACGCCTTCCTGCGTGATCGCGGCCTGCCTCGCCATAAATGGCCCGACCAAATCACATTCGCCCGCTCCTGGCCGCTAACCGCGATCGGCAAAATCGACAAGAAGCAATTGGCGCAGCAGGCCCTGATCCGCCAGAGCGACACGCCCCGCCCTTATCTGGAGATGGAGGTGGCGCTGGCTGGCGATCCGCTCGACATGGCAGCGCGGATCGCCGCCAACGATCCAGCCGAAGCGCTGATGATCTATGAACGCGGCGGGGAATGGTCGATCGGCCTCGGCCGCGCCGCAGAGATCCTGGCCGATGCCGATGGTCTGGTGGTGCGCAATGGAGACGAAGTGCGGCGATGGGACGGCCCGAACCTCGCCGCCCTGATGACCGAGGCGCTGTCTGCGCTGCCGTTCTCCGGTTGGCGCGCCTATGGCACCGCTCAGTTCGAACTGGCGCGTCGGTTCCAGGATTTGCCGCTGGCTGCCGATGCGGCGCCGTTGCTGCATATGGTCCTGCCTGAAAGCGAAATCCGCCTCAGCCAGGGACGGGCCCTGTTACGCGGCCTCGACCGGCCCACCCTCGACGCGTTAGCCCGCCAAGTGAAGGCGCTCGAACTGAAGGCCGCGCCCCACCGGCCCACCACCGCCCGGATTGAGGTCGCCGAGGTAGAAACCGCCGAAGCCGAACCCTATCGCCGCCGCGTCGCCGCCGCTGTCACCGAGATCCACCAGGGCCATTATCAGAAGGTGATCCTGTCGCGGCGGGTCGAACTGGCCACCCCGCCCGACCTGATCGCCAGCTATCTGGTCGCCCGCCGGGCCAACACCCCGGCCCGTTCCTTCCTCCTGCGGCGTGATGGCTTCGCGGCAATCGGCTTCAGCCCGGAAACAGTGGTCGAGGTTGCCGCCGATGGCGCGGTCAGCACCCAGCCGTTGGCAGGCACCCGTGCCATGGGCGGCGATCGGGCCGAAGAGGACCGGCTGCGCGCCGAATTGCTTAGCGACGCCAAGGAGATCGCCGAACACGCGGTGTCGGTCAAGCTGGCCTGCGAGGAACTGAACTCGGTCTGCGTCCCCGGCTCGGTTCAGGTCTGCGACTTCATGTCAGTGTGTCGGCGCGGCTCGGTCCAACATCTCGGTTCACGGGTAGCGGGACGGCTAACGGCGGGACGCACCGCCTGGGACGCCTTCGCCGTCCTATTCCCGGCCGTCACCGCGTCCGGCATCCCGAAACGCCCGGCGATTGAGGCGATTGGCCGCCACGAACCCGGCCCGCGCGGGCTGTACAGCGGTTGCGTCATGATCGCCGATGCCGACGGTTCCCTCGATGCCGCCTTGGTGCTGCGCACTGTCTATCGGCGGGGCGACCGGGCATGGCTCCAGGCCGGAGCCGGGCTGGTCGCCCTCTCCACCCCGGAGCGGGAATTCCGTGAAACCTGCGAGAAGCTGAACAGCGTGTCGCCCCATCTGATCGCCGCAGCACCGGCAGAGGAAGACGACCACGCCCTGGAAGAGGCCCGCGCATGACACAGGATCTCCCGCTGGGGGCGTCGGCAAAGGCCGCCGCCTCGTTGTCCACCCCTGTCTCCCCCGATTGGCTGCGGCTCCAGGTGCGGCCGCTGCTATCCAATCCCGGCCGTGCGCTGGGTGACGACGACGACCTGATCGAGGCCGGGCTGGATTCGCTTCAGGTGATGCGACTGGTCGCCAGCCTGGGTCAGGCCGGGGTGGCCGTCACCTTCTCCACCCTGATTGAGCGCCCGACACTGGCGGCGTGGTGGGCGCTGATCAGCGCCACCGCCCCGACTGCGACCAAGGAAACCGAAGCCAACGCGGCCAACGGCGCGGATGATGGCACCCCCTTCGCCCTCACTGACGTCCAGCACGCTTATTGGATCGGCCGCCGCGACGATCAGCCGCTCGGCGGAGTCGGGTGTCACGCCTACCTAGAACTGGACGGCCGTCATGTCGATCCAAACCGGCTGGCGGCGGCATGGGGGCGAGTGCGGCAGAGTCATGGCATGCTGCGCGCCCGCTTCCACGAGGATGGCAGCCAGAGCATCGGCCCGCTTGATCACGCCGTTACGTCGCTACCGGTACATGATCTGCGCGGTAACGCGCCCGAGGCCGTGGACGCGGCCCTCGCCGCTACCCGAGACCGCCTGTCACACCGCCGCCTCGCCGTCGAGATGGGCGAGGTGGCCGGGCTGGAACTGAGCCTGCTGCCGGGCGGGGCGACCCGGATTCATTTCGACCTCGATCTGCTGGTCGCCGACGTCCACAGCTTGCATCTTCTGCTGCGCGACCTCGCCGCCGCCTATGCTCGCGATGCCGCGCCGCCAGCCCCGGCCGGATGGAGCTTCGCCGCCTATCTCGCAGACGAGGAACGACGCAAGGCGGCTCACCATGACGCCGACCGCGCCTATTGGCAGCGGCGGCTGGCTGATTGGCCCGGTGCTCCGGCGCTACCGCTGCGACGGCAGCCGGAGGAGATCGCCCAGCCGCGCGTTCGCCGCCATCAGCACCGGCTGAGTCCATCGGCCTGGGAAAACCTACGCAACCACGCCGCCTGCCACCGCCTCACCCCGGCGCTGACATTGGCAACCGCCTATGCCGAGATCCTGGCGCGCTGGAGCGCAAGCTCGCGCTTCCTGCTCAACCTGCCATTGTTCGACCGCCAGGGGAGCGATCCGGCGCTAGGCGAGGTTGTCGCCGATTTCACCAATCTGCTCCTGCTCGCGGTCGATTGCGGCGCGGACCAGACGTTCACCGATCGTGCCCGCACCCTCCAGGCCGGACTGCACGCCGACATCGCCCATGCGGGCTATTCCGGAGTCCGGGTGCAGCGCGACCTCGCCCGACTGCGACCGGGGGAGCGGAGCTTCGCCCCGGTGGTGTTCGCCTGCAATCTTGGCATCCCGTTGCTCGGCGAAGAGGCATCTGCCGTGCTCGGTCGGCTCGGCCACATGATCTCGCAGACGCCGCAGGTGTGGCTCGACCATCAGGTTTACGAACTGGAAGGCGGGCTGCTGCTGACCTGGGATGCGGTTGAGGATCTGTTCCCCGAGGGGCTGATCTCAGCGATGTTCGCCGCCTATGTCGAACTCATCGAAACCCTGGCCGCCACTCCGGCAGCATGGGAGCAGTCGGTCGCGATAGCGCTGCCGACAGAACAACGGGCGGTGCGGGCGGCGGTTAACGCCACCGCCTCGCCTTTGCCGCCGCACCTGCTGCACGACCCGATATTCGCCCTGGCGCGGGAGAGGCCCGAGCAGGTGGCACTGATCGAGCGACAGGGCACGCTGAGTTACAGTGCGCTGACCCGCCACGCCCTCCAGGTCGCCGCCCTGCTGGTGGAATGGGGGGTGCGGCCGGGCGACCCGGTGATGGTAACGATGCCGCGCGGCATCGGCCAGGCGATCGCGGTGCTGGGGGTGCTGGCGGCGGGCGGCTGCTACGTCCCGGTCGGGATAGGACAGCCACAGACCCGGCAGGCCCGTATCCAGCGCACCGCCGACATTCGCCATGTCCTGCTGCCGACCGACCTCGCCGCCGCCACCCGGCTCCCGCCGCTCGACCGGCCGGTCGATGTCGCGCCGGATTCGCCCGCCTACATCATCTTCACCTCGGGCTCGACCGGCGAGCCGAAGGGGGTGGAGGTCACCCACCGCGCCGCAGCCAACACGATCGACGCCATCAACCGCCGTTACCGGATCGGCCCGACCGACCGGGTTCTGGCGGTATCGGCGCTCGATTTCGATCTGTCGGTTTACGACATCTTCGGCCTGCTCGGAGTCGGCGGGGCGGTGGTGATGGTCGAAGAAGAGGACCGGCGCGACGCCACCGCGTGGCTCGATCTGATCCACCGCCATCAGGTGACGCTGTGGAATTCGGTTCCGGTGCTGCTCGACATGCTGCTGACGGCGGCAGAAGGGACGGAAACGGTATTGCCGCTGCGGCTGGCGCTGGCCTCGGGCGACTGGGTCGGGCTCGACCTCGCCGGACGCCTCGCCGCCACCACGGCCAGCACCGGCCGACTGGTCGCGCTGGGTGGCGCGACCGAAGCGGCGATCTGGTCCAACGCCCAGGAGGTGCCCGCGACACCGCCGCGTTCGTGGCGGTCGGTCCCGTATGGCACCCCACTGGAGAACCAGTGCTACCGGGTCGTCGATCCGCGCGGGCGCGATTGCCCCGACTGGGTGACGGGGGAATTGTGGATCGGCGGCACGGGCTTAGCCACCGGCTATCGCGGCGATCCGGCGCTGACGGCGCAACGCTTCGTCCAGGCCGATGGCCAGCGCTGGTATCGCACCGGCGACCTCGGCCGCTACGTGCCGGATGGAACGCTGGACTTCCTCGGCCGTGCGGACCATCAGGTCAAGATCCGGGGGCACCGCATCGAACTGGGCGAAATCGAAGCGGCATTGCACGCCTTGCCCGAGATACGCCAAGCGATTGCGCTGGCGGTGGGCCGACCACCGGCCCTGGCCGCCCTGCTGGTGCTGAAGCCGGACGCTCCGGCCGAGGCGATGGCAACGATCCGCGCCGGTCTGGCCGAACGGCTGCCCGAGGCAATGATCCCCACCACCCTCGTGGCGCGTGATGCGCTGCCGCTATCGGCAAACGGCAAGGTCGACCGCGCAGCTCTTGCTGCTCTACTGACCGAGGCCGCCGCCACCCGGCCCGAGGTCGGCGAACCGCCCCGCCCCGGGACGGAACAGCGGGTCGCAGCCCTGTGGTGCGAGGTGCTCGGGCTCGAACGCGTCCGCCGCCGTGACGATTTCTTCATGCTCGGTGGCGACAGCCTGCTGGCGACCCGGCTGGTGGCCCGGCTGGGCCAGCATGGCCTATCGGCCGACCAGCCGTTGCGGCTGCTGTTCGCCCAGCCGGTACTGGCCGATTTCGTCACCGGCCTGAGCGAGGCCAGCCCGGTGGGAGACGCAGCCCCGCTTCTTCCCGACATCGACCACCGCGCCGAACCGTTTCCGCTGACCGAGGTGCAGCAGGCATACCTGACCGGACGGGAGTCCGGCCTACCGCTGGCGTGCGGCACCACCTACGCGCTGGAATTCGACGGGGAAACAGTCGATCTGAACCGGATCGCGGCAGCCTGGACACGGCTGGTCGACCGCCATGAGATGCTGCGCGCGGTGCTGACCAGCGACGGACGGCAACGAATCCGCACCGAATCCCCGCTGGTGACGGTCACGTGCGAGGAACTGCCCGGAGCCGATGCCGCCGCCGCCAGCCAGCACTTGCGGGCATGGTGGGATCAATGGGCGGCCGAACGCGGCGACGGGCCACCCTTCGACCTGCACGCGATCAGCTATGGCCTAGGGCGCTGCCGCTTCGGCATCGCCATCGATTACCTGCTGCTCGACGGTTTCAGCGTCAAGCTGTTGTTGGGCGAGTTGATGACGCTGATGCGCGACCCCGCCATCGTCCTGCCGCCGCTTGGCCTATCCTTCCGCGATTATGTCCTCCAGGTCAGCCCTGTCGCCGAGGACGTGGCACGCGCCCAGGCCTATTGGCGCGCCCGGTTCGACGATCTGCCACCATCCCCGGCCCTGCCGCTCGCAGCCGACCCCACCACCCTCGCCCCGGTGCGGTTCCACCGTCATGAAACCCGGCTGTCGGCCGAACGCTGGCAGGACGTGCGGGCGCGGGCGCGTGAACATGGCCTGACCCCATCGGGATTGCTGCTGACGGTCTATGCCGCCACCCTGGCCCATTGGAGCGGAGGCGAGGCGCTGACCCTCAACCTCACCCTGTTCGACCGCCGCGACGTTCATCCCGATATCCACCGGGTACTGGGCGATTTCACCACGCTGGCGCCGGTGGCGGTCCATCCTCGTTCGGGCGACAGCCTGCTGACCTTGGCGCGGCGAGTGCGGGACGAACTGGCCGAGGTGCTGGAGCATCGCGCCGTCTCCTCGATCTGGGTCCAGCGCGAACGTGGCCGCCGCCTCGGCCGGGCTGCCGCCCTGCCGGTGGTGTTCACCAGCACGCTCGGTCTCGCCGACGAGGTGCTGCGCGCCCCCCCGACCGGCTTCCCCGCGTTGGCGGCAGGCGGCTTCTCCGAAACCCCGCAGGTGTGGCTTGATCATCAGGTTTACGAACTGGACGGTGACCTGCGGCTGACCTGGGATGTGGTGGAGGGGCTGTTCCCCCCCGGCCTGATCGACGAACTGGTCGCAGCGCAGCACCGCTGGCTGGAAGAGCTGGCTGTCGATCCGGCGGCGTGGCACCGGCCCGATCCCGATCTGCTGCCGACCGGGCAGCGGACACGGCGCGAAGCCCACGTCGAGACCCGTGCCGCCCCAGCCGGACGCGGGCTGCATCAGGCATTCTTTGATCTGGCTCGGGCCAGACCGGAACGGCCAGCGCTGTTCGACGGCGGACACGAGATTTGCTATGGCGAACTCGCCGGGCGTGCCCTGCGGCTGGCGGCCGTACTGCGCGCCGAAGGAGTGGAACGCGGCGAGCCGGTCGCGGTGTCGCTGCCACGCGGTGCCGATCAGGTCGTGGCCGTACTGGGAGTACTGGCGGCCGGGGGCTGCTATGTCCCGATCGGCCCCGATCAGCCATCGGCACGGCGGCAGCGCATCCTGACGACCGCCGGTATCCGCCAGATCGTCACCGCCGCCACCGTCGCCAGCAGCGCCGACCGCGTTCCACTCGAGCGGCCGGTCCTCGGCAACGGCGAGGAGAGCGCATACATCATCTTCACCTCAGGCTCGACCGGCGAGCCGAAAGGGGTGGAGATCACCCACCGCGCCGCGCTCAATACCATCGACGCGGTCACCCGCCAGCACGGCATCGGTGCCGATGACCGGGTGCTGGCGGTGTCGGCGCTCGATTTCGACCTGTCGGTCTACGACATCTTCGGACTGCTCGGTGTCGGTGGCGCGGTCGTCGTCGTGTCAGAGGAAGACCGGCGCGAGGCAACGGCCTGGTTGGAACTGATCCGCCGTCACCGCGTCACTGTGTGGAACAGCGTGCCGGTCCTGCTCGACATGCTGTTGACGGCAGCCGAACGCGCGGTCGAGCCGTTACCGCTGCGGGTGGCCCTGCTGTCGGGCGACTGGATCGGGCTAGACCTGCCGCCCCGGCTGACGGCCGCCACCGCCGGTTCCGGCCGATTCACTGCGCTCGGCGGCGCGACCGAGGCGGCGATCTGGTCCAACCAATTCGAGGTAGAGGGTGTGGCCCCCGCCGGATGGCCCTCGATCCCCTATGGCGTTCCCCTACCCAACCAAGCCTACCGAGTGGTCGGCGCACTCGGACAGGATTGCCCCGATTGGGTGCCGGGTGAATTGTGGATCGGCGGGGCCGGGCTGGCGGTCGGCTATCGCGGTGCCCCGGCGTTGACCTCCGAACGTTTCGTCACCCAGGCCGGTCGGCGCTGGTACCGCACCGGCGATCTCGGTCGTTTCCGCCCCAGCGGGCTGCTTGAATTCCTCGGCCGTCACGACCACCAGATCAAGCTGCGCGGCCACCGCATCGAACTGGGCGAGATCGAAGCGGCATTGCATTCCCTGCCCAACGTCCGCCACGCCGTCGCGGTCCTGCTCGACACACCCCACGCACTCGCGGCGGCGGTGGTGTTCGATCCCGATCCGGCCAGCGTCAATGAAATCGAGGCTCGGCTGCGGGCTGGTCTAGCCGACCGCCTGCCCGAATACATGATCCCCTCCCGTCTCGAAGCGATTGATCGGCTCCCGCTTTCAGCCAACGGCAAGGTCGATCGTGCCGCGGTGCAAGCTTGGTTCACGGCGAGTGCCCGTCCAACCGGGGTATCCGCCCCGCGCGGCCAATTCGAAACCGCACTGGCTGCGGTCTGGGCCGAGATTCTCGACCAGCCGCATGTCGGCCGCGACGACGATTTCTTCCTGCTCGGCGGCGACAGCCTCCGCGCCACCCGTATCGTCGAGCGGCTGTGTCGCGATGGCCTGACACCCACGCCTGCACCGCTGCGGCTGTTGTTCGCCAACCCGACCTTGGCCGGATTCGCCGCAGGCCTGAGCGAACATCTTGCCCATGGTCGCCCCACGGCCGTCCCCAGGGCGGAAGCGGCGGAACCATTTGAAATGGGCGCGATCTGAACCATAGACGGGCCGGTCCCGTCGCCCCGAATGACAATCAAAAGAAGAGGGCCTTTCAATGTCGGTGCAAGACCATGCAGTTTAACCACGGTTCCACTCGGGCGCGATTCAGCGCGCTGACCCTGTCGCTTACCCTGTCGGTACAGCTTCCCCTCCCCTCCTTGGCATGGGCCGAGGAGGCCGCAAGTACGACAATCGGCGAAGACAGCGCGGCGGTGGCGCTACCGGCGGTGACGGTAACCGCCCGGCGTGGTGAGGAAAAAGCCAAGGACGTTCCGTTCGGGCTGGCCGTGATCGATGGCGACTCGATCGAAACCGGGCGGATGCAAACGGTCGATGAGGCGCTTCGCAACGTCACAGGGGTCAGCGTCAATTCATCGGGCGGCCCCAATGATTACAACGTCCGTATCCGTGGCGTCGGCTCGCTCTATCAGATGAACATGGACGACAATTCGGTTGTGCTGAACGTCGATGGCGTCTCGATGTCGTCACGCAACCTGTCACTCGGCACGCTCGACGTCGATCAGGTCGAGGTGCTGAAGGGACCGCAGGGCACCCTGTTCGGCCGCAGCAGCGAGGCGGGCGCGATCAACATCACCACCCGCAAGCCGGGCCGGGTGATGGAAGGCTATGTCCGAGGCGAAATCGGCCAGCAGATGCAAAATCTGGAGGAAGGTGCGATCGGCGGCCCGGTCAGCGACACCCTCGCCGCCCGCATCGCCGTCCGCCGCACCGGGGCCGATTATTGGGTGAATAATGCCGAGGACGGCAAGCCGCTGACCCAAATGACCAACCTCGCGGTTCGCGGCAGCCTGTTGTGGGATCGCGGGACCGGGACCGACGCCCTGCTGACGGCGGAAGGAGAACGCGGCACCGGCGGCGTCAACAACATGATGCTGCGCCCCTATGGCGATCATCCCGCGCTCAACATCACGCCCGGTACCTTTGACGAAAACCGCAAGAGCAACAGCCGCACCTCGCTTGAGGTCAACCACGATCTGAGCGCCAGTCGGCTGACCTCGGTGACGGCGGCGACCACCACCAATTTCATCGGCTGGAAGGCCTATGATCGCGACCTGACCAAGGCGATGTTCGGCTTCCCGATGGAGATGCTGGTCCGCGATTCCGCGTTCGAACAGGCCTATAGCCAGGAACTGCGCCTGACCTCGCTGCCCGGAGCCAAAGTGTTCTGGGTCTCCGGCCTCAATGTCAGCCATTCCAACCGCTCGTTCGACAGCGCCTATGTCTCTCAAGGGGCGCGCCACGCCAAGCGCCGTTTCTCCTCCGACAGCGCGGGCCTGTTCGGCGAGATGACCTATCCGCTGACCGACGCGCTGAAGATCACCGGCGGCCTACGCCATTCCTGGGACTGGAAAAGCTATGACGCCGACTATGTCACCGCCGCCGGAGACCACAGCACCGACCAGCGCGGGGTCTATGCCAATTACATGACCGGCCGCGCGGGCCTGTCCTATGCGGTGACGGCGGCCACCAACCTCTATGGCACGGTGTCGCGCGGTTACAAATCGTCCGGCTTCAACGATTACGCTTCTCAGATCGCCGACGGCGTCCCCTACAAGGCGGCGACGGTGCAATCCTATGAGGTCGGCTTCAAGTCCGAGCCCGCCCGCCAGCCCTATACCCTGAACGGCGCTCTGTTCCTGACCCGGGTTAAGAACGACCACATGATGAGCTATAACAGCACCACCTTCGTCACCTCGGTGCTGAACGCCGACACCGAAAGCAAGGGTGCGGAACTGGAAGGGACGTGGCGGTTCGACAACGGCCTCGCCTTGTCGGGCGGGGTCACCTACACCCTTGCCCAGATCACCTCCGATGCCAGCGGGGTCAGCGGCGGCGACGTCGCCGCCGGGAACCGGGTTCCCGACGTGGCGCGCTGGAGCGGCAATCTGGCCCTGTCCTATATCAAGGATCTGCCCGATTTCCTCGGCCTGCCTGACCCGGCGATCAACGCCCGGATCAGCTATCGGGTGTCCGACAGCCGCCCCGCCGACGTACAGAACCACTTCAACCTCGCCCCCTACGGCAAGCTTGATTTGCATCTCGGCCTGATGGTCGCCAGCGCCGAAATCTATGCCTGGGCCGACAATCTGCTGAACGACCGTTACGACCTCTATGGCTATGGCGACTCGTCCTATCCCGGCGTGACCTACGGCAATCTCGCGCGCGGCCGCACCCTCGGTCTCGGCACCAGCTACAAATTCTGAGGAGAGCGCGGATGGAGCGCAAGACGACGTCGGCGACGTGGTGGCTGCTGACCAGCCTCTACACCACCCAATATCTCGGGCTCGGCTTCCTGGTGGTCGCCCTGGTGGCGATCCTGCGCGACCAGGGCGGCAGCCTCGACCAGATCGGCCTGATCTACATGCTGGGGCTGGTCTGGCCGCTGAAATTCCTGTGGGCGCCGCTGGTCGACCGTATCCGGTTCGGCCGCTGGGGACATTACCGGGTCTGGCTGCTGCTGACCCAAACCGGGCTGGCCCTGACCCTCGCGGCGATGGGACGGTTCGACGTGATCGGCGAGTTCTGGACCATCTATTTGCTTGGGTTGGCGGTGGCGGTGCTGTCGGCCTCGCAGGACATCGCCGTCGATGGCCTAGCCTGCCGATTGCTGGCACCGTCCGATCGCGGCTTCGGCAACGGCATCCAGATTGCCGGCAACCTGTTCGGCAACATGCTGGGCGGCGGTGTGGTTTTGATTACCTATCCCTATCTCGGCTGGCAGGGCAGCCTGCTGCTCCTCGCTGCCGGGACCTCCATCTCGCTGCTTCAATTGCTGTGGTACCGCGAGCCGAAATGGGCCATCGTCCCCACCGTCGGGGCCAATCTGTTCCGTTCCGTCGCCGCTTTCTGGAACCAGCCGGGCGGGCGGCTGTGGCTGCTGCTGCTGCTGCTCTATCCGATCGGCAGCAGCCTGGCCTACGCCCTGATCATCCCGATCCTGGTTGATGCCGGTTGGGAGATGGACCGGATCGGCTTCGCCGTCAACGTGCTCGGCTCGCTGGCCGGAATGGCGGCGGCGATGATTACCGGCTGGCTGCTGCCCCGGCTGGGCCGACGGCGCGGAATGATCTGGGCCGCCCTGCTGCAAATTCTCGGCATCGCAGCCCTCGCCCTGCCGGTGTTCGGCCTGACGGGAACCTTCAGCGTTACCACCGCCGTCTTGCTGTATTTCCTGCTTTACAATCCGGCGGCGACGGTCCTGTCCACCCTGATGATGGACCATGCCTCACCCGACCGCCCGGCCACCGATTACACCGTTCAGTACAGCCTGAACATGCTATTCGCGATGGCAACGATGTCGGGCGCAGCCGCTTTAGCCGGCCAGATCGGCTATAGCGGGGTACTCGGGCTGGCAGTGCTGGCCGGGCTGCTGGCGGCACTCCTATCGCTGCGCTATCGGCCTGACGCCAGCACGATGACGATCACGCCCCGGTATCGGCGGCAGCGGTGGTGGGAGAGGTCAGGTAAACGCTGAACAGCGGCGGGGATGGCTGCGCCGTCCCCGTCCCGGCCCCGAACCGGCGGCACGGCTGCTCTGCCTCCCTCATGCAGGCGGCTCCCCGGGACTGTTCCGGGCCTGGCCGCCGCGATCGCCTCGATCCTGAGGCCGGTAATGTATTGAAGATGTCAGTACAGTCCTGATAGGGTTACGGTCAGAGAGGAAGGTGCCTGATGACGTCGGCCAAACCGCACACCGGAAGAAGTCTCTCCCGCAAGGGCGACGTGATCCAGATCCGCACCTCGTCCGAGACCAAGGCCCTGCTGAACCGGGCGGCCGTGTTGCGGGGACAGAAATTGTCGGAATTCATGCTGGACAGCGCCCGCCGTCAGGCCGAGGAAACGTTGCTGGATCAGCGAGTATTCTTTCTGGAACCCGACGCGCACGAGCAGTTCCTGGCGATCCTTGACGCCCCCGCCGTGCCAAGCGACGAAATCCGTCAGATCCTGACCCGCCCGGCTCCCTGGGAGCGGTGATGCCGGAAGAGGAGGCATCCGAACGCAATCCGGCCCGGCGGGTTCGTTCGCCAGAGCGTTTGACCCCAAACCACGATCTGACCGCGTTCCAAAATGGTCGGCATCAGCCCCTGGACGATTGGCTGAAACGTCGGGCGCTTGCCAGCGAAGGCCTTTCGGCCCGGACCTACGTCGTCTGCGACGCCGACCATCCGGCGAGAGTGGTCGGCTATTACGCGCTGTCCACCGCGATGGAGCAACGGCTCGTTCTACCCAGCGCAAAGCTTCGGTCGGGAACGCCCGACGAAATCCCGCTGCTGCTGATCGGCCGCCTTGCCATCGATCAGGCGTGGCAGGGAACAGGTCTGGGCAGCGCCCTGGTGTCGGACGCTTTGCGCCGCTGCCTCGCCGCCTCGGACATCGCCGGGGTCCGCGCCGTGATCGTGCATGCCATCGACGACGGGGCGGTCGAATTCTACCGACGGCTCGGATTCATCCCCTCCCCGCTGGGGCCGCGCGTCCTGATCATGCCGATCGAATCCATTCACTGCGTCTTTTCCGGATATTAACCTGGGCGTCATCGGACCCAGGGGCAACATCGCGGGTGGATCATCCACCCGCGAATAGGATTTCACCATGAACGCGTCCGGATCGTGTTCGCCCCTTCGGTCCTCGTTACGCGGCATCGGGGCGGAACACATCCTCGAACGGGCGGCGGCGCTGCCGATGCGGCAGAACCAGAGTTTGCGCCTCGTCCAGATCGGCGGCGATGACCTCATCGCGCCCAGCCCAGGCGGCCAGAGCCTTGGCGGTCTTCAGCATCACGATGTCGGCGCGATGCCCATCGACTCCGGTCGCAAGGCAGCGATGGGCGATATCGAGCAAAATCGCATCCGTCGCGACAAGGCGGGGACGACGCGCGATCGCAGCGGCGATCCGGACGCGCAACGCCTCGGTCTCCTTCGCCCAACCCAGGCCGAACGATTCGGGATCGGCCTCGAACGCGGCGCGGCGCTTGATCACCTCGACCCGCTGTTCCGGCACGGCCAGCCCCTCGACCTGAACGCACAAGCCAAAACGGTCAAGCAATTGCGGGCGCAACTCGCCTTCTTCGGGGTTCATTGTGCCGATCAGGGTAAAGCGGGCGGGATGGCTGACGCTGATCCCTTCGCGTTCGATGGTGTTAACCCCCATCGCCGCCGAATCCAGCAGCACATCGACGACATGATCGTCGAGCAGATTGACCTCGTCGACATACAGAATGCCGCGATGGGCGGCGGCGAGCAGACCCGGCTCGATCCGCTTTTTGCCCTCGGTCAGGGCGTGTTCAAGGTCAAGGGTGCCCACCACCCGGTCTTCGGTGGCGCTGATCGGCAGTTCCACCACCCGCACCCGCCGGGTGACGGTGGGCAGAGACTCGCCCTCGGCGACCCGCGCCCGCACCTCGGAACTCATCGCCTTGGGATCATCGGGGTCGCTCTGGAACGGGCAGCCCTCGACCACAATGATATCGGGCAGCAGCGCGGCCAGCGCACGGACCGCCGTCGATTTGGCGGTCCCTTTCTCGCCCCGGATCAGCACGCCGGACAGGCTGGGATCGATCACGTTAAGGATCAACGCCGTCTTCAGCCGCTCCTGGCCGACGATCGCCGCGAAGGGATAGAGCGGACGGAGGGGGTCGATAAGGCTCACGGTTGGAACTCCTTGGCGAAATGAACCAGATCCTCGGCGCGAAGATCCTCGGCGCGAAGATCCTCGGTACGCAGGCAGGGGGCGGCCAACGCGGCGGCCAGCCGCCCGGCCAGATCAAGCCGGATCAGGCCGGGCGGCTCGGTGTCGATGACAATGAAGCGCGCGGCGGCAAACCGCTGCCCCAGCGCGGCGGCCAGACGCAGCGCCTCTTCGTGCGGCGGACCGCCGCCCAAACCGGCATTGGCGCGGCCATCGGTCAGGACCAGGACCAGCGGCCGGGTGGCGGGGTCGCGACGGCCGACCCGGTCGAGCAGACGAGCCGCTTCGACCAGACCGGCCGAGAGCGGGGTCCGTCCCCCCACCGGCAGATCGGCCAGCAGGCGGGCGGCGCGTTCGACCGACCCGGTGGGCGGCAGCACCGTTTCGGCCCCGGTGCCGCGAAACACCACCATCGCTACCCGGTCACGTTTTTGATAGGCGTCGAGCAGCAGGCTGAGAATCGCCGCCTTGGTCTCGACCATCCGCCGGTGTGCTCCCATCGAGCCCGAGCCATCGACGACGAACAGCAGGAACGACCCGACCCGTCGTTCGCGCCGCTTCTCGCGGATGTCTTCGGGACGGATGCGGATGGCCAGCCCCGGCCCCTCGTCCCTCCGGCGCAATTGATGCGGCGCGGCGGCGCGCAAGGTGGCGTCGAAGGCGATATCGTCGCGCTCGCGCAGGGGCGTGCTGGCGACCATCCGTCCCTGGCGACTGGCCGACAGCGAGCGGGCCCGCCGCCCCGACCCGGTGCGCAGCAATGCATCGCGCGGCTCGGACCCCAGCGGACGCGGCGTGAACGGCGTGC
Source organism: Magnetospirillum fulvum MGU-K5 (assembly GCF_000442515.1). GTDB lineage: Bacteria > Pseudomonadota > Alphaproteobacteria > Rhodospirillales > Magnetospirillaceae > Phaeospirillum > Phaeospirillum fulvum_B. The sequence continues at coordinate 18,576 of NZ_AQPH01000028.1, read as the reverse complement.
CGATGGACTGAACATCACCATCGTCCCCGGCAGGGCCAGGGGCTTGCTCCGCCGACTCGGCATCAGAGGGCGGAGGCGCCGCATCGTCGCCCTCCCCCGCCCCGCTCTCCTCCTGTTCCTCCGATCCGTCGGAATTCGGCGCAGACTCGCTCTCCCCGTCCTGGTCTGATTCCTCAGGGTCCTCGGACGGCGGCGGCGGCGGGGGCAGATCGGGCGTGGCCCCCCGCATCCGGTGCAGCAGCGCGAACGGCGCGACCTCGGTAACATCCTCGGCGGTGACGATGTCGCGACCGTCCCAGGCAGCATGAGCGCGGGCGGCGCGGGCGATCGCCAGATCGGCGCGATGACCGGCAACATGATTACGGCGGCAGATTTCGGCGATAAATCCCTGCATCGGACGCGGCAGGGTAATCTGGGGCAAAGCGGCCCGGGCGCGAACGATTCGCCCGGCCAGGACGGCTTGAGCCTCGGCCCAGCCCTGGGCGAAAGCGGTGCCGTCCTGCTCGAACGATTCCCGCGCCCGCATCAGGGCGACACGGATGGCGGGATCGCTCTCCCCGCTCACCGCGACCGCCAGCCCGAAACGGTCGAGCAATTGCGGGCGCAGGTCGCCTTCCTCGGGATTCATCGTGCCGATCAGGGTAATCCGGGCGGGATGGACCAGGCTTTGGCCTTCGCGCTCGACCCGGTTCACCCCACTTGCGGCAACATCAAGGATCGATTCGACCAGATGATCATCGAGCAGATTGACCTCGTCGATATACAGAATGCCCTGATCGGCGCGGGCCAGCAGACCCGGCTGGAAACGGGCCCGCCCCTCGGCCAGGGCCGCCTCCAGATCGATCGAGCCGATCACCCGATCCTCGGTGGCCCCCAGCGGCAGATCGACGAACGGGGCCGCCCGTCCCTCGGCAAGCCGGGGCAGCAGCGCGGCCAGACCCCGTGCGGCGGTCGATTTGGCGGTCCCCTTCTCGCCCCGGATCAGCACTCCGCCGATGGCGGGATCGATTGCCGCCAGCACCAGCGCCAACCTCATCCGCTCCTGACCGCACAACGCGGCGAAGGGATAGACGCTATCGGACACGAAAGACATGGGTCCACTCCTTGACAGCGCTCTCGGTCAGGATCGTCACCGCGCCGCCCTGAAACTCGCCCTCGACAGTCCCGCGCCGCTCTTCCTGATCGCCTTCGACCGCCAGCATCGCCGCCTGAAGCGCCGATAGCCGGGCCGCGTCGATCTGCCACAGGCCGCGCGCCTGGGCTTCGAGCAAACGGCGAACGATCTCGTCCAGCGCATGCGGGTTGGTTTGCATCAGCCAGTCGCGGGTGGCGCTATCGCCGACCAGACGATCATGCACCGCGTCGAACTGCGCCCGGCTGACGGCATGAGCGGTCGCCGACCAGCCGAACAGCCGGTTAACTCGGTCGCTCATCGCCTGGGCGCCGCCATAGCCTTGTGTCCTGGTCCGGGCCAGCCAGGCGGGATTGAGCAGGGTCAACGCCAGCGACTGGGTCAGTTCCTCGGCCAGCGAGCGGACCTCGCCCTCGGGACCGGTCTGACTGTCCGACCAAAACAGCCGCATCCGGCCCCCGCCCAGACCACGTCGCGCCGCCGCCGCCGCGCCGCCGCCCTCGATTCCGCAGGAACTCGACAGCAAATCAGCTTCGGGCGATCCCTGGCGCTGGCACCACAGATCGGTCCGCCGCAACGCCTCGGCATATTCGCCCAGCATCGCCTCGCCCCCGGCCAGCGCGACGCCGCCCGCGCCATAGGCCTGTCCGGCGCGGTTGACGACGATTTCGGCCAGATCGGCATCGCTGTCCCAGGCCGACGCATCAAGCGCCAGTCCCATCGCGCCGCCATAGCCGCCCTCGGCCGGACCGAACACGCGGGCCTGGGCCAGACGGCGCAGCACCGACCGCTCCGCACTCATCGTCTTGGCCAGAACCGCGAGACGCTCCTCGACATGGGCGCGCAGGAGATTGCGCTCGGGCGGCTCGTCCAGAGCGGCGACCAGGGCGACGGCGCGGTCGATCAGCCCGCACAGCCCCGGCAGGGTGTCGCGCACCACGCCGCTGATCTGCACCACCACATCAAGGCGGGGACGAGGCCGAACCGAGCCATCGGGATCGACGATCACCAGATCGGCCAGCGGGATCGGCTCGACCCCCTCGACCCGCCCATTGGCATCGCGACAGGGGCGGCAGCCCAGCAGCCACAAAGCCTGAGCAATGGTTTCCCCATCCGCCTGGAAGGCATCGCTTGACCACAGCGACAGGCCGACGGTGCGGGGAAACGGCTCGTCACTGTCGGTGCTCCAGGCCCGGAGCAGCTTTTCGCCCATCCGCGCCCCCACCGCCCAGGCGGCTTCGGTCGGAATGCGGCGCAGATCGACCCCGAACGGATTGCGCCCGGTGGGAAGGCACTCAACCCGACCTCGCGACAGATGCCCACCGGGACCGGGGGTGACGAACCGGCCGGACAGAGCCGCCAGCACCGCGTCCTGTTCGCCTCCGCTCTCGGCCAGGGCGGCGCGGAGACGATCCTCATCAACCGGCCGACCGTTTGTCCCCCGCGCCTCCGCGACATAAAGCCCGGCGACGGTATCGTCCGGCACCCGTCCCAACACATGCGGGTCGAGCGCCAGGGTTCGCGCCCGCAGGCTGCGCAATCGGCGCGGCAGGGACTCGATTGCGGTGTCCAATTCGGCGGCGGCGGGCGCGTCCCCGATCAGTCCCATCGCCCGCAGAGCAAGGCTCAACCGCGCCGCCAGTTCGCCCCGGCGCGCGCCCTCGGCCCCTTGATACTGACGGGTGATCTCTTCCAGTTCGTCCCAATCGCCGCCCAGACTGTCGGCGCGCGCCACTGGGGCACCAAGATGGCCGATGGTCACGGCACGGCCGCGACGACGCGCCATCATCGTCTCGCCCATCGCCGAAATCAGCGATGGCTGGATCACCGGCAGATCGCCCAGGCTGAGAACGGGGTAGCACGATTCGGACAAAGCGGTGCGCTTGCCCGGCAGATATTCGAGCGGGCTTTCGCTGCCCATCACCACCACGGCATCGATTGTGCGGCGCAGGAACCAGAACGTCGCCAGCCAATGGTGCGGCGGCGGAATTTGCGGATCGTGGAGGATGCGGCAGACCTCGCCGTCGCAGCGCGCCCGGTGACAGCCGCGCTTGGGTTCGGTCATCACCAGGATGTTGCCAAAGCGCAAACCACTGATCACCAGGGCGGGACCGCCGCCAACCGAGGCGGGCGCCACCATCGCCTGACCGGGAAAGGCTCCCCAGGCGGCGTCGATCGCGGTTCGCACCGGCTCGGGCAAGGATGCGAAATCGGCGCGGTAGCTCGCTTCGTCGATCAAAGCCAACGCACCACCCCGGGCGATGATTTCGCCCGTCGTGGTCCAGCGGAATTCCTGCACCGCGCGGTGGTCACGAATCAGATTGAGCAGGGCCGCGCCGTCGGCGGGAGGCGTGCCGACATCGTAGCCTTCGTCTCCCAAGCGATGGAGCAGCCGCACCGCGCTGTCCAGGGCATCAAGGCCGGGGGCGGAGCCGATCGTCGCTTCCATTCCTTTGCAGGGCGGATTGTGCAGCAGGATCGCGACGGATTTGTCGGCGTTTTCGCGCTCGCGCAGGCGGATCAGGGCGCGGGTCCGGCCAACCAGCCGGGCGATCTGATCGGCGACGGGAACGGCGCGGCGGATTTCTCCGTCGCCGCGCCAGGTGCAGGCGAACAAGGTGGGATCGGTGGTGCCCATCATCTCGGGCCGGGTCAGGCCAAAGATCACCGAAACCGGATTGAGCCCCCGCTCATCGGCGCGCCAGCCTTCCTCGTCATGGCTCCAATCGCGCAGAAGCTGAATCACCGGCACGGCGTGGGGGGTGAAGGGATCGGACTCGATGTCGGCTCCGTGCAGACCGGCGGCGTTCCAGATCGCGGCCAGCCGTGGCCCCAGTACCTCCAGCCCAAGCGACAGCGGATGATCGGGCCGCCCCCAGCCGCGCGCCAGATCGGAGGCACAGAACAGCGCCACCGGGACCAGCCCTGCCTCCTCCAGCCCACTGATCAGAGCATCGATCGCCGCCAGATCGTCGTTCAGCCAGGCATTGCGGTCGAACAATATCGCCACTGCCGGAGCCTCGGCGGCAAGACGCGAGGCGGCCCAGTCGAGATAAGCTGCGGAATCGTCCCAGGGCTGGGATGCGGCGGGATGATGGATTCCCAGCAGCAGCGGCTCGGTCGGCGGCGGCGGCCTTTGATCGATCCGACCGGCCCCCTGGAGCAGCGCCAGAACCGCATTTTCCAGGTCCGCCTCGGTCCCGGCGCGCAGATAGGACGACACCATCGTCCGGCAGGCGGCACGCGCATCGCCCAGGGCGGCCCGGCTTTCCAGCCCGGCGGCGACGGCGAACGGACAGCGTTGCGCCGCTGCGATCACCGCGCCGAACCCGGCCGAGGCGCGGGTGACCTCGACCCAGGCGGCATCGGCCAGGGCCACCGAGTCCTCGGCAAACGCCGTCCAATCGATCGCGGCCGACTGGCTGAGGACGCGAACCGCGATCCCCCGCACGGCAAGACGGGCGGCGGCCCGGTCCCAGACGCGGTCAAGCACCGGGTGACTGAACAGAAAAGTGACGCGGATCATCGGGACTCTCCGGGGGACGACATCGTGTCCTCGATCAGCCCTTCGGCATCCAGGAACAGGGTTTCCAGCCGGTCGCGATCGGCACCCGGCTCGGCCCACAGGCCGCGCCGGATCGCTTCGAGCAGGCGTTCGGCGATGGTGTGAAGGGCATGGGGATTATGACGGGCGAAAAAGTCGCGCATCTTCGGATCGAAGGCGTAGGTCCGCGCCATCTCGGCATATTGCCAATCGTCGAGAATGTTGCTGGTCGCGTCCCATTGGAAGCAATACTCGACCAGCTTGGCGAGGTCGCCCGCGCCCTTGTAGCCGTGGCGCATCATCCCCTCGATCCATTTCGGGTTCAGCACCCGCGTGCGGAAGATGAAGCGCCCTTCCTCGGCGGTCGAGCGCACGCGCGGACGGCGGGGATCGTTGGAATCGCCGGTATAACTGGCAACCGTGCCACCCCCCGCCGCCCGCACCGCCGCGTTCATCCCGCCGTGATAGGCGTTGTAATCGTCGCTGACGAAGATGTCGTGTTCGCGGGTGTCGGAATTCTTCACGGTCAGATCGAGCGCGCCCATCCGGCGGCGGAAGGACTCGCGGCTTTCCTCGCCATAGGTTCCGGCCCCATAGGCATGGCCGCCCCAATGCAGATAGATCTCGCCCAGATCGGCGGCGGTTTCCCAGCCGCCATCGCGCAACAGGGCGTTGACCCCGGCGCCGTAACAGCCCGGCCGGTCGCTGAACACGCGAAAGGCGGCCCGCCGCGCGATCTCGTCCTCGCCCAGCCCGGCGGCGCGCAATTCGGCGGTCTCGATCGCGACATTGCGGGCCAGCATATTCAGGGTCGGCGGCTCGGCCAAAGCGGCGATCATCCGCGTTGCCGTGTCGATCAGCTCCATCACATTGGGGAAGGTGTCGCGGAACAGACCGCTGGCCCGCACCGTGACGTCAAACCGGGGAAAGCGGCGTTCCTCCAACGGGATCGGCTCGACCCCGCTGACCCGTCCACTGCCGGCCTCCCACACCGGACGCGCCCCGATCAGATACAGAATTTGAGCGACATCGTCGCCCCGGGTCCGCATCGTCGGGCTCGACCACAACACCATGCCGATCTGTTCCGGCCAGCGCCCGTGATCGGCGCGATAGCGCTCGACCAGGGCGTCACCCATCGCTTGGCCCGACACCCATGCCTCGGCCGAGGGAATCTTCAGTGGGTCGAGCGAATAGAAATTGCGCCCGGTCGGCAGAACATCGATCGCGCCTCGCGTCGGTGCCCCGCCTGGACCGGGGGGAACGAACCGCCCGGCCAGACCACGGGCGGCAAATTCCAGTTCGTCGGTGGTGGCAAGGACACGGGGGCGGACATCGTCGCGAACGAAGCGGAGCGCACGGGCCACCCGAGCCGATCCGTTGAACCGCTCGGCGACGGCGTCGTCGAGCGCCGCGTCGCTCCACCCGGCGGCATCGAGCGCCGCCAAGGCCGCTTCGGCGCTGTCGATCATCCGGGCGATGGCCTGTCCCTTGGTGCCGCCGCCCGGCAAGGCTCCGCCGGGATCGTCGGTCAGTTCAAGCAGATCAAGACCGGCAGCGGCGGCGATCGCCTCCCACAGCGAGCCGCCCGCGCCATTGGGCAGCCGGGTCAGATGCACCAGGGTCGAGACCAGCCGGTCCCCCTCGGGCGGGCGGCCGAAGACGTGGAGCCCGTCATTGATCGCGGTAACCTCGATTTCGCTCAAATAGCCGTGCAGCCGCCCCAACGCCTCGGCCGCGTCATGGTCGAAATCGGCGCGCGTCAGCCCCATGTCGCGGTCGAGATGAGCGGCTTCGATCGCTTCCCACAGCCGGTCGAACACCAACGGCAGCTTGGCCGGGTCTTCCTGAGCGGTGAAATAAGCGGTTTCGATCTGGGTCTCGACCCGGGCCAGCGGCTCGGACAGATCGGCGCTGGTCTGCGCCGGAATCATGTGGTCGAGAATGCAGGCATAGGACCGCCGCTTGGCCTGCGTCCCCTCGCCGATGATCCCGACATTATAAGGATAGAGGTTGGGCAGATCGCGGATCGCCGCGTCGGGATGGCACCAATCCGACAGACCGACGCTTTTGCCCGGCATCCATTCCAGCGTGCCGTGGGTGCCGATGTGAAACACCGCCTGGGCGCCGAACCCGTCGCGCAGCCAGCGGTAATAAGCGAGGTAATGATGGGTCGCGGGCAGGAAGGGATCGTGCACCGCCTTCCCGTCCGGCTGCGCCACCGCATCATCGCCATCGTCCATCCGGGCGCGCGGCGGCTGCATACCGATGAAGACGTTGCCGTTGATCAGCCCGCCGACCAGGATCTCGCCATCATGGACGAAGGTTCGCCCCGGCGGCTCGCCCCATTTGGCGGCGATCTCGGCCCGCAATGTGTCGTTTCGCTCGCCATCCCAGCGGATCGCGGTGTCGCGATTGATCCGTGCCGCCGCCTTCTGCGACATCTGGGCGGGCGGCAGATAGCGCCGGTCGTTGGTCAGCCGTGACAGCAGATCGTGGGCCAGACTTTCGCCATCGGGATAGGAATGGTCGAGCCGATAGCCCTCGGCGGCGAGACGGTCGAGAATCGCCCGGACACTCTCGAAACTGTCCAGCCCCACCGCCGAGCCCAGGCAATCGTTGCGGGGCGGATAATGGTGGAACAGAATCGCCACCTTGCGCTCGGGCGGTGGAACCGAGCGCAGCCGCGCCCAGTTCAACGCCAGCGAGACGGCGTGACGGCACCGCTCCTCCACCGGGCGACGGCGGATCAGCCGGGTTCCGGTCGATCTATCCGGCTCGGCATGTTCGCGGGTGGCAACGACGCTGCCGATCAAACAACCGTCGAATTCCGGCTGGGCGACATTGGCAGAGACGTCGAGCGGAGTCACCGCCTGAAGGCTGTCCTCCCACTCGGCGCGCGGATTGGCGGTCAGGATCAGTTGCAGCACCGGCACGTCGAGATCGCCCAGCACCCGCGCCGTGTCGGCCCCCAATTGCGCCAGCGAGAAACTGAGCGGCGACAGCAATGCTCCGATCCGTCCGGCGAACCAGCGTGCGACCAGATCGGGCACCGACAATCCGCCCTGGGTCGCGCCACCGGCCCGGACGTGGAACAGGGCCAGCGCCAGCCCTCCCTGCCCTTCGATCTCGGCGATCAGGGCATCGTAGGTCTCCAGATCGCCCGACAGCCAATGCGGGCGATAGAACCACAGCCCGATCACCGGGCGGGTTTCTCCGTCGGCAAAGCGCCCACGCGCCCAGGCAAGATAGCTGTCCGGGTCGGAGGGACCGGCATAAGCGGGATGGTAAACCCCATCAATCGGCACCGGCGCAGGCGGCGGCGCGTCCTCGTCCCCCCTCACAAAGCGCAGCAGGTTGGCCAGATTCTCCGGCCCGCCCTGAGCCAGATAGGCGGTGCGGCGGCGATAGGCCGGGCTGCCGAAATCGCTGGAATGATCCTTGGCGATCGCCATCCCCTCGGGCGAGGCGGGCGCGGGCTGGACATGAACCAGCCGCCCGGCCGCCGCCGCAATGATCGTCTCGAACCCAGGAATCGATTCGGTCCCGCCATGGGGCAAGATGATGACGGCATGGGCCGTCGCGACCAGAGCCGCCGCCCGCTCGATCGCGGCACGGTCGAACAGATCGTCACGCGACCGCGCTGCCACCGCCAGCCCCAATCCGGGTCCGACGGTTCGCACCGCCTGTCCCAGATTGCCCAGAGAGGAACCGGTCGAATCGATCACGACGATCAGGGATTCAGGCTGGGACACGGATCGACTCCGAAGCGGAAGGATGATGGGCGGCGCGGCGCAGAACGCAATCAAGCGCCGACGCGGCGGACGAAACGATGGCGCGGGCCGGACACCGCCCCCGGCAACCGGACACGGCGCAAGCCCCGCAGAGGGTGCGGCTCGGACGCAAAGCGGACGCGGAAAGGTCCGGGTGATCGACGTTGCCCAGGCTGAACCCATCTTGTCCGACCAGACTGGAACAGGGCCACAGCCCACCGCCAGGGACCAGCACGGCGGCGCGTCCCCGTTCCGCCGCGCAGTAGGACTCGGTGGGGCCGCAGCCGACCATTCCCGCTTCACGCAGGACCAGCGGCTTTTGGCGGCGGCGATTGACCCAGTCGAGAGCTTCGACCAGCGCCGAATAGGCCCGCGCCAGATCGGCGGGGCGCGGCAAGGCGATGTCGGCCCCCCGCCCGAGCGGACGCAGGATGTCGAGCCCGAGCGAACGGGCCATCGCGAACCCGCCCAGCATCAGGGCCAGATCGACCAGACCGGGCAGCGTTTCCGCCGACAGAGTGACGGTTACTCCGAACGCGATCCCCTCCGCCTCCAGCCGATGCAGCCCGGCCAGTACCTGCGCCGTCTGTCCGCGCACCCGGTCATTGAGCGGCGGCGGGCCGTCGAGACTGACCCCGACCCCCAGGCGATGCCGACGCACCAGGGCGATGAAGCGGTCGTCGATGGCCAGACCGTTGGTCTGAATCGCGATCCGCCCGGCGCCAGCCGCCCGAGCCAGAGACGCGACCTGATTGACGATATCGGGCACCAGCCCCGGCTCGCCCCCGGCAATCTGGACTTGCGCACCCGGCGCAAGCCCCAGAGCGGCAATGGCCCGCCCGGCCAAAGCGGGGTCGAGATCCTCGCCCACCGGCCCGGCCCCCACGATAACAGGCGCGGCAGGACAATTGGCACCGCGTGGTTACCCACACCACCAACAGATCAAGCCCGGGACGAGGCATGGTCTCAGGCATCGACCTGGGCCAGCCCTTCCGGCACCACCATCAAGGCTCCGTCATGGGTTTCGATCCGGGCGGCGATGCCATAGATCCGGGCCAGAATAGGGGCGGTCAGCACCTCGCCCGGCGGACCATCGGCCACCACCCGCCCTTCGGCCAGCAGAACCAGCCGGGTGCAATGCCGCGCCGCCAGGGTCAGATCGTGCAGCACCACCACCGCCGCCCGGTCGCGTCCGGCCGACCGGCGCAGCAAATCCATCACCTGAATCTGATGACCGGGATCGAGCCCGGCGACCGGTTCGTCGGCAAACAGAAACGGAGCCTCGACCGCAAGGGCACGGGCCAGCAACACCCGCGCTCGCTCTCCCCCCGACAGGCTGGTCACCGACCGATCGCGCAGGTGGCTGATATCGGTGGCTTGGATTGCCCGTTCAATCGCCGCGATATCGCCCGGAGCAATCGCCTGCCAGGGGTCGAGGTGGGGCAGACGCCCCAGCGCCACCACCCGCTCGACACTCATCGGCCAGTGGCAATCGGGATTTTGCGCCAGATAGGCCATCGCCCCGGCGCGGGCACGCGACGGCCACTCGGCCAAGGACCGTCCGTCCAGACGGATGTCGCCGCGTTCCGGGCGAGCCAGACCGATCAGACAGCGCAGCAGAGTGGTCTTCCCCGCGCCGTTGGGGCCGATCAGCCCGACCACCTCGTTCGGATCGAGGCGGAAATCGACATCGTGCAGGATCGTGGCACCGTCGCGGACGAACGACAGACCGGTGGCTTCGAGGATCATGCCATCACCTTGCGGGTCTTCAGCACCAAAGCGAGGAAGAAGGGAGCCCCGACCAGCGCGGTCAGCACGCCCAGCTTCAGTTCAAGCTGGGTCGGGATCAGGCGCACCCCGATATCGGCGGCCAACAGCAGCGCCATACCCCCCAGCAGACTGGCGGGCAGCAACCGGCGCGGCTGATGGCCGACGAACGGGCGCAGCAGATGCGGCACAACGAGGCCGATAAAACCGATTGCGCCCGTCACCGCCACCCCGGCCCCCACGGCGAGACCGGTGCCCGCGACCAGGAAGAACCGCACCCGCCCCAGCGAAAAGCCCAGGGTCCGCGCGGTATCCTCGCCCAAGGCCAGGGCGTCGAGGGCTCGGCCCGACGACAGCAGCAACGCCGCTCCCACCGCCATGAACGGCAAGGACAGCGTGAAATGGTCGAGGCTGCGATCCTTCAGCGACCCCATCAGCCAAAAGACGATTTCCGATGCCGAATGCGGGTTCGGCGACAGGTTGATTGCCAACGAAATCACCGACCCGGCCAGCGAACTGACCGCGGTTCCGGCCAAAATCAGGGTCAGCACGCCGGGATCGCGCCCCGCCAGCAGATAAACCAGGGCGATGGCGAGTAGGGCGCCCACAATCGCCGCGACCGGCAACGCCAGCGGAAAGGCGGTATAGAGGCCGAAATACAGCACCAGCACCGCCCCAAGCGCCGCCGCCGAGGAGGCCCCGACCAGACCGGGTTCGGCCAGCGGATTGCGCAGCAAGCCTTGCAACGCCGCGCCGGACAGGCCCAGCGTACCGCCGACACAGATCGCCAGCAGGACACGCGGCAGACGCAATTCCTGCATGATGATCGTCGTCGGATCATCGCCGGGAGCGAACAATGCCGACAGCGGCACGTCGGCGGGACCAATCACCATCGACAGCACGGCCAGTATCGCGACCAGCCCGCCCAGCAGCAGGAGCAGGCGACCGTCATGGGCGGTGAACGAAGCCAGTCCCGAGGGGCGGGCGGACAAAATCGACCTCATCGTCTTCCTTCCAGAGTGGCGCGATGCGTGTCGACCAGGGTCGACAGGGTGTCGATGGCGATCGGTGTCGCGGCCCCGCCGCACAACCAGAACGCCATCGGAAACTGAATGCGGGCGACTTGCGGCAACCCGCGCCGCAGCGCCGGGTGAGCGAGAAAATCGGTAGCGATCCGAGGGTCGGCACGGTCGCGGAGTTGATCGTCGAGCAGCACCTGGGGGGCTGCCATCAGCACCGTTTCCATCTCGATCGTTCCGGCCAGCCTTTGCCCCAGTCGGGCCGCAACATTGTCGATTCCAGCGGTCTGCATGATCGAATCGACCAGGGTGTCCGCCCCATAGGCATAGCCGCCGCTGCGATAGACCAGCCCGTGCAGGTGGGTCTCGGGCCTGCGCGCGGCGGCGTCTTCCTGCTGATGGGCGATGCGGGCGGCCAGGGCACGGCCGCGCTCTTCATGGCCCAGCATCTTGGCGATATCGACGATCTGTTGCTTCGCCTGCTCGACATCGCGGGGCGGTTCCAGCCGTATCGCCCGAATCCCCAGCCGCTTGACCGTCATCGCGGTCGATCCGGTCCAGGTGCCGTAGAACAGCACGTCGGGACGCGCCCGGATGATCTCCTCGGCGCTGCGTTCGTTGCGGGGCAAGCCTTCGGCCAGGGCCTTGATCTCGGGCAAGGTGGTCACTTCCCCCCCCTTGGCCAGCGAGACGATCTGATCGCGGTCAGCCAGCACCAGAATCAACTGGTTGGCACAATTGTCGATCGACATCACCCGAACCTTATCCCCGGCCCCCGCCGGACCGGCCAGGCTCAGGATCAGGATGGAAAGGATCGTCAGGCGGTTCATGCGGTCCCCTCTCATTCGCTGCGGGCAACGACAACGCCGCCCAGTTGAAACCGGATTGGAACCACGATCGTCGCGGCACGGGTCTCGCCGCCCCGCCGCTCCGGGCGAAACCGCCAGCGCCGCACCGCTTCGACCGCCGCGTCGTCAAGGGTCTCGGACCCGCTGGAGGCAGCGACATCGACCGTTTCGACCCGACCGTTGGCATCAATGGCAATTCGAAGCTGAACCCGGCCTTCGAGCCCGCGCCGCCGTGCCGACAGCGGATAAGAAGGCGGCGGTGCGTCCAGCGGCTCGGCCTGTCGGTCGTCGCTCCGTCCCCCGCTGCCGTGAGCGTTTGGGTCGCCCGCCGGGGCACCGCCCTCGCTCGCCGACGCCTTCCCTTCCCCCGGCCCGCTTGGACCGGGTCCGCCCGATCCGGATTCGCCGGTGGCCGATGTCGCCTCGGCGGTTGGAGCGGCGGACACCGGCGCGGCCGACGGCGCCGGGACCGGAGCTGGAACGGGCCTAGACACGGCGTCCGGTCGGACCGGACGGGTGAGCTTGACGGGACTTCGCGGCACGACGACCGGAGCGGGAACCGCCGCAGGCACGGAGGGAACGGGCGCCGCCGTCGCTGCGGGAGCGGACGGGGATTGCCCCCCGGACTCCGACTGGGCCGCTCCGTCGGCTGCGCTGACCAGGGCGATTTCGACCACCGTCTCGGCGGGTGGCAACGCGGCCTGCCCCATTCCCCACAGCGCCAGCGCCAGCCCCCCGGCATGAAGGGCCAGCGAAAGCCCCCCACCGACGGCACCCTGGCGGGGGCTGACGGCGGGGACCGGCCTCATTTCATCGCCTCGCGAGCCAGGGTGAGCGGCTGGAACGCAACCTTGACCCCGGTAAAGAACGCGCGGCCCCCGGTCTCGGCATAGCCATAGGCGGATTCGTGATAATCCTCGGCCAGATTCTCGACCCGGCCATAGAGCTGAACCTGCTCGGTCACATCGTAACTGCCAGAAATGTCGAGCTGGACATATTGTCCCATCCGATTCGGAACCTTCGCCGAGGTCGAACGACTTTCCTGGAAGTCGGAACCGTAGATCGTCGAAACCGTCAGACGGGCCTTCTTCTCCAGAAAGCGCCAGGACAGATCATTGGCGACTTTATGGCGCGGGCGGCGCGGCAATTCCGCCCAGGTCGCCCGGTCATAGGCCTGGGTGTAGGTATAACTGGGCGAGACCTCCAGCGACCCGTCGTCATCGTTGAAGATCGTCCAGGTAAAGAAGGTCTCGACGCCATACGTCGTCGCTTTTGCCGTGTTCTGGTACTGTCCCGTATTGCCGATGGGGACGTAATTGATCAGGTTGTCGATGTCATTGCGGAACCACGTCACCCCGCTCTTGGCCGCGCCGCCCAACAGCTTCTGTTCGATTCCGACATCCCAGCCGCGCCCCTGTTCTGCCTTCAGTCCGGGATTGGACAGACCGGACGGGTAATATATCTGGAAGAGAAGCGGAGCCTTGAACGTCGTGCCATACGAGCCCTTCAGCGTCGTATCGGTGGGCAGGTGCCAGGCCAGGGTGGTGAACCAGGTCGGATTCCAGCCGAACACGTCGTGATCGGTGCCGCGCCAGCCTCCCCCCAGATCGAGTTGGTCGAACAGGTGGGCCTGATGCTGGAAGAACGGCGCGGTCGATTTCATCGACGAACTGGTGATCTTGCTTTTCTGCTGATACTGCCGCTGCCAGTAATAGTCGCGGTTATCCTCGTAGCCGATCGTCGTCACATGGTCCTTATTGAAGCGCAGATCGTTCTGCCACGAGGCGTTGACGGTTGTGCCAAGGTAAGCCGCACAGAGCGGCGAGCCCACGGTACAGCCCGAGGATGTCCCCCCCATGTTCCACTGATCGTTTCGAATCGCACTGGCATTGACGGTCTGGGTCCAGATCCCGTCCAACAAGGCGAGTGAGCCTTTGATCGCTCCGGTGTCGGTGTGTTTTGCCTTCGAGCGGTTGGTGTCGAGCGTGCCGGCCCCGGTTTTGCTGCCGTCCAATTCCGCCCAGAAATCAGTGTGCGAGCCTCGGATCTCGATCTCGGAATTGTCCGAGGGCGAAAAACCCACCTTGCCGTTGAAGGTGTTGTTTTGTGCCCCGTCGCGCTCGGTCCCCATTCCCCGGTCTTGGGAAGCGATCGACCATCCGGCGGTGCGGTAGCGCGACCAGCCAAAGGAATAATCGTAAGAGTCTCCACCGCCTCGGGCCGCGACATTCTCGCGGTTGGTGTCGTAACTGCCCAGTTCGGTCTGAGCCGTCACCGTCATCGGGCCTTTGCCCTTGCGGGTGACGATGTTGATGACGCCTCCGACCGCGTCCGACCCCCACTGTCCGGCGGCGGGGCCTCGCAAAACCTCGATCCGCTCGATATCGTCGGTGACCATCCAATCGAAATCGAAATTGTACATCGTGTCCTGGTAATTGACCCTCTGGCCATCGATCAACACCAGGGTATGGTTGGTTTCGGCGCCGCGTATCCTGACCTGCGCGGTCGATCCCATGCCGCCCTGCCGGGTCACCGACAGCCCAGGAACGCTTTTCAGAACCTCGTCGACCTTGGGAGTCTGGCGGGCATCAAGCTCGTCGCGCGTAATCACCGTCACCGAGCTACCGATCTGATCGACCGGCGTGGCGACGCGGGTGGCGGTCACCAGCATCTCGTCCATCGAGCCTTCGGTTTCGGCCCAAGCGGGACAGGTGGCCAGAACAGCCCCCGTCACCAACAGATGCGCCATCCGCCCGTTCTGCGTCATCCTCATCGTACGTTCACGCCCTTACGACCCATGCGTTGCCGACGACGCCTCGCCCCATCGGGCGAAACGCCATGCTCACGCGTCGTGCGAACGGATCGATTACTCGGCAAAACAGACTCGTCTTCCGCGCAAAAGACGCGGAATCACGGCCGGACAGGGATCACTCCCGCCGGTTCATTGGTCAGTGTCTGTTCAGGCCGAATATCATAACCACCCCCGCAGCGACGCAACAGCGCACCACCACGAGGCGACAATAATCGCTCCGACCGGGTATCCCGCCCGACGGATGGGTGATACTGGCAACGGCAGGTCTCCTGACTAAGGGATCGCTGGTCCTATCCCGCCTTCCCGGTTACCCAGTGGCGTCGTGGGAAGGACCTCCCCCCTTACAGTTGCGGGAACAGTCACGGACTTACACCGTGTTCCCTTTTGAACCCCGTCTCCGGGGACCGCTGCTGGCACCTGATTTACCCTGCACCGTCAGGGCTGTCAATCGACGCTGGAAAACTGTTTCTCGCCCGTTCTGTACTGGGTAATACCCCCTGGAAATAAGGGATGTGGACGTAGAATTTTCTCGGTCTTGCGAACGAGGAGATTCGGATGAAGAAGAGTCGGTTCACGGATGCCCAGATCATGGGGATCCTGCGTCAGGCGGAGGACGGTATCCCGGTCCTGACGCTGCGCCGCGAGCACCAGATGAGCAGCGCGACGTTCTACAAATGGCGGGCAAAATACGGCGGCATGGACGCCTCGATGATCTCGGAGATGAAGGGACTTGAGGACGAGAACCGGCGGCTGAAGAAGATGTTCGCCGAGCTCAGCATGCAGAATGAATTGCTACGTGAGGCTCTCGCAAAAAAATAACCCGGCCATCCCAGCGCCGGGAGATGGCCGAGACAGCCGTGGCGCGACGAGGGACCAGTATTGCGTTGGCGTGCCGGACGTTTGGGCTGAGTGAGACGTGCTATCGCTACAGCCCGAGGCTCTCCGACGAGAACAGCAGATCGCCGACCTTCTGGTTGGTCTCACCCAGGCCAGAAAGACCTGGGGGTTCGGCCTTTGCTTCCTGTATCTGCGCAATATTCAAGGGCATGGCTGGAACCATAAACGGGTCTATCGCGCGTTGGAACTGAACCTGCGGATCAAACCCCGAAAGCGGCTCAAATGCGACAAGCCCGACGAACTGACGGTGCCAGACGCCCCCAACCAGGTCTGGTCGATGGATTTCATGGCAGATCGTCTGGAGGATGGCAGGGCTTTCCGGCTGCTCAACGTGCTGGATGATTTCAATCGGGAGGGGCTCGGCATCGAAGTCGATTTCTCTCTGCCCGCCGAACGGGTCGTGCGTGTACTGAACCAGATCATCGAATGGCGCGGCAAACCTGGCGCTATTCGGGTCGACAACGGTCCCGAATATATCAGCGGCACCCTGATGAAATGGGCCGAAACGCACGGCATCGGCCTCCAACATATCCAGCCCGGCAAGCCGCAGCAGAACGCCTATGTCGAGCGTTACAACCGGACGGTTCGGCATGAATGGCTGGGGCAAATCCTCTTTGAAACCATCGCGGAGGTGCAGGATCACGCGACAGAATGGCTCTGGACCTACAACAACGACCGCCCCAATATGGGCATCGGCGGTATCACACCCGCCCAGAAGCTGAAATTGGCCGCCTGAATTCTATGTCCAACCCCCGTTAAAAATGGGGGGATTACCATAGAAAGTGCAC
This sequence comes from Magnetospirillum fulvum MGU-K5, assembly GCF_000442515.1. GTDB lineage: Bacteria > Pseudomonadota > Alphaproteobacteria > Rhodospirillales > Magnetospirillaceae > Phaeospirillum > Phaeospirillum fulvum_B. Next base: position 1,999 of record NZ_AQPH01000028.1, on the reverse strand, counting down.
GCCTTGCCGCGATATTCCCAGATCGTCGCCATGCCCCGAGCCGTCACGACCGACGGCGGCCCAAGCAAACCCTCCACATCGTCGGGCGTGAGGGTTTTGAACTGCTCCATCCGCAAATCCGGAATCGGCGGACCCGCGGGGCGTTTTGGCGGCGGCGTTGGACGAGGGGGGGGCGGAAGAATCAGCGACGGCACGACCGGTTCCGGAGCCGGCTCCGGTACGGGGGGCGGCTGAGTCGCGCAGGCAGCGACCATCCCGAGGATAGCCGCCACAACCAGACGATCCGGCCCCCGATGCGACATGGAGACGCCTCGGCAATATCTCACATGAAGATACAGCTTATGTGCTTTTATTTCTTTTGGTTGTGATGCAGATCACACGGCCGCGAGAATACGCCTAAATCCTCGCTCAGCCTGCACCTTGGGCGGCGACTTGAGCCCAGAAGCCGGTCTTCCGACCATGGGACTGACGCAACGCGAGCCGGTAGGCGTCATGGGGATCGAGCCCGTCCCAATCATTGATATCCGATGCCAGGGCATCGAGCCGGGCGAGATGGCGGGCCCCATGCCCATAGGCCGGCGACTTGGCGCGGGCCAGGATGTCGGCGAGCAGCGCGCGATAGAGGATGGTCGCGGCCAAGGGGTGGGCTTCGGCCAGGGCCTCAGCCGCCGGAACCAGGCAACTGTAATGACGCCCGTCCCAGTCCGCCCGATGCGACCGCACCAGCGCCGCCGCCCGGTCGAGGCGGGGCCAGCCGATAAAGAAATCGAGTGCGCCATAGGGATTGCGAAAGTCCTCGGCGAGGGCGAAAGCCCGATCCTGCTCATCGTACTCGATGAAATCCTCCAGCTTGCGGAGGTAGTCGCACAGCATCTGGGGATAGAGAGTGGCGGCGAAACACTCCCAGCGGAGCGTCTGCGCGGCGGCCCGTTCGTTCCGGGCGTCGAGAATCCGCGTTTCAAGGGCGATCCGCTCGACATCATGCAGGCGTCCGCTGGGTAAACTGTCTTCGCCGACCGCGACAACGCGGCAGCGGGATTTCCCATCCTCTCGCCGGACCCAGGCCAAAGCGTCGTCAAGCCGGCCGGCGGCGAACAGAGTTTCGGCCACCCGAACAGGATTCTGCTGCCAGGTGGGGCGCCGTTGCTCGAGCTCCAGATAGAGATCGAGGGTCTGTCGGGCCACGGCGATGGCTTGGCGCACCTCGAGAATGGAGTCGTTTTCCACCAGCCGCGCGAGGGTTTGATCCCAACCATCGAGCACCGGAGCCGACAGCAGCGGCACCACCGCGACCGCCATCTGGCACGCATATGGATGTGTCGCCTTGGACAGACTGACGACCAGGCGATCCGGGACGATCGCCTGGTCGGGTGGTTGCATCCGTTCGACCAATTCCGGCAATGCCTCGGCCGCTTGCCAGTAGACATCCTGAATCCGCCCGCTGGAATCGTCGATCCGCTCGAACAGCGACGCATGGCTGTCGATGAAGCGGAGCAGCCGCTGGACGGCAGCGGCGGGATCAAGCTCGGCAAGATCGACGCGGATGGTCTGGAGGGTGGCAGCCAGATCCTCGGCGAGCGCGCGTTCTTTTTCCCAGGCGATCATCGCCCTCCCCCGCTCCAGCGCAGCGAGACGGCGATCGATCAAGGCGGCAACGGCGGCCGGCCCCTTGGTCCCGGCCAGGGCAGCCTTGACCCGCTTACGAAAAGCCGGGTTGCCCTCCGCCTCCTCCAGGATCAACCGGGCGAGCACGTCCGTTCCCAGGGCGATCAGGGATTCAGGAGAAAGAGAGGTCTTGCCGGCCATGGGGTTCCGTCCCGCTCGAAATTCGGAAATCGGGCGACCTTGGCAGCGGAGACGGGACGGGGTCAAGCGGGGACGGCGGGAGGATTCCCGCACCAAATACGCTTTCGTCCGTTACCTATGTGTTACCTGTGCCGGGGATGGAACGCGAAAAAGGCGTTAGCTTTTCAGCTAACGCCTTGATTTCCTTGGTGTA
>NZ_AQPH01000027.1 GCF_000442515.1 Magnetospirillum fulvum MGU-K5 | reverse complement strand
TCGCCGACCGACAGGCCAAAGCCCTTGGCAACGGCGCGGTCGACCGAGACCAGCGGTGGGCCGTTATAATCGGACGGCCACCATGTCCCGGCCACCAGACGGGTGCCGGGCGGCGGCACGATCGCGGTGGACAGGCCGCGATCGCCCCGGGCCGCCCAGGCGACGTCGGGGGCGATGTGGGCGGCCTCGACCGGGACGCCCTTGATCGCGGTCAAGCGGCCCCGCACCATCGGCGCGGTCTCCAGTGTCGCGGTGGGATCGGCGGCGGCGACGGTCTGGCGCAACGGCTCGACCTGATCGGGCTGGACGTCGATAAAGAAATAGCTGGGGGCGATCCGGGGCAGGCGACGGCCGAACTGGTCGGCCAGATTGCCCTCGACCAGGGCAATCGTCACCAGCACCGACAGACCCAGCCCCAGCGACAGCACCATCCCCACCACCGCCGAGCCGGGCCGGTGCAGGTTGGACAGAGCCATCCGCCAATCCGGTCCGATCAGACGGCCATGGTGCTGGGTCAGCCTTGCCGCGATGTGAGACAGCGCCCAGGCCAGGGCACGGAACAGGGCCAGGACAGCGATGGCGATGACGACGAATCCGGCGGCCAGCGGCTTGCTCCCCGACGACAGCACCGTCAGCGCCGCCAGTCCGACCGAAGCCAGCCCCAGCGCCAGCAGGGTGGGGCGGTCGGACCACAGCGAGGTGCTTGCCCCGTCCGGCGCGATCCGCTGGCGAAACAGAAGCGCGGCGGGGATACGGCGGGCGCGGCCAAGCGGAGCCAGGGTGAACACCAGCGCCGACAGCACGCCAAATCCGGCGGCGACGATCAGCGGAACCGGGAACAGCCCGGCCTTGGCGGGGAGGGGGAGGGAGTCTCCGGCAAAGGCGATCGCCAGCGGCACCAACGCGGCTCCGGCGGCCAGTCCGATCACAATGCCGATCAGGGCCATCAGCCCGACCAGCAGCAGATAGGTCAGCAAGATCAGCCGGACGGGGGCTCCCAGGCATTTCAGGGTGGCGATGGTGTCGGTGCGGCTGTCGAGATAAGCGCGGACGGCATTGGCGATGCCGATGCCGCCGACCAACAGCGCGGTCAGCCCGACCAGGGTCATGAAGGCGGCTACGGTGTCGAGAAAGCGGCCCAGACCGGGTGCCGGTTCGGCGGTGTCGCGAATTTGCCAGGGGGCGTCGGGAAAGCGCTCGGCCAGATGGCGGCGTAGATCGCTGGGGTCGTTGCCGGGGAACAGCGCCACCCGCAGCGTATGGCGGATCAGGCTGCCGGGCCGGATCAGCCCGGTCTCGCCCAGGGCCTCGTCGGCGACCATCAGGCGGGGCCAAATCCCATCGCATTGGCAATGCGGTCGGGTTCGCGCACCAGGATGGCGCGGACCTCAAGCTCGGCATCACCGAGATGAAGGCGATCGCCGGGCGCCAACCCCAGCCGGGTCAGCAAATTGGGGTCGGCGACCGCGCCCCAATGGCCGTCGCGCAACGCCAGCGCCTCGGCCAGCGGCTGGGCAGGCGACAGGTCGACCTGACCGACCAGGGGATAGGCGGCATCGACTCCCTTGACCTCGACCAGGGTACGGTCGCGGTTGTTGTCCAGGCTTGCCATCCCGCGCATTTCGATCCCGGCGGTCACCGCTCCGACCGAGGATAACAGCGCGACCTGTTCGGGTGTCGGCGGCTGGGCCGGTTGGGCAAAGGCGAGATCGCCGCCGATCAGGGTGCGCGATTGCTCGGACAAAGCGGTTTCGAACGCGGCGCGCAGGCTCCCGGCGGCGGCGATTGCGGCAACTCCCAGGGCCAGACAGGCGACCAGCAGGCGAAAGCCCTTGAGGCCGCCGCGCACGTCGCGCCGGGCGAAGCGCAAGGCGAGGCGCAGCGTGCTCATGCGCTGATCCGACCGTCTTCGACCCGGACGGTGCGATGGCAGCGCGCCGCCAGCCCGTCATCGTGGGTGACCAGAATCAAGGTAGTGCCAAGACGGGTGTTGAGGTCGAACATCAACTCGATGATCGCCCGTCCGGTCGCGCCGTCGAGATTGCCCGTCGGCTCATCGGCCAGCAACAGGCGGGGACGGGCGACGATGGCGCGGGCCAGCGCCACCCGTTGCTGCTCGCCGCCCGACATCTGACCGGGATAGTGTCCCTGGCGGGCGGCCAGACCAACGAGGTCGAGCGCGGCGGCGGCGGCGTCGAACGCATCGCGCCGTCCGGCCAGTTCGAGCGGCACCGCGACGTTTTCCAGCGCGGTCATCGTCGGGATCAGGTGAAAGGCCTGGAAAACGATGCCGATATGGTCGCGGCGCAGCCGGGCCAGCCCGTCTTCGTCCAGGGTGGCGAACTCCTGCCCGGCGACGGCGACCCGCCCCGAACTGGGCCGTTCCAGCCCGGCCAGGATCATCAGTAGGGTCGATTTGCCCGATCCCGAGGGGCCGACGATGCCCAGACTTTCCCCGGCGGTAACCGATAGATCGATCCCGCGCAGAATATCGACTTGGCCCGCAGCACCGTTGAGGCTGAGAGTAACCTTGTCCACAACGACAAGTGGCTGGTCGGCAAGGGTGGTCTCGGTCATGGCGGGGAGGGTGCTTTCGAAACGGGACGGACGTTGTTCGGATATGGGACTCGCACCGCGAGAGTCAATCGACCCGGAGTGAGCGCCCGGTGCGTTGCCGAATATCATCGACTTGGGGGCTATGCGCCCCCAATCCCCGCATCGGAAGGCTCCGCCTCCCGAACCCTCCCTCTCATTGAAAATAAACAGATGGGGAGGCTTGGAGGCGATGCCTCCAAATCGGTCTGGGCGATAGCCCAGTTGAACAACTGGCGTACCCTGCGCCCTGCATTTGAGGGGCATATACCCCCGGTAACCACGGTGACAAACCGGGAACATCCGGGTAGTGTCTGGGGATGACACCTTCTCCCCGCATCCTCATGCCCCAGGTTCCGGTGCTGGTCGCCGGGCTGCGCGGCTCCGTCCTGCTTGAACCCGATGGCGAGTGTCTGCGCCTGTCGCCTGCCCAGGCGGCACAGCGGGCGCGGGGCGACATGCCGCTGGTCTGTCACGGCCCTTCGGTGGCGGCGCGGCTTCGGATCGAATCGTTCGAACGCTATGACATCTTGGAATTGTTCGCCTTTGTCCGTCCGGCGCGGTTCTGCCTGCCGACGCCGCGCGGGGTGGCCGAGGCGCTGGGTCTGGTCGCCCCACTCGATCCCGAGGACGAGGCCGAGACGCTGCGGGTTGCCTGTCGCCGCCTGCTGGAAGATTTGTCGGCGGGTCTGGCGGTTGCCTCGGCACGGCGGGTCGCCGAAGTGCGCGGGCTGGCCTGGATGATGGCGCGCGGCGGCTGGAGCTGGGGCGCTCCGGTGCTGGCGGCGCTGGGAGTCGAAGGCGAGGGCGGACGGGGTGTCGCCGCGATCCGGGTGTGGGAGCGGCTGCCGGAATGGAGCGAGTCCGCTCCCGAGCCTCCGGCCGGAAGTCTGCCGGTCGCCCCGGCCGAGGCGCGGGCGCGGCTGGCGTTGATGCTAGGCGAGGGGGCGGAGCAGCGCTCGGGGCAGGCCGATTACGCTTCGGCGGTGTCGCAGGCGTTCCTGCCCCGCGACGAGGCGGGCGACCCGCATCTGGTGCTGGCCGAGGCCGGGACCGGCACCGGCAAGACCCTGGGCTATATCGCTCCGGCCAGCCTGTGGGCCGAACGCAACGGCGCGCCGGTGTGGATTTCGACCCACACCCGCAATCTGCAACGCCAGCTTGATGTCGAACTCGACCGGCTCTATCCCGATCCGGCGGAAAAAGCCCGCAAGGTGGTGATCCGCAAGGGGCGCGAGAATTACGTCTGCCTGCTGAATTACGAGGAATTCGCCCTGCGCGACAATGCCCGCGCCGCAATCGCGGTCGGGCTGGTGGCGCGCTGGGTCGGCGCGACCCGCGACGGCGACATGGTCGGCGGTGACTTTCCCGGCTGGCTGGTCGATCTGCTGGGGCGTGGTCCGACCCTGGGACTAACCGACCGGCGCGGCGAGTGTGTGTTCTCGGCCTGCTTCCATTACCGCAAATGCTTCATCGAGCGGGCGGTGCGCCGTGCCCGCAAGGCCGACATCGTCGTTGCCAACCATGCCCTGGTGATGATCCAGGCGGCCTTGGGCGGGCTGGACGATGGCGCGGTGCCGACCCGGCTGGTCTTTGACGAAGGCCACCACGTTTTCGATGTCGCCGATTCGGCTTTTTCGCTGCATTTGACCGGGCAGGAAGGGGCCGAGATGCGGCGCTGGCTGCTGGGGCCGGAAGGCGATGGCGGCCGGTCGCGGGCGCGCGGGCTTTACCGCCGCGCCGAGGATCTGGTCGGCGGATCGGAAGAGGCGGCGCTGGCGCTTGATCAGGCCTTAGCCGCCGCCCGGCTGCTGCCCGGACCCGGCTGGGTGCAGCGGCTGGCAGTCGAGGAACCCCAGGGTCCGGCCGAAAAATTCCTCGCCCAGGTCCGTCGTCAGGTGATGGCCCGCTCCGAAGCGCCGGATTCCCCCTACAGCCTGGAAACGCCGACCCGGCCGCCGGTCGAAGGGCTGGCGGCGGCGGCGATTGATCTGGCGACGGCGCTGGTCGGACTGGAGCAGCCGTTGCAGGTGCTGGCCAAGGCCCTGGCGGCGCTGCTCGATGACGAGGCGGCGGAACTCGACAGTTCGACCCGGTCGCGGATCGAGGGGATTTGCCGGGGTATCCAGCGCCGAGTGGTGATGCCGCTGGCGGGCTGGAAGAACATGCTGGCGACGATTGCGACCGATCCGGCCAGTCTCGATGCCGCTCCGGTCGTTGCGGCGGGAGAGGAGGGCGAGGCCGCCCCGGTTTATCCCGACCGTTACGTCGATTGGCTGGCGGTCGAGCGGTTCGAGGGGCGCGAGATTGATATCGGGCTGCACCGCCACTGGCTCGACCCGTCGTTCCCCTTTGCCCGCGCGGTGATGGCTCCGGCCCACGGGGTGGTGATTACCTCGGCGACCCTGCGCGACGGCTCGGGCGAACCCGAGGCCGATTGGCGCGCCGCTGAACGTCGCACCGGCGGCTCTCATCTGCCCGGCCCGCCGCTGCGGGCGGCGGTGACCTCGCCGTTCGATTATCCCGCCAGTACCCGCGTGCTGATCGTCACCGATGTCCGCAAGGACGACATGGATCAGGTGGCGGCGGCCTATCGCGAGTTGTTCCTGGCGGCAGGCGGCGGTGGGCTGGGCCTGTTCACCGCGATTTCGCGGCTGCGCGAGGTGCATCGTCGCATCGGCGGGCCGCTCGAAGATGCCGGTCTGCCGCTGCTGGCCCAGCATGTCGATGCGATGGACAGCGCCACCCTGGTCGATATCTTCCGTGCCGAACAGGAATCCTGTCTGCTGGGCACCGATGCGATGCGGGACGGAGTCGATGTGCCCGGCCGCTCGCTGCGGCTGATCGTGTTCGACCGGGTGCCGTGGCCGCGTCCCGACATCTTGCACCGGGCCCGGCGCGATTGCTTCGGCGGCCGGTTCTATGATGACCGCATCACCCGGTTGCGGCTGAAGCAGGCGTTCGGGCGGCTGGTCCGCCGCGCCGACGATCACGGCGTGTTCGTGCTGCTCGACCCGATGATGCCGTCGCGGCTGTTCGGAGCTTTTCCCAAGGGCGTGGTGCCGGAACGGGTCGGTCTGGCCGAAGCGGTCCGACGCACCGCCGCCTTTCTCGCGCCTCGGGGATAGGGTGTATTTTCTAGGGTCATCACCCGTTATGTCTATTGAACCGCTCCGGATGTTTTTCTACCATTGCGGATTAACGCAGCGGTCCTGATTTCGAGGTTGACGCTGCAAAATCGTTGCGGCGTTTGAGATTATGAACTTCACAGACGAGGAATGTTCGTTCCAAACCGTCTCGGAACTTGAGTGGGGGGCAAGCGTAGAGGGGGACATGTCGCGTCTGTCCAGCCTGGCCAAGGAAATTTTGCGCTGCCGCAGACGACGCGAATGCCGCGATTCCGATTGCTGCACCATTCTGGGGGCGGGCATGTTGGCCAGATCGGGGTGCGGCACCGATCTGTGAGGCCAGGACTCGGTCCGGCGCGAGCAAGGCGCGTTGACTTGCCAGGACTTCGGCCATACCCTCGGGACCAATCCGAACGGAAAGGGAAACCGGGCGTGGAACAGCGTCGGGGAACGGGCTTGCAACGAACCGAAGAAGCGATGCAGCGGTTGGGGGCGGCCATTGATCGCCTGGAAGGGGCCGCGGCGCGGGTCGGCGCGGGAGATCTTCTGCTGGCTGGCGAGCTGCGCGAGTCCCGCGAGGATTACGAGCGCCTGGACGAGACTGTCCGCATCGTCGCCGGTCGTCTTGACGACACCATCGACCGTTTGCGCGGCCTGCTGGAGGAATAAGGTTTGGCCGTCGTCACCATCACCATCAATGGCCGTCTGTACGATATCGCCTGCGAGGACGATCAGTCCGCTCGGGTTCAGGCGCTGGGGCGCGAAATCGACACCCGCGCCCAATCCTTGCTGTCCTCCGTCGGCGTCGTCAGCGATTCCCGTCTGCTGGTGATGCTGTGCCTGCTGCTGGCCGATGAATTGTCCGACGCCCGCGACAACGTTTCCGGACTGGATCGGGTTGCCGCCGCGACCGATGATGGCGATGCCCGACTGGCGGCAATTGTCGAGCAATTGGCCGGGCGTATCGAGGCCATTGCGACCCGTCTGGAAAGGGCCTAGTCTGCCACTGGGAGCGGTTTGCTGCGCGGTGCGTCAGACAGCCTACGTCCCTGGGGCCAATAACGACCTCTCGGGGGCTGTCCCTGCCGGAATCGTGGTTCCGGCATATGGCCACCCACCTGCGTAAGCAGGCCACAGAGGACATGCACGTCAACGGCCGAGGTGGCGCCGCTCCCGCTTGAAGCTTCTTTCATGACGTCTTCTTCTTTCCCTGACTCTTCCCTGAAACAGTCCCTGCGCCGCGAGGCGCTGAGGCTGCGTCGTGCCGAATCCGACCGGCTGGGTCCGGCTGCCGCCCAAGCGGTCGCCGCCCGGGCCGATCATTTGACCGTCGGGGAAGGGAGTGTGGTCGGCGGCTATTGGCCGCTGCCGGGGGAACTCGATCCCCGCCCGCTGATGGAAGCCCTGGCCGCGCGCGGGGCCGCCCTGGCCCTGCCGGTGGTGGTCGCGCCCGATGCGCCGCTGGCCTTTCGCGGCTGGAGTTCGGGCGACCGGCTCGAGTCCGGACCGCACGGCACCGTCCACCCCACTCAGGCCGCGCCGCTGCTGGTTCCGACCCTGCTGCTGGTGCCTTTGCTGGCGTTCGACGCAAAAGGGTTCCGTCTCGGCTTCGGGGGCGGCTACTATGACCGCACCCTGGACGCGTTGCGCCGGGGCGGCGGCGTGGTTGCCGTCGGTCTGGCCTTTGCCGCCCAGCAGAGTCCGGCTTTACCGTCGGACCCGTGGGATCAGCCGCTGGACATCGTCTTCACCGAGGAGGGATTGCTCACCGTGGTGCGCGCATGAGATTGCTTTTCCTGGGTGACGTGGTCGGCCGCGCCGGCCGTGACGCCATTTTGGCGCGGATGAAGGACATCCGGGCTCGTCTGTCGCCTGATTTCGTTGTGCTGAACGGCGAAAACGCCGCCCATGGCTTCGGACTGACCCCCAAGGTCTGCGACGAATTCTATGCCGCCGGGGTCGATGTGGTGACGCTGGGCAATCATGCCTGGGACCATCGCGAGATCCTGCCTTATATCGATTCGGAACCCCGGCTGTTGCGGGCGCTGAACTTTCCCGCCGGGACTCCGGGCAAGGGAAGCGGGGTCTATGCCCTGGCGCGGGGGCGACGGGTCGCGGTGATCCAGGTGATGGGGCGGCTGTTCATGGACCCGCTCGATTGCCCCTTCGCCGCGCTGGAACGCGAATTGACCCGGCTTCGGATGGGACCGGGCGGGGTCGATGCGATCATCGTCGATGTCCACGCCGAAGCCAGCAGCGAGAAGATGGCGCTGGGGCACGTCCTGGACGGTCGGGTCAGTCTGGTTGTCGGCACCCATTCCCACATTCCCACCGCCGACGCTCAGATTCTGCCGGGCGGCACCGCCTATCTGACCGATGCCGGGATGTGCGGCGATTATGATTCGGTGATCGGGATGAAAAAGGGTCCGGCGATCCATAAATTCGTCCGCAAGGTGCCGGGTGAACGGTTGTCGCCGTCCGAAGGCCCCGGCACGATCTGCGGGGTGATGGTCGATACCGATGATCGCAGCGGACAGGCGGTTCGGGTCGCGCCGTTGCGTCTGGGGCCCAGGCTCCAGGAGTGTTGGCCGGGATAAACAAGTGGTCGGCGCATGCGCGGGTCTTGCCATGTCGTCGGCTTTGGCGTAATCGGGGCATCGCGGTCGTCGCCCGCCACCGCTCGTGGCGTGGGCACGGCCCGTTCTCCATTTCATCAGGGGACTCGCACGGGACCATGGCCGGTCATTCGCAGTTCAAGAACATCATGCACCGCAAGGGTGCCCAGGACGCCAAGCGCGCCAAGATCTTCACCAAGCTGATCCGCGAATTGACGGTGTCGGCCCGATCGGGGCTTCCCGATCCGGCGTCGAATCCACGTCTGCGCGCGGCAGTGATGGCGGCGCGCGGGGCCAACATGTCGAAAGACACCATCGACCGCGCGATCAAGCGCGGCAGCGGTGGCGGCGACGACACTAATTACGAGGAAGTCCGCTACGAGGGCTATGGTCCCGGCTCGGTCGCGATCATCGTCGAGGGTCTGACCGACAACCGTAACCGCACCGCGTCGGAAATCCGTTCGGCCTTCACCAAGAACGGCGGCGCGCTGGGCGAAACCAACTCGGTGTCGTTCATGTTCGACCGTGTCGGCGCGATCCGCTATCCGCTGGCGACCGGCACCGCCGACCAGATGTTCGAAGGTGCGCTCGACGCCGGGGCCGACAATGTCGAGACCGACGACGAGGGGCACGAGATCACCTGCGCTCCCGACGATCTGGCGGTGGTGCGTGACGCGCTGGAAGCCCGGTTCGGCACCCCGGAATACGCCCGCCTGGACTGGAAGCCCCAGACCGCGGTGCCGGTGTCCGACGAAGATACTGCCAAGACGCTGATGAAGTTGCTGGAAGCGCTGGAGGACAATGACGACGTCCAGCGGGTTCAGGCCAATTTCGAGATTCCCGACGCGATCATGGAACGCCTGGGCGGCTGATCCGCCACGGCCCACGGGAGACTTCAGGCTATGAGGGTGCTGGGTCTCGACCCGGGCTTGCGCCAGACCGGCTGGGGCATCATCGATATGACCGACAACCGTCTGCGCCACGTCGCCGACGGTGTCGTTCGTTCGGATGCATCCCTCAGTCTGGCTGAGCGTCTGGTCCAGCTCCATGACGGTATCGCCGCGATCCTGGCCGCCTTCTCGCCCGAGGAGGCGGCGGTCGAGGAGACCTTCGTCAATAAAAACCCCGAAAGCACCCTGAAGCTGGGTCAGGCGCGCGGCATCGCCTTGTTGGTTCCTGCCCGCGCCGGGCTGATGGTGGGCGAGTACGCGCCGACCCGGATCAAGCAGGCGGTGGTCGGCACCGGCCGTGCCGCGAAGGAGCAGGTGGGGATGATGGTTCGGACTCTGCTGCCCGGTTGCCTGGCCGAAACGCCTGATGCCGCCGATGCCTTGGCGGTCGCGATCTGCCATGCCCACCATCTCGGCACCCGCCACCGCCTCGACCGGGTGGTGCGGTCATGATCGCCCGCCTGCGCGGAACCGTCGATTCGGTCGGCGAGGATTGGGCGGTGATCGATGTCGGCGGTGTCGGCTATCTGGTGTCCTGCTCGGGCCGGACCCTGGCCCGGCTGACCCCAGGGAGCGGGGTGAGCCTGCTGGTCGAGACCCATGTTCGCGAAGACGCGATCCAGCTTTACGGGTTCGCCGAAAGCGGCGAGCGCGACTGGTTCCGCCTGTTGACGACGGTGCAGGGGGTGGGGGCGCGCGTGGCGCTGTCGATCCTGTCGGTGCTGCCCCCCGATCAGTTGCTGCGGACGCTGGCGGCGGGGGACAAGGCCGGGCTGACCCGGGCCAACGGCGTCGGGCCAAAGCTGGCGCTCAGGATTCTGACCGAACTGAAGGACAAGGCGGGCGGCATCGCCAGCGTTGCCCCCGGCACCATCGCCAGCACCGGGACGGGGGGAAGCTTTGCCCCTCCGGCCGCCGGACCGATCGAGGATGCGGTGTCGGCGCTGGTCAATCTTGGCTATCGCCGCCTTGAAGCGTTCGAGGCGGTCGGACTGGTTGCCGCCGAATTGGGCGAGCAGGCCGAGGTGCCCGCTTTGATCGGCGCGGCGCTGAAGCGGCTGGGACGGGACATGCTGCGATGAGCGAGCCTCGCGTGGTTTCTCCCCAGCAAGCAGCCGAGGATAGCGAAGCGTCGGTGCGGCCGCTGATCCTGGACGATTTCATCGGCCAGCGCAGTGTCTGCGACAATCTGAAGGTGTTCATCGACGCGGCGCGGGCCCGGGGCGAGGCGCTTGACCATGTGCTGTTTCACGGCCCGCCCGGTCTGGGCAAGACGACGCTGGCCCAGATCGTCGCGCGTGAACTGGGGGTGGGGTTTCGGGCGACCTCGGGTCCGGTGATTCAGCGGGCGGGCGATCTGGCGGCGCTGTTGACCAATCTGGAGCCGCGCGATGTTCTGTTTATCGACGAGATACATCGCCTTAATCCTGCCATAGAGGAAGTCCTTTATCCTGCGATGGAGGACTTTCAGCTCGATCTGATCATCGGCGAAGGTCCGGCGGCGCGGTCGGTGCGGATCGATCTGCCCCGCTTTACCCTGGTCGGAGCGACGACCCGGTCCGGTTTGCTGACCACGCCCTTGCGCGAGCGGTTCGGGATTCCGTGCCGGATGAATTTCTATTTGCCCGAGGAAATGGAAGCGATCGTGCGGCGTGGAGCCGGAGTTCTGGGATTGGCGATGACCGAGGACGGGGCCGGGGAAGTGGCCCGCCGTTCGCGCGGGACGCCGCGCGTGGCCGGGCGGCTGTTGCGCCGGGTGCGCGACTTCGCCACCGTCGCCGGGCGTCTGCCGGTCGATGCCCAGATCGCCGATGCCGCGTTGCGCCGCCTTGAGGTCGACCGGATGGGGCTGGACGCGATGGACCGCCGCTATCTTGGCCGGATCGCCAGTGATTATGCGGGTGGCCCGGTGGGCGTCGAGACCCTGGCCGCGGCGCTGTCGGAAAGCCGTGATACGCTGGAAGAGGTGGTCGAACCCTATCTGCTGCAACAGGGCCTGCTGCAACGGACGCCGCGCGGCCGGATGCTGTCGGCGAGCGGCTATCGCCATCTCGGACTGACGCCGCCGCGCGAGCTGCCCGATCAGCTTGATTTGCTGACCGATCCGACGGAGGAGGTCTGATGCCGCGCCATCTCCACCCGGTTCGGGTGTATTACGAGGATACCGATGCCGGGGGCATCGTCTATCATTCCTGCTATCTGAATTTCGCAGAGCGCGCCCGGACCGAGATGGTGCGCGAGCTGGGAATCAGCCAGCAGAGACTATTGCAGGACGGCACCGCCTTCGCCGTTCGCCGCGCTGTCGTTGACTTTTTGCGGCCGGCGCGGCTGGACGACCTGCTGACGGTCGAGACCGAGTTACGGTCAATCGGCGGGGCCAGTCTCGACTTAGACCAGACCATTCGGCGCAACGACGATGGCACGGAATTAGTGCGCATCGAAGTCCGCCTGGGATATATCACCTTGTCGGGCAGGCCGACGCGGCTTCCGGCCGCGATGCGCGACCTGTTCGGGACTTGGATCAGCGAAAGGCAGTAAGATATCATGGATCCAACGCAGACGGCGGCGGTCGCGGGTGCGGCCATGCAGCATGACCTCTCGATGTGGGCGCTGTTCATGCGCGCCGACATTATCGTTAAGATGGTAATGCTGGCGCTGATCGGCGCCTCGTTCTGGTGCTGGGCGATCATCTTCGACAAGATCATGAAGGTGCGTCAGCTTACCCAGCGCGCCGATCAGTTCGAGGAATCGTTCTGGTCGGGCGGCTCGCTCGAAGAATTGTACGACCGGATCGGCTCGCGTCCGCTCGACCCGATGTCATCGGTGTTCGTCGCCGCGATGCGGGAATGGCGCCGTACCGCCGCCAAGGGGCTGGCCGACCGCGACACCACCCGAGCCAGCCTGCCCCAGCGGATCGACCGCGTGATGAACGTGACGCTCGGCCGTGAGATGGACTTGCTGGAACGCCGCCTGGGCTTCCTCGCCTCGGTCGGCTCGACTGCGCCGTTCGTCGGCCTGTTCGGCACCGTCTGGGGCATCATGAACAGCTTCCAGTCGATCGCGGCGACCAAAAACACCTCGCTTGCCGTCGTTGCTCCCGGCATCGCCGAGGCGCTGTTCGCCACCGCTCTCGGTCTGGTCGCGGCCATCCCGGCGGTTATCGCCTATAACAAAATCTCCACCGATCTCGACCGCTACGGCAAGCGGCTGGAGAACTTCGCCGGCGAGTTCGGCGCGATCTTGTCGCGTCAGCTGGAGGAGAAGATCTGATGGGCGCTTCGGTCGGCAATCGACGGGGCAAGGCTAAATTCCGGCCGATGGCCGAGATCAACGTCACCCCGATGGTCGACGTGATGCTGGTGTTGTTGATCATCTTCATGGTGACGGCACCGTTGCTGACCGCCGGGGTCCAGGTCGATCTGCCCAAGACCCAGGCGACGCCGCTGAAAGGCGACGATACGCCGCTGTCGGTCACGGTCGACGCCCATGGAAAGATCTGGATTCAGGAAACCGAGGTCAAGCTGGAGGATCTTGCCCCCCGCTTGCAGGCGATTACCTCGCAAAAGCCTGAAACCCGGATCTTTGTCCGCGGCGACAAAACCATCGATTACGGTCGGGTGATGGAGGTTATGGGGGTGCTGAGCGCCGCCGGCTTCCCCAAGGTTGCCCTGGTCACAGAGGTCCGGGGCGCCGCCGACGGCGCCAAGGCGAAACGCTAGGGCGCGTCATGGAAATCCGGCGGGAAAGCTATATCTATTCCGGCCTTCTGCACTTCTTCGTGGTGCTGTTGGCGATTTTCGGGCTCCCTCAGTTCTGGCGTGAACCGCCGATCGAGGAGACCCCGATGGTCGTCGATATCGTGCCGATCGGGGCCAAGACCAATCCGCCCCCCTTGCGCGACGATAAGCCCCAGCCCGAACCGCAGAAGACCGCCGAACCGACGCCCGAGCCGCCCAAGCCCGAGCCGGTCAAGCCTGAACCCAAACCGACGCCGCCGCCGCCGTCCACTCCGGCTCCGGCTCCGCCGCCACCGCCTCCCACCCCGACACCGCCGCCGCCCAAGCCCGAGCCGAAGCCCGAGCCTGAACCCGCGCCGGTGCCCAAGCCCGAACCACGTCCCGAGCCCAAGCCCGAGCCGCCGAAGCCGCAACCGCGTCCCGAGCCGCCCAAGCCGCAGAAGGACGTCAAGGACGAGCTTGATTCGCTGTTGAAGTCGGTCGACAAGAAAAAGCCGCAACAGCCGCAGGACGAACTCGACAAGTTGCTGAAATCGGCGGAGAAGCTGAACAAGCCGTCAACGCCCGAGACCAAATCGGCGACGCAGCCGCAACCGCAATCGGTGCGCGGGTCCAGCATGAACAATGCCAACGAGCCGGTCTCGATGACGGAAAAGGACGCGATCCGCGCCCATGTCGAGCGGTTCTGGAACGTTCCGGCCGGAGCCAAGGATGCCGACAAGCTGATCGTGCTGGTCCGGGTCTCGGTGCTGCCCGATGGGACGGTCACCGATGCCCAGATCGTTCCCGATGCCGTTCAGATGATGAACCCGTATTATCAGGCTGCCGCCGACAGCGCCCGTCGCGCCGTTCGTGCCGCCAGCCCGTTGCCGATTCCGGCCAACAAATACGATCAGTTCAAAGATTTCACTCTCGCCTTCAACCCGAAATTCGCGGCAGGAAGATGATATTCATGTCTCGCATCCGCTTGCTGGCGGCAGTGGCCGTCACTCTGATCCTCGGTCTGGCGAGTTATCCCAGCCCGACCCATGCCGAGGTGCGCATCGACATCACTAACGGACAGATGCGTCCCTTGCCCATCGCGATCCCTGATTTCATCGGGGCCGGTGGCCAGGAAAACCAGGTCGGGCGCGACATCGCCCGCGTGGTGTCGGCCGACCTGGAACGGTCGGGTCTGTTCAAGCCGATCGACCCCCGCGCATTCATCCAGACCGCGGCGTCGCTGCAAATCCAGCCGCGTTTCCCCGACTGGAAGGCGATCAACGCCGAAGCCCTGGTCCAGGGCAAAACCGAAATCGGACCGGATGGCCGCATCCGGGTCGAGTTCCGGCTGTGGGACGTGATGTCCGAAGCCTATATGACCGGCTGGACCCTGTCCTCGTCCCCCGCCGACTGGCGGCGGCTGTCGCACAAGGTCGCCGACGCGATCTATAAGCGCGTCACCGGCGAGGATGGCTATTTCGACACCCAGATCGTCTATGTCGCCGAATCCGGTCCGAAGAACGACCGCAAGAAGCGGCTGGCGATCATGGATCAGGACGGCGAGAATCACCGTTTCCTGACCGAGGGCGGCGAACTGGTCCTCACGCCCCGCTTCTCGCCCAGCGCCCGCGAAATCACCTACCTGTCCTATTTCAAGGGCGTGCCGCGGGTCTATATCTTCAATCTCGACACCGGACGGCGCGAGGCCCTGGGCAATTTCCCCGGCATGACCTTCGCGCCCCGTTTCTCGCCCGACGGCAACAAGGTCATCTTCAGCATGGCCGAGGACGGGAACACCGAAATCTACGAGATGAACCTGCTGACCCGGAGCAAGACCCGGCTTACCAACAATCCGGCGATCGACACCGCCCCCAGTTATGCCCCCGACGGTGCGCAGATCGTGTTCGAATCCGACCGTGGCGGTGGGCAGCAGCTTTACGTGATGGGCGCGGGCGGCGGTGGAGCCAACCGCATCAGCTTTGGCGACGGACGCTATGCGACTCCGGTGTGGAGCCCGCGCGGCGATCTGATCGCCTTTACCAAGCAAAAGGGTGGGCGTTTCTTCATAGGTGTCATGCGTCCCGACGGTTCGGGCGAACGACTCCTTGCCGAAGGCTTCCTGGTCGAAGGTCCGACCTGGGCCCCGAATGGTCGTGTCTTGGCGTTTTGGCGTGATTCTCCCTCAGATGAGCGGGGGCGTGGTCAATCCGTCCGTCTCTACACGATTGACCTGACCGGCGTGAACGAACGGGTGATGTTAACACCTGTTGATGGATCGGACCCTGCGTGGTCCCCCTTGATTCCCTAGGATTATGTTAGTATAGTCCGCGCCGATTAGGGTTTGTTCCTCATGACGCCGCGCCCAATGTGGTCGGCGTCATTTTGGAAGCTTGCCGACCCCCGTCGGCAGTGCTCTCTAAGGCTCAATCTTGGAATTCAATTCCCGTCGCATTGAGGGGGAGTCCTCAAATATGAAACTGCGTTTCCTCAGCATCGTTGCCGCTGCCGCCCTGGTCGCGGCTTGCGAATCCGCCCCTGAAAACACCGGCGCCGCTTCTGGCGGTGGCGTTTCCGCTCCGCCGCCGGCTCGTACGGCTCCGGCTGGTATCGTCAAGGGCTCGAAGGAAGACTTCATCGCCAACGTCGGCGATCGGGTTTTCTATGATCTCGATAAGTCGTCTCTGCGGGCCGACGCCAAGGCTACCCTGGACAAGCAGGCTGCCTGGCTGAAGACCTACCAGAACTACTCGTTCACCGTCGAAGGCCACGCCGATGAGCGCGGCACTCGCGAGTACAACCTTGCCCTGGGCGAGCGTCGTGCGAATTCCGTGCGTGAATACCTGATCGCGAACGGCGTTGCCGCTTCGCGCATCAAGGTCGTCAGCTACGGCAAGGAGCGCCCGGTTGCCCTCGGCTCGAACGAGGCGGCCTGGTCTCAGAACCGTCGCGGCGTGACCGTCCTGAACTAATCAGGATATCTCACGACGTGTGAGTAAGGGGGCGCCCGCCGTCCGTCTGGTCCTGGACCGGCGGGTCGGTCGGGCGCCTTCCCTTTTTTACCTCTTCGTTCCGCCATCGCCCGGTTTGCGATGGTCTGTCCCGGTTCCGGCCCGGGCTTCGCCCTGCCGCGAGCGCAACGTCTAAAACAGAGGTCGGATCCCTTGCGACGCCATCTCCTCTTCTCCGCCTTGTCCGTTTTGATCAGTGTCGGCGTGGTTCCGGCGACGGCCCTGGCGCAAAGCGATGGCCGAGGCTATGGCGGCACCGTGATCCGCTCCCCGGCGATGGGAGGGGGCGTGATCTCCTCTTCCGGTTCGGACGCGCCGTTGCCCGGCAATCAGGCCTCGCGGTTGGAAGACCGCATCAACGAACTCGAAGACCTCAACCGCCAGTTGACTGGTAAGGTCGAGGAAGCCAATTTCAAGGCATCCCAGCTCGCCAAGCAGCTTGAGCGGATGCAGGCCGACGTCGATCTGCGCTTCAAGGAGCTTCAGGAAGGTAAAGGCGCCCAGGTGTCGATGCCCGCCGCTTCGGGCGGTGCCGCCGCCGTTCCGCCGCCGCCCGCGACGACGACGTCCGGCGCGCCGGTGCTGATCCCGCCCAAGGGCGCGGTGGCTCCGGGGAGCAATGCCGCCAGCAATTCCGGTCCGGCCCCTGGGCCCGCGCTGCTCGGTCAGATGCCGGCGACCAAGGCGACGACGGCTCCGGCCGCGCCCGCCGCGCCGAAGGACCCGCAATCGGCCTATGACGAGGCCTATGGGCTGGCGCAGAAGGGCGATTACGACGATGCCGAGCGCGCCTTCCAAACCTTCCTGAAGACCTACCCGACCCATTCCCTGGCCGGAAACGCCCAATATTGGCTGGGCGATATCGCCTTTTCCCAGCGCAAGGATTTCGCGCTCTCGGCACGGTTGTTCGGCGAGGCCTACAAGAAATATCCCAAGCACAGCAAGGCGCCGGACATGCTGTACAAGCTGGGCGCGTCGTTCGGTCAACTCGACATGAAGGATCAGGCGTGCCGGGCCTATGCCCTGCTGTTCGCCGAGCATCCCGACATGCCCGACCGGGTCAAGCGCGCCGCTGGGGCCGACCGCCAGCGTCTGGGGTGCAAGTAACACCGACCTTTTTGTAACGAACATCCGCTCGCCGATGTCTGGCTGCCCTTACGGTGCAGTCACCCGGCGAGAGGATTTGAAGACGGCGGGCCACATCATCGGCCCGCCGGTTTAAGGGGGCGGTGCCCCCGCGCCTGTTGGGCATCTTCCCCAGGCGTCACCACCCGCAAGGACCGGCCGCCCGCGCCGGCTGCCGGAGGTTCCGTTTCCGATGTTCCGTTTTTTGCTCGGCATCATCAGCCTCGTCTTGCTGCTTGCTATCACGGCGACGGGTGGGGTGCTGTTCGCGTTCTGGCATTTTGGGCGCGATCTTCCCGACTACCACCAATTGGCCAATTACGATCCGCCGGTGACGACGCGGGTCTATGGCGGCGACGGTCGGCTGGTGGCGGAATACGCGGTCGAAAAGCGCGTCTTTGTCCCGCTTCCGGCGATTCCGCAGATGGTGAAGGATGCCTTCCTCTCCGCCGAGGATAAGAGCTTCTATACCCATCCCGGCATCGACCCGATCGGCATTGCCCGCGCCATCGTCGTCAATATCCGCAATAAGGGAATCGGGGCCGACCGCCGCCCGGTCGGGGCATCGACGATCACGCAGCAGGTGGCGAAGAACTTCCTGCTGACCAACGAGGTGTCGATCGAACGCAAGGTCAAGGAAGCGATTCTGGCGCTTCGGATCGAGCGAGCCTTTACCAAGGATCACATCCTCGAACTCTATCTCAACGAAATCTATCTCGGCTCCGGCTCGTATGGCGTGGCAGCGGCGGCGCTCAATTATTTCGACAAGGGGCTGGACGAACTGACCCCGGCCGAGGCCGCTTATCTGGCGGCCTTGCCCAAGGCTCCCAACAATTACAACCCGTTCCGTCATCCTCAGGCGGCGAAGGAACGCCGCGACTGGGTGCTGGGCCGGATGGCCGAAGACGGCAAGATCACCGCGTCGGAATACCAGATCGCCCTGGCCCAGCCGCTTGAGGTTCGCTCCCGCAAGGAGATGCAGGCGACTCAAGGCGCCGATTACTTCGCCGAGGATATCCGCCGCGAGCTTCAGGCTAAATATGGCGAGGCTGCGCTCTATCGCGGTGGGCTGGTGGTGCGTGCCTCGATGGATGCCGAGCTTCAGGCGATGGGTACCCGGGTGTTGCGCCGTGGTCTGTCGCAGTACGACCGTCGTCACGGTTGGCGCGGCCCGGTCGGCCATGTCCCCGCCGGAACCGATCCGGTGCGGGCATTGGCTGGATTGCAGCGCCCCGGTGGGGCCGAGGATTGGGAACTGGCAATCGTCACCGGCCTCACCGATAGCGAGGCGGTGTTGAGCCTTGCCGACGGCCATGCCGGTCATCTGCCGATCGGCGAACTGAAATGGGCTCGCCGGGTGCAAGACAAGAACGGTATTGGCCCGGTGCCGCGCCGTCCTGGCGATATCCTCACTGTGGGCGACGTGATTCTGGTCGAACCGATCGGCAAGGGCGACGACGGCAAAGCCTATGGCCCCGCCACCTATACCCTGCGTCAGGTTCCCAAGGTCGAAGGCGCGCTGGTCGCGATCGATCCGCATACTGGCCGTGTCCTGGCGATGATCGGCGGCTGGTCCTATGGCAAAAGCCAGTTCAACCGCGCCAGTCAGGCGATGCGCCAGCCCGGTTCGTCGTTCAAGCCCTTCATCTATCTGTCGGCGCTGGAAAACGGCTATACGCCGTCGTCCCTGGTGCTTGACGCCCCGATCGCTCTGTCCCAGGGGCCGGGCCTGCCGATGTGGCGGCCGAAGAATTATCACGACGATTACCTGGGGCCGACCACGTTGCGGGTCGGGCTCGAGAAGTCGCGCAACCTGATGACCGTCCGTCTCGCCCAGGCGCTGGGGATGGAAAAGGTCGCCGACATGTCGGCCCGCTTTGGCATCTATGACAATCTGCCCCGCCAATTGGCGATGGCGTTGGGGGCGGGTGAGACGACGCCGCTGCGCCTCACCGCCGCCTATGCGATGCTGGTCAATGGCGGCAAGAAGCTGCGGCCGACTCTGATCGACCGTATCCAGGATCGCAACGGCAAGACCATTTTCACCCACGATCTGCGCTATTGCGACGGCTGTTCCGCCCCGCGTTATTCCGGCCAGGACATGCCGACCTTGCCCGATATCCGCGAGCAGATGGTTGATCCGGTCTCGGCCTATCAGATGGTCAGCATTCTCGAAGGCGTCGTCCAGCGTGGGACCGGCAGATCGGTCAGTGCAGTCGGCAAGCCGTTGGCGGGCAAGACCGGCACGTCGAACGATTCGAACGATGTCTGGTTCGTCGGCTTTTCGCCCGATCTCGCTGTCGGCGTGTTCGTCGGCTTTGACGATCCCGCCTCGCTGGGGCCAAAGGAAACCGGCGGTTCGGTCGCCGCGCCGATCTTCCGCGATTTCATGATGGAAGCGTTGAAGGACAAGCCGGCCACGCCGTTCCGGATGCCTTCGGGGGTTCGTCTGGTCCGGGTCGATCCCCGCACCGGCCGTCCGACGATGCCGGGCGAAGCAAAGGCGATCTACGAAGCGTTCAAGAGCGCCGACCGGATGCCCGGCGACGAGGAAGGGGTTCTGGAAGGCGACGGGTCCGCCGATGGCGGCTTCAGCTTTGCCCCCTATCTTGGTGCCGAGGAAGGGGCCAGCCCGACCCAGATGGAAGCCGTGCCGGGAGCCAATCCGGCGTTGCCGACCTCTCCGCTTGATCCGTCGGCTCCGGTCACCACCGCGCCGTCGGCGGCTCCGGCCGCAGGCGGGCTGTACTAAATAAACAACCGCAGCGGGGAGGGGCGTCGCCTCTCCCTGTTCCGGCGCAAAGGAAAGGCCCTTCTCCGTGTAGGAGAGGGGCCTTTTTTATCGTTCTTGCCGACGCGGATTTACGACGTCTTAAGTCGCCGGTAACGGTTCGATTTCGGCCACCCTCAACATGTTGGTGGTGCCGGACAGACCGAACGGAACCCCGGCTGCGATCACCACCCGGTCGCCCGGAGCGGCGAAATCCTCGCTTTGGGTGACGTCGATCGCCTTTTGCACCATTTCGGTGAAGCTGCGGACGTCCTTGGCCATGATCGAATGGGCTCCCCACACCAGGGCCAACTGACGCGCCACTTCGATATCCGAGGTCACCGACAGAATCGGCTGTTCCGGCCGTTCGCGGGCTACCCGCAGCGTGGTCGAGCCCGACGAGGTAAAGGTAACGATCGCGGCGGCCTTGATCGTGTGGGCGACCTGACGGGCGGCGGCGCTGATTGCGTCGCGGGAGGTCGGGTCGGGTTCCAGGCGCGAGGCGGCGGCGATCACCGCGTAATGTTCGTCCTGTTCGACCTGCTTGATGATGCGGTTCATCATCGTCACCGCTTCGACCGGGAATTCGCCGGACGCGGTTTCGGCCGACAGCATCACCGCGTCGGCTCCGTCATAGATCGCGGTGGCGACGTCCGACGCTTCGGCGCGGGTCGGCGAGGGGGAGTGGATCATCGAATCCAGCATCTGGGTCGCGACCACCACCGGCTTTCCCGCCTGACGGCAGGCGCGCAGGATTCGCTTTTGCAGGATCGGCACGGTCTCGGGCGGGCATTCGACCCCGAGGTCGCCGCGCGCCACCATCACTGCGTCCGAGAGTTCAATGATGTCGTCGAGATGCTCGATCGCCGACGGCTTTTCCAGCTTCGACAGCAGCCGCACCCGCGAACCGACATGGGCCGACACCAGACGGCGGGCTTCGGCGACGTCGCCCGGGCGCTGGACGAAGCTAAGCGCGATCCAATCGGCGCCATGTTCGACCGCGAATTCGAGGTCGCGCAGATCTTTCGGCGTCAAGGGCGAGATCGGCAGCATCACGTTGGGGACATTGACGCCCTTGTGGTTCGACAATTCGCCACCGACCAACACCCGCGTCATCGCGAAATCGTCGCCGTGATGCTCGACCCGCAGGCGGAGGCGGCCATCGTCGAGCAGCAGCTCGCTCCCGGCGCTGAGGGCCGCGAACACTTCGGGGTGGAGCAGGGGGGCGCGCTCGACCGTTCCCTTTTCCGGGTTCATATCGAGGCGGAAGGACGCGCCGGTTTCGATCCGTACCCGGCCATTGACGAAATCGCCGACCCGTAGCTTCGGCCCCTGAAGATCGGCGAGGACGGCGATTGGACGCCGAACCTTCTCCTCAAGCGCGCGGATGATGTTGATGCGCTCCCGATGGTCGGCATGACTGCCATGGCTGAAATTGAGGCGGAACACGTCGGCACCGGCAACGAACAGGCTTTCGATCGCCTGTGGTGTCGATGACGCCGGTCCCAGTGTGGCAATAACCTTGGCATTCCTGTTCCGTCGCATCGATAGTCCCTATTCTTCAAATCGAATTTCGCCCCACCATAACAAAGGTGGGTAGGGTAGGATATCCCAACCCGGTTAAGGAATTGCGTCGAAACGGGGACAGCGAACGAAGAAATGACGATATCGAAGCGCTTTGTTCTGGTCTGTCTTGCCCTGGTGGCCGCAGCCGCCGGTCCCGTTGCCGCAGAAGAGAAAGTCGGCAGCCGTATTTTTGTCGAGACCGCGTTCCCGCCCACCACCGCCGAGTTGAAGGCGGCGCATAAATGGGCTCCCGAACTGTTCAGCGAGGCCGAAGCGGCCGGGCGGCCGGTCACGGTGCGGGTGGCGCGGTCGGGCCGCACATTGATGATCAGCCTGGAATCCGTGGCGATCTGCGACCGGGTGCGCGCCTGTCCATTGCTGGTGTTTCGGGACATCACAAAGTCGCCGGTCTATCGCGGCGGGGCGTTCCAGAACCTGATCCTGGATTACCGCGACGGCTCGACCTGGCTGATTTTACGGGTGTGGGACAGCGTGACCGAATGCCGCATCTCTGATGTGGCCAAGGCGATCTGCCGCCCGGTCACCCCGCCCAGCGGTCCGTGATGACGGCAAACTGCCACCACCTTCCCCGCATGACCGCTGCGTCGGGGAAACGATCATCCCCGAAATATATCGGTCGACCGGAGGCCAGATGCTCCTTGGCGACATCGCTGGAATCGTTCGCCAGCGCCTGAGTGAAGGCGGCCATGAAACGGCATTCCTCGGCCTCGGTCATGGTGTCGAGTGCCGAAAAATCAAGCTGGCCCATGATCCACGCCTCCGATATCCGACGAGTGTAACCTCCCGCAGCCCGTCCGGGTCAATTCCCTCTTTCCCCAGGCAACCGGGCGGCGGTTATGCCATCGTTGCGACGCTGGCGCTGCCCTGGACCCACCGTTCCGATGGATCGGTGAACGGATAATCGACACCCCAAAAATTGTCTTCGGCAACAATCGCCCCTTGGCGAAGCCGACACCCTCTCCAAGCAACAACCAATACGAAAAAATACGTATAGATTTGCTCCCTGATTTTGGAGCACGCTTTGGTGGTGACGCAGAACGCGATCCCAATCAATGGAGAATACCATGGTCGACTCAATCCCCAGCTCCGCCAACTCCCTCATCGACTTCGCCGCGCAGCTTGCGGACCAACGCAAGGCGGCCACCAGCGACGGCAGCACCTCTTCGGACAATGGTTCGTCGGATATTGCGCGAAAAAAGCTTGTGAAGCTTGACGCCGCTTCCCTTGCCGCCTTTGGCACCCTTGTTCCCACGATCCCGGGCGATGAAGAAATAAAGCGGATGTCCAAGCTTTCGGATTTGATGAGACTTAAAGGGGAGAAGTTTAAGCTTGAAGGGGAGAAGGGTAGGCTTGAGGGGGAGAAGAATAAGCTTGAATGGGAGAGGAATAATATTGATAGATTGGCCGATCGTGACCGGAAACACTATGAATTTCTTAAAAAACGTGCGGCTCTGTCTCCTGAGCGGATACAGTCTGTTACCGGTGCCGAGGCAAAGCGGGTGTGGGAACTGGCCCGCCAAAATGCCCGCGAAGGTGGACATTTTGCCTTTCCTCCGCCAAAAGAGGCAACCTATATTTTGATGGCAGAGGGATTCCAATACAATATTGGGGGCGATGGGACGATCACTCGGCGAAAGGAAGGGGTTCCCACCCCTGAAGAACACGAATCGATCGTTGCGGAGATAAATAAAATACGCACACAAGGTGTAGGTATTGATGCGGAACGCGCCAAGCGATACAGCGAAATTGACGCTGAAATCAAACAATTTGACAATGAAATCAAACAATTTGACGCTGAAAGCAAAAAAATCGACGCTGAAATGAAAAGTCTAAAAGCAGAGCTCGGGGTCACCGACGATTCCTGGCGGAACGAGTTGAAAACGAGAATGGGACTTTCCGTTACGGCGTAATCTTCCCAGGTCCTGTTGATGAGAGGCGGCCCGTTGCATTGAGGGACCCAAGAGAGGAAAGAACGGTCCCTCAAAATCGGCTGCGGCACGCTCTCGCTTCGTTCGGGCCATGCTATGCCGCGCACCGGCCAAACTATGGTGCGCGACATAGTTATACTTGCTGGATCAGCTGCACCCAGTGGTGCCGCCGCAGGTGTCGCATTTCAGGCAGGTGCCGTTGCGGACCAGGGTGAAGTTGCCGCATTCGGGGCAGGCGTCGCCTTCATAGCCCTTCATCCGGGCGGTGCGGATTTGCTCGGCGCGGGCGTCGAACTGTTCCAGCAACGCGTCAGCATCCTCGTCGGCGGTCAGCGCCAATGCGGGCGGAGCCAGCAGCATTTCCCCGCTGGCATCGGCGGTCAGCGCGGTTTGAACCGCCCGCTTGGGGAACTTCGAACGGACATAGCCGGTCGAGGCGACCCGCTTGACCACCTCAAGCTGACGGGCCGAAGCGCGGGGGTCGAGCTGACCTTCGGCGGCACCGCGTCCGACCGTGTCGGGGGTCAGATCGGCCGGTTCAACATGGGCGAGATCGTTGCGGCCAAGATACGAGATCGCCAGTTCGCGGAAGATGTAATCAAGGATCGAGGACGACATCTTGATCGTCTCGTTGCCTTCGACCATCCCCGACGGTTCGAACCGGGTGAAGGTGAAGGCTTCGACGAACTCTTCCAGCGGCACGCCATATTGCAGGCCGACCGAGATCGCGATCGCGAAATTGTTCATCATCGCGCGGAAGGCGGCGCCTTCCTTATGCATGTCGATGAAGATTTCGCCGAGGCGGCCGTCTTCGTATTCGCCAGTGCGCAGATAGACCTTGTGCCCGCCGACCATCGCCTTTTGGGTATAGCCCTTGCGGCGGTCGGGCAGCTTGGTCCGGCGGCTGACCAGACGTTCGACCAGCTTTTCGGCGGCGATCCCGGCCCGCGTCGCCGCCGGGGCGTCGGCAATCGCCTCGGCCAGATCGCCGCCATCGTCGAGCAGGGCGGCCTGGAGCGGCTGGCTCAGTTTCGAGCCGTCGCGATAGAGCGCGTTGGCCTTCACCCCCAGCCGCCACGACAGCAGATAGGCCTCCTTGCATTCCTCGACCGTCGCCGAGTTGGGCATGTTGATCGTCTTCGAGATCGCGCCGGTGATGAAGGATTGAGCGGCGGCCATCATCCGGATATGGGCTTCGACCGACAGCAGGCGGGTGCCGGTGCGGCCGCACGGGCTGGCGCAATCGAACACCGCCAGATGCTCGGGCTTCAGGAACGGCGCGCCTTCCAGCGTCATCGCCCCGGTGACGTGAAGGTTGGCGGCCTCGATCTGCTCGCGGGGGAAGCCCAGCCAGCCCAGCAGGTCAAAGCCGGGATCGTCCAGCTTCGCCGCCGGGATACCGAGCGTCTTGGTGCAAAACTCTTCGCCCAGGCCGAACTTGTTGAAGACGAACTTGATGTCGAAGGCGGATTCCAGCTTGGATTCCAGCGTCGCCAGGGTGGCGGCGTCAAAGCCCTTGGCGGCCAGGCTCTCGTGATTGATGAACGGCGCGTTGGTCAGCGTCGCATGGCCGACAGCGTGGCGGACGATTTCGGCGATGTCGCTCTCGCCATAGCCCAGGGTGCGCAGCGCCTCGGGCACCATCCGGTTGATAATCTTGAAATAGCCGCCACCGGCCAGCTTCTTGAACTTGACCAGGGCGAAATCGGGCTCGATTCCGGTGGTGTCGCAATCCATCACCAGACCGATCGTGCCGGTCGGCGCGATCACCGAGACCTGGGCATTGCGGAAGCCGAACCGCTGGCCCTTCTCCAGCGCAACATCCCAGGCGCGGCGGGCGGCGGCAACCAGGGTGGCGTCGGGGCAATTGGCGGCATCCAGCGGCACCGGCGGCACCGACAGGCCTTCGTAGCCACTGCCCAGGCCATGGGCGGCGCGGCGATGGTTGCGGATCACCCGCAGCATCGAATCGCGGTTTTGCGGGAAGTCGGCGAACGCGCCCAACGCTTCGGCCATGTCGGCCGAGGTGGCATAGGATTCGCCGGTCATCAGCGCGGTGATCGCGGCAATCAGGGCGCGGCCATGCTCGCTGTCATAGGGGATGCCGTCAGCCATCAGCAGGCCGCCGACATTGGCGTAGCCAAGGCCCAGGGTGCGGAAGCGATAGGACAGTTCGGCGATGCGATCGCTGGGGAACTGGGCCATCAGCACCGAGACTTCCAGCACCATCGTCCACAGCCGCACCGCGTGACGGAAGCCCTCGATATCGAACTTGCCGTCGGGACCACGGAAGCACAGCAGGTTCAGCGAGGCGAGGTTACAGGCGGTGTCGTCGAGGAACATGTATTCCGAGCACGGATTCGACGCGTTGATCCGGCCTGAGTCCGGGCAGGTGTGCCACTCGTTGATCGTGGTGTCGAACTGGATGCCGGGATCGGCGCAGGCCCAGGCGGCTTCGCCGATCTGCTCCCACAAATCGCGTGCCTTCAGCGAGCGGATCACCTTGCCGGTGGTGCGATGGGTCAGCGCCCAATCGGCATCTTCGGTGACGGCGGTCAGGAAGGCGTTATCGACCCGGACCGAATTGTTCGAATTCTGGCCGGACACGGTCAGATAGGCTTCGGAATCCCAGTCGGTGTCCATCACCGGGAAATCCATCTTCGAATAGCCCTGGCGGGCGAACTGGATTACCCGCTGGATATAATTCTCGGGGATTTCCGACCGCCGCGCGGCCAGGATCGCCGCCTTCAACTTGGCGTTGCGCTTGGGGTCGAAGCGGGCATCGTCCTTGACCGCTCCGTCGGCGCGGCAGGCCTGCATCACCTCGGTCAGGTGGCGGGCGGCCAGACGCGACCCGGCGACCAGCGCGGCGACCTTCTGCTCTTCGCGCACTTTCCAGGCGATGAAGGATTCGATGTCGGGGTGATCGACATCGACCACCACCATCTTGGCCGCGCGCCGGGTGGTGCCGCCCGACTTTATCGCTCCGGCGGCACGGTCGCCGATCTTTAAGAAGCTCATCAGCCCCGACGAGCGCCCGCCGCCCGACAGCTTTTCCCCTTCGCCGCGCAGGCGGGAGAAGTTGGTGCCGGTGCCCGAGCCGTATTTGAACAACCGGGCTTCGCGCACCCACAGATCCATGATGCCGCCGTCATTGACCAGATCGTCGGCGATCGACTGGATGAAGCAGGCGTGGGGCTGGGGATGTTCGTAGGCCGAGTCAGATTGCACCAACTCCCCGGTGCGGTAATCGACATAGGAATGGCCCTGACCCGGCCCGTCGATGCCATAGGCCCAATGCAGCCCGGTATTGAACCATTGCGGCGAGTTCGGCGCGGCCATCTGGCGGGCCAGCATGTGGGCGAGTTCGTCGCGGAAGGCCAGCGCGTCGTCCTCGGTATCGAAATAGCCGCCTTTCCAGCCCCAATAGGTCCAGGTTCCGGCCAGCCGGTCGAACACCTGACGGGCGGTGCGCTCACCGACGAAGCGCTCGGCCTCGGGCAGCGCTGCCAGCGCGACAGGATCGGGCTCGGAGCGGGACAGCCAGCCCGGCACGCCGTCCTCGGCGACCGGGCGGGTCGCCGCCGGAACACCGGCCTTGCGGAAATATTTCTGGGCCAGAACGTCGCTGGCCACCTGCGACCACGCCGCCGGGATTTCGATGTCGGCGGCGGAGAACACCACCGATCCGTCGGGGTTACGGATCTCGCTCGATGCCGTGCGGAAGTCGATCCCCGCATAGGCCGACTGGCCGGCTCGGGTGAAGTGTCGCTGGACCCGCATGGCTTTTCCTTCGTGTGGTGGGGGGCCGGGTCCAAGCCCCGGCGGGGGCCATCCTATGACGGATCGTCCCCGCCGATCAATATTTATGTTATCCCCAGGCTTTTGCACACAACATAAGGTTAAGACTGTGTGACGCGGCGCGTGTGATGCCGCCAACTTTCCAGTGAATACAGGGCGATGGACCCCCAGATGCAGGCGAAGGTGACCATCGTGTGCGGGCCCGGCATCTCGCCGAAGACGAAGATTGCCAACAGGAAATGGCCGGTCGGCGCGAGGTACTGAAAGAAGCCTAAGGTGGCATAACGCAGCCGGAGCGCGGCGGCGGCGAACCACAGCAGGGGGAAGGCGGTGACCGGCCCGCCCGCGATCAGCGCCGCCGCCAATTCGGGCGAACCGCCGAACAGCGGGTCTCCTGCCGTCGCCCGCCAGACCAGATAGGCCAGCGCCAGCGGAGCCATCAATCCGGTTTCGATCGTCAGCCCGGTCAGCGGTGCGACCGCCGGGAGCTGCTTGCGCAACAGGCCATAGATGCCGAACGATGCCGCCAGCAGAATCGCGACCCAGGGCGGCTGATCACCGGCCAGGACCGGCTCGGCCACGCCTGCGACCGCCAGAGCGACGGCCAGCCATTGCAGCGGCCGCAGTCGTTCCTTCAGCACCAGGACGCCCAGCGCGACATTGACCAGCGGATTGAGGAAATAGCCCATGCTGGCTTGGAGGATGTTACCGCCGGACACCGCCGCGATGAACACCAGCCAGTTCAGGCTGATGCACAGGGTCGAGGCGGTCAGCACCAGCAGGCGCCGCTTCGAACTCACCAGAATCCGCAATTCGTCGAAACGGCGTTCGCGCCAGATCAGGACGACAACGAACAGCAGCGACCACAAAATGCGGTGGGCGAGAACTTCGGCGGGCGGCACGGTTGCCACGAGCTTCCAGAACGCGGGGAACAAGCCCCACGAGCCATAGCAGGCCAGAGCGAAAAAGACGCCTTCGCGGGTGCGGGCGGACGAATCGGGGGGAGTGGAGGGGACCATCATCGCACGATGCCCGAGCCGTCAGCGGCCTCGCAACCCCTCCTTGGTCATATCGACCAAAAAGTGACCGATCGGTATCATTTGGCCGGTCCCGAAGGGCAGGGGGAGGGCCACAGGCTGCGGAAATGCATAGTCCCGAAGCGATGGCCGTGTCAGGGTCAGGCACGGCCATGACGCGGGAGGTGCGGCGGGAAGGCCGTCCGCCGCACGCACCGCCGCTATTCGGCGGCGCTCCCCTTCAGACGTTCGATATGGGCCCCGCAAGCGGCCAGCTTTTCTTCGACCCGCTCATAGCCACGGTCGAGGTGATAGACCCGGTTGACGATGGTCTCGCCCTCGGCCGCCAGCGCGGCCAGGATCAGCGAGACCGAGGCGCGCAGGTCGGTCGCCATCACCTCGGCACCCGACAGGCGGGGGACGCCGCGGACGATCGCCGACGCGCCATGCACGTTGATCCGCGCCCCCATCCGGGTCATCTCGGGGACGTGCATGAAGCGGTTTTCGAAAATCGTTTCGGTCATCATCGATGCGCCGCTGGCGGTGGCCATCAACGCCATCAATTGGGCCTGCATGTCGGTGGGAAAGCCGGGATAGGGCTCGGTCATGATGTCAACGCCGCGAATTTCGCGGCCTTCAGCGCAGACTCTCATTCCGCGCGCGGTCGGCTCGACCAGCACGCCCGCCTCGACCAGAACCTTGGTCACCGCGTCCATCAGATCGGGCCGCGCGCCCACCAGTTCGATATCGCCCCGGGTGATCGCGGCGGCGATGGCATAAGAGCCGGTCTCGATCCGGTCCGGCACCACCGAGTAGGTCGCGCCATGCAGCCGATCCACACCTTGGATCCGCAAGATGCTGCTGCCGATGCCCTCGATCTTCGCCCCCATCGCCACCAGGCAATGGGCCAGATCGGCGACTTCGGGTTCGCGGGCGGCGTTCGAGATCACCGTCTCGCCCACCGCCAGGGTCGCGGCCATCATGATGTTCTCGGTGCCGCCGACGGTGACTTGGGGGAAGACGATATTGGCGCCCTTCAGCCGTCCTTCGACGCTGGCGACGATATAGCCGCCTTCCAGCGCGATCTTGGCCCCCATCTGCTCCAGCGCCTTGAGGTGCAGATCGACCGGACGGGTCCCGATGGCGCAGCCGCCCGGCAGCGAGACCCGGGCCTGACCCGCCCGCGCCAGCAGCGGACCCAGCACCAGCACGCTGGCCCGCATCTTGCGCACCAGATCATAGGGCGCGGTGGTGTTGCTGATCGTCGCGGCGGTGAGGTCGAGCACCCGGCCGGTATGGCCGCCATCGGCCGAAGCGCCGTTCAGCAGCATCTCGACCCCATGCTGGGCCAGCAAATTGGCCATCGTGGTGATATCGACCAGATGAGGCAGATTCGACAGTGACAGGGTTTCGTCGGTCAGCAGACAGGCCGGCATCAACGTCAAGGCGGCGTTCTTTGCCCCACCGATGGTGATCGCTCCCCGAAGCGGCGTGCCGCCGATAATGCGGATCCTGTCCATGATCTGAGTCTGTTCCTTGACGAAAGCGGGATGAGCGAGACGCCCCGTTTAGACCCCGCCCCGATTCCGGTCAAGAGCGGCGACGGGGTGAGGCGGATTCCGCCATCGGTGTTCCGGCTGGATCGGGGGGCGTGGTTCGGGTAAAAGCCCGCTATGATTCTCACTCCGCTCGATCACGCCACCCTCGACCGCCTCGCCGCCGATTTCAATCGCGCCCTGGCCGACGATCCCCTCTCCTGTCGGGTCTTCGCCCGCGTCACCGCGCAGCGTCCCACCGGCGACCTGCTGACTCTCTCGACCGATCCCGACCAATTGGCCCAGGCGGTCGATCTGTGCCGTCGCTTCGGTTTTGGCATTCTCGACATGGCCCCGTCCGATCATTTCACCTGGGACGGCCATTCGGTCGCGATCCGGATCGAGCCCAGCGTGCTGGTCCACGAGGTCGGCCATTACCAATTGGCCGCCCCGGCCCGGCGCAAGGTCTATGATTTCGGCCTGGGTGCCGGTCCCGAGACCGGCCGCAAGGAAGAAGCCGACGCGGTGCAGAGCCTGTTCCTGCCCGAACGCGATGTCGAGGAAGGGCTGTGTTCGCTGCTCGGCATTCTGTGGGAAGCCGAACTGGGCCATCCCGCCGTACTGGCCTTCCTTGAGCAGAACTGGATGGAAGGCGGCGCCAGTCTCCACAACGTCGCTCATTTCCGCAAAGTGGTGCGGTGGCTGGCGGAGATGGGCCTGATCGATGGCGACGGCCGCCCGACGATGGGTGTCCGCGAAGAAGGCGACGAGACGTTTTTCGCCCGCTGGTACGCCGAAGGCTGAGCCTCGGACTGGCGGCGGGTCCGTCCCGCCGATCCGCACTGACCTAACAAAAACCCCCTCTTCCATCGCTGGAAGAGGGGGTTTCCGTTTTAAGACTTACCGATTACTCGGCGGCGTCGCGACCGGTCGGCGCTTCGGGCAGGCCGGCGAAGCGGCGCAGCAGGGCGAAGCGGCGCTTGATCGCGTCTTCGGCGTTGTGGACCAGCCCCTTGTACCGCTCGGGGTCGGCACGCTCGACCATCTGGAACCGGGCCTCGCCCTTCATGAAGTCGGCGAGGTTGGTGGACGGATCCTTCGAATCGAGGGTCAGCGGGTTCTCGTCGCTGCCGAACTTGCGCGGGTCCCAACGGAACAGCGGCCAGTATCCGCTCTCGACCGCCATCTTCTGCTGGTCGAGGCCGTGCGACAGGTCGTAGCCGTGGGCGATGCAGTGCGAGTAGGCGACGATCAGGGAGACGCCGGGATAAGCGACGGCATCCTGGAAGGCGCGCACGGTCTGCACGTCACGGGCACCGAAGGCGACATTGGCGACGTAAACGTCCCCATAAGCCATCGCCATCATGCCGAGGTCTTTCTTCGGCAGCGACTTGCCGGCGGTGGCGAACTTGGCCGAGGCCCCGATCGGGGTGGCCTTCGATTGCTGGCCGCCGGTGTTGGAATAAACCTCGGTATCCATCACCAGGATGTTGATGTTGCGGCCCGAGGCGAAGATGTGATCGAGGCCACCATAACCGATGTCATAGGCCCATCCGTCGCCACCGACGATCCAGACCACCTTTTCCGCCAGATAATCGGCGACCTGTTCGAGGCGGCGGGCCTTTTCATCGTTGAGACCGGACAGGATGCGGCGCAGTTCCTCGATGCGGACGCGCTGTTCGGCGACGGCAACTTCGGTGTCCTGAACGGCGTGGGCGATCTCGGTGACCAGCCGCTCGGGCAGCTTACCTTCCAGCGCCAGGGCGGAAAGCAGCAGCTTGGCATGTTCCTTGTGGCTGTCGAGGGCGAGACGGAAGCCGAAACCGAATTCGGCATTGTCCTCGAACAGCGAGTTGGCCCAGGCCGGACCGCGCCCTTCGGCGTTCTTGGTATAGGGGGTGGTGGGCAGGTTGCCGCCATAGATCGACGAGCAGCCGGTGGCGTTGGCGATCATCAGCCGGTCGCCCCACAACTGGGACATCAGCTTCAGATACGGGGTCTCGCCGCAGCCGAGGCAGGCACCCGAGAACTCGAACAGCGGCTGGAGCAGCTGCGCGGTCTTGACGGTGGGAGCCCCCAGCTTGGCCTTGTCGACTTCGGGCAGGGTCAGGAAGTAATCCCAATTCGCCACTTCGGCTTCCAGCAGCGGGGTCTTGTCTTCCATCCGCAGGGCACGGCGGGACGGGTCCTTCTTGTCCTTGCCGGGGCAGACCTGGACGCAGAGGGTGCAGCCGGTGCAATCCTCGGGCGCGACCTGAAGCAGGTAGGTCTGGCCCTTGAACTCGCCGCCACGATATTCGGCGTGCTTCAGGCTGGCCGGAGCGTTGGCGATAGCCGCTGGCTCGACCACCTTGGCGCGGATCGCGGCATGGGGGCAGACCATCGCGCACTTGTTGCACTGGATGCAGGGCGCATCGTCCCACACCGGGATTTCGGCGGCGATGTTGCGCCGTTCGAAACGAGCGGTGCCGGTCGGCCACACGCCGTCAACCGGGAAGCACGACACCGGCAGCAGATCGCCCTGGTTCGCCAGCATCATCGCGGTGACCCGCTTGACGAAATCGGGCGAATCGTTGGGAACCAGCGGCGGACGGGTGCGGTTGGCGGTGACGTGTCCGGGGATGGTGACCGACTGGAGGTTCTCCAGGGTGCCATCGACGGCGGCGTAGTTCTTGGCGACCAGCTTTTCGGACTTGCGGCCGTAGGTCTTCTTGATCGCGTCCTTGATGTGGCCGATCGCTTCGTCGCGCGGCAACACCCCGGACAGGGCAAAGAAGCAGGTCTGCATGATGGTGTTGATGCGATTGCCCATCCCGGCGGCCAGCGCCACCTTGCGGGCATCGATCACATGCAGCTTGAGATTCTTCGCGATGATCTCTTCCTGCACCTCGCGGGGGAGGTGGTCCCACACCTCGTCCTTGTCGTAGGGCGAGTTGAGCAGGAAGGTGGCACCCGGCGCGGCATAGGTCAGCACGTCATACTTGTCGAGGAAGACAAAGTGGTGACAGGCGACGAAATCAGCCTGATCGAGCAGGTAGGCCGACTGGATCGGATCGGGGCTGAAACGCAGGTGCGAGATCGTGATCGCGCCCGACTTCTTCGAATCGTAGACGAAGTAGCCCTGGCCCTGGAACCCGGCATTTTCGGCAATGATCTTGATCGAGTTCTTGTTGGCACCGACGGTGCCGTCAGCGCCCAGACCGAAGAACACCGCACGCTTGACGCGGGGCTGCTCGATGCGGAAATCGGGATCGATCGGCAGCGACAGGTGGGTCACGTCGTCATTGATGCCGACGGTGAAGTGCGGCTTCGGCGACGCCTTGGCGAGTTCGTCGAACACCGCCTTGACCATCGCCGGGGTGAATTCCTTCGAGGCCAGACCGTAACGGCCGCCGATCACCACCGGGTCGGCGGCGCCGGTGGCGCGCTGGCCCGAGGCCTTGGCTTCGTGCAGGGCGGCAACGACGTCGAGGTACAGCGGCTCGCCGATCGCGCCCAGTTCCTTGGTGCGGTCGAGCACGGCGATCGCGCGGGTCGAGGGCGGCAGCGCCGAAACGAACGAATCGACCGAGAAGGGACGGAACAGCCGAACCTTCAGCACGCCGACCTTTTCGCCCTTGGCGGCCAACGCGGCGACGGTTTCGTGCGCGGTCTCGGCACCGGAGCCCATCAGCACGATCACGCGTTCGGCCTCGGGGTGGCCGTAATAATCGAACAGACGATAGGCCCGGCCGGTCAGAGCGGCAAAGCGGTCCATCTGCGCCTGGACGATGCCGGGGCAGGCGGTGTACCAGCCGTTGCGGGCTTCCTGCATCTGGAAGAAGGTGTCGGGATTCTGCGACGTGCCGCGGATGGTCGGATGATCGGGCGACAAGGCGCGGGCGCGGTAATCGGCGATCGCGTCGGCATCCAGCAGACCGAGCAGGTCTTCGTCGGTCAGTTCCTCGATCTTCGACACTTCATGCGAGGTGCGGAAGCCGTCGAAATAATGCAGGAACGGAACCCGCGACAGCAGGGTCGAGGCATGGGCGATCGCGGCGAGATCGTGGGCTTCCTGAACCGAGCCCGAGGCCAGCATCGCGAACCCGGTCTGACGACAGGCCATCACGTCGGAATGATCGCCGAAGATCGACAAGGCGTGGGTCGCCAGGGTGCGGGCGGTGACGTGCATGCAGAAGCTCGTCAGCTCACCGGCGATCTTATACATGTTCGGGATCATCAGGAGCAGGCCCTGACTGGCGGTGAAGGTGGTCGACAACGCGCCCGCCTGCAACGCACCGTGGACCGCGCCAGCGGCGCCGCCTTCGTGCTCCATCTCGGCAACTTCCGGGATCTGGCCCCAGATATTTTTGCGGCCCTCGGCTGCCCATTGGTCAGACAGTTCGCCCATTGTCGAAGACGGGGTGATCGGATAGATCGCCGCCACCTCGCTGACCCGGTAAGCTACCGACGCGCAAGCCTCGTTGCCGTCGACCGTGATCAAAGCCCTCTCTGTCATTTCTTGTCCCGTTTGTTTGCACAGCCTGTCCGCGCGACGACGCCCGGAATCAGGCGAGGGTCGCAAGGGTCGGCAGAATAGTCAACGCGGTTGCAACAAAGCAAGTCCCTTACATAAACCCCAACCGATTCGCAATATTGTTGCGGATGGTTGCCTCTGACGGAAGGGGGGGTCCCCTTCGGGCAGAAGGGCTTTTACGCCGGGAGCACGCCCTTAAACTCGGCATTGTCGGGCGCTTCGGCTTGAAACCTTGGGCCTCGCGCCCTTAGAATACGCCCCCCACCGGAATGTCTGGTCAAGGTCTGCCGTGAACCCCTCTCTTGCCGCCCTGCTGATTGCCGTCGGCCTTGCCGCCGGTTTGCCTCTCGCGGCGGCCGAAATGTCGCCGGGCGAGTACGCCATCGCCCGCCAAGCGGTGGCGGCGGCGAAAAAGGACAATCTTGACGAAGCGTTGCGGCTGGCGCGTCAAGCCCGTGATCCGGTGCTGACCCGGCTGGTCACCTGGGTCGATTACGCTTCCGGCGGGACCGATGCCGATTTCCGCAGCCTGTCGTCGTTTGTCGCCGCCAATCCCGACTGGCCGCTCTTGTCGCAGATCACCCGCAAGGCCGAGGCGGCGATCACCGCCGCGACGCCCAATGCCGAGGTGATCCGCTGGTTCGACGCGCATCCGCCCACCACCGCCGACGGGGGCATGGCCTATGCCCGCGCCCTTGTCGCGGTGGGCCGTGCCGAGCAGGCGTTGTCGGTGATCCGCCAGACCTGGGCCGATCAGAGCTTTGGTGCCCAGCAGGAGCGGCAGTTCCTGATGGTGTTCGGCGAGCAATTGCGGCCCGAGGATCACTGGCGCCGTCTTGATCGCCTGCTGTGGGACCGCCAGGAGGCGTCGGCACAGCGGATGCTGAGCAAGGTCGATCCGGCCCATCGTGCCGTTGCCAATGCCCGTCTGGCCCTGCAATCGGGCAAAGGCGCGCCCGAGCCGCTGGTGGCGGCGGTGCCGCCCTCGCTGCGCGACGATCCCGGCCTGATCTACGAACGGGTGCGCTGGCGGCGTCAGCACGATATGGATGAAGAGGCGATCGACCTCTTAACCCATCCCTCGCGCAACAAGGTTCGCCCCGATCTGTGGTGGCAGGAACGGGCGATTCTGGCCCGACGCGCCTTGCAAAAGGGATTGGTGTCGCGGGCCTATCAGACCGCCGCCGATCACGAGCTGGAGGGCGGAACGGCTTATGTCGATGCCGAATTCCTCGCCGGCTGGATCGCGCTGCGGTTCCTCGACGACCGCGAGACCGCGCTCAATCACTTCATCCGCCTTCACGAATGGGCCAGCCATCCGATCGCGCGGGCCCGCGCGGCCTATTGGGCCGGACGCGGCTATGAAAGCGTCGGCGATCTCCGGGCGCGGGACTGGTTCACCCGTGCCGCCCGTTATCCCACCACGTTTTACGGTCAGTTGGCGGAATCGCGGCTGGGCGACCATCACTGGCCGCTGCCCGACGATCCCCAGCCGACCGAAGAGGACGTCACCCGTTTCAACAGCCGCGATACCGTCGCGGCGGCGCGGATGCTACTCGATCTCGGCGAAGACGAGTTGCTGCGCTCGTTCTTCATCCGTCTCAACGATACCGTCCAGACCCCGGGCGAGCGGGTTCTGGTGGCGCGGCTGGCCAGTCGCAAGGGCCGCAACGATCTTGCCCTGCTGGTGGCGCGCCGTTCCGACCGCGACGGCGTCACCCTGGTCGAGGCGGGGTGGCCGGTGCCGCGCTTTGCTCCCGATGACGTCACCCCGGAAAAGGCTCTGGTGCTGGCGCTGATCCGTCAGGAAAGCGGCTTCATGCCTGAAGTGGTGTCGCAGGCCGGGGCACGTGGGCTGATGCAGCTTCTTCCCACCACGGCGGCACGGGTGGCGCGGGCCAATAACGTCAAATTCCATCCCGATCTGCTGGACAATCCCTCGGTCAATATCCGCCTGGGCTCGGCCTATCTTGAAAATTTGATCAATTCGTTCGATGGGTCGTACATGCTGGCGCTGGCGTCCTACAATGCCGGGCCGGGGCGGGCGCGGCGGTGGATTCGTGAAAATGGCGATCCGCGCGATCCCAACATCGATGTCATCGACTGGATCGAAATGATTCCGTTCGGCGAAACCCGCAATTACGTCCAGCGGGTGATGGAAAGCGTCGCGGTCTATCGTCGTCGTCTGGGGCAGACCGCCGGTCCGACCCTGGAATCCGATTTGAGGCGCTGGTCGCGCCGCACTGACTCGGAGGCGTCCCCATGATGGCTCATCCCGCGTTCGCCTCGGTCCGCGCCTGTGTGTTCGATGCCTATGGCACCTTGCTCAATCTGGGCGATCTCTCGCGCGGCTTTGCCGACGCGCTGGGCGACAAGACCGTTCCGGTGATGGATTTGTGGCGGCGCAAGCAGCTCGAATATAGCTGGCTGCGGACCCTGATGGGGCGGCACGCCGATTTCTGGGAGGTGACCGGCGACGCGCTCGATTACGCGCTGGCGAGC
This sequence comes from Magnetospirillum fulvum MGU-K5, assembly GCF_000442515.1. GTDB lineage: Bacteria > Pseudomonadota > Alphaproteobacteria > Rhodospirillales > Magnetospirillaceae > Phaeospirillum > Phaeospirillum fulvum_B. The sequence goes on along the minus strand of NZ_AQPH01000027.1, from coordinate 4,342 downwards.
TTTGGGCTGGACGATCCGGCCTTGCGCGAGCGGATGATGGGGGCGTGGCTGACCCCGACCGCTTATCCCGAGGTTCCCGCGATGCTGGACCGGCTGCGCGCCGCCGGGTTGAAGACCGCGATCTTGTCGAACGGCTCCGCCCCGATGCTGGAGGCGGCGGTTGCGTCCGCCGGTGTGGGCGACCGGCTGGACGCGGTGCTGTCGGTCGAGGCGGTCGGCCGCTACAAGCCCCATCCCTCGGTTTACGCGCTGGCGGTCGATCACTTTGGTGTTACCCCCGGCGAAATCTGTTTTGTGTCCGGCAATGGCTGGGATGTTGCCGGTTCCGCCTCATTTGGATTCAAGGTCGCCTGGGTGAACCGGGCGGGTGCGCCGCAGGAGCGGCTTCCCACCGGCCCGGACGCCGTGCTCACGTCCCTGGGCGACCTTCCCGACCTTCTTGGAGCTTGAAGATTATGGACGATATGGAAGCCGCCATCGAACGCGCCGAGCTGAGAGCCGAGCTTGCCGCCTTGCGTGCCGAGGTGGATACGTTGCGCGCCGAGTTGGAAGAGATGCACGCCGACGCCGATCTGGAAGCCTGTCACGTTGCCGGTCTGACCGCGCAATTGAAGGCGCTGATCGCCGAGGGCGATGCCTGCCCCAACAAGGCGGCGCATCCGCTGCTGGCGCGGGAAACCTTCACTCATGCCCGTACTGGCGAGCCGATCACCAAGACCGGTGCCTTTCCGCTCTATCGCGAGGCGTTCGACGCCGAAGCTCGCCGCCTGGGGATCGAGAATCCTGAAGAGTTGCGCGCCTGAGCGACGTAATCTGACTTACAAATCCGGGCGGCTCGACGATGGAGCCGCCCGGCTCCCGTGAAAGGATCGTACTGTCATGCCTGTCTATCGTTCCCGCACCTCCACCCATGGCCGCAATATGTCGGGTGCCCGTGGCCTGTGGCGTGCCACCGGAATGACCGATGAGGATTTCGGTAAGCCGATCATCGCCGTGGTCAATTCCTTCACCCAGTTCGTGCCCGGTCACGTTCACCTGAAGGATCTGGGGCAGATGGTGGCGCGCGAGATCGAAAAGGCGGGCGGCGTCGCCAAGGAATTCGATACCATCGCCATCGATGACGGGATCGCGATGGGCCATTCCGGGATGCTGTATTCGCTGCCGTCGCGCGATCTGATCGCGGATTCGGTCGAGTACATGGCCAACGCCCACTGTGCCGACGCGCTGGTCTGCATCTCGAACTGCGACAAGATCACTCCCGGTATGCTGATGGCCAGTCTGCGCCTCAACATCCCGACCATCTTCGTCTCGGGCGGGCCGATGGAAGCGGGCAAGGTCACGGTGGGCGGCAAGACTCACGCCGTCGACCTGATCGACGCGATGATCAAGGGGGCCGATGCTTCGGTCTCGGACGAAGACGCGATGGCCTACGAGCGCGGCAGCTGCCCGACCTGCGGCTCCTGCTCGGGGATGTTCACCGCCAATTCGATGAACTGTCTGATCGAGGCGCTGGGTCTTGGCCTGCCCGGCAACGGCACCATCGTCGCCACCCATGCCGACCGCAAGGAGCTGTTCCTTGAGTCCGGCCGCCGTATCGTCGATCTGTGCAAGCGCTGGTACGAGCAGGACGATGCCAGCGTTCTGCCCCGCTCGATCGCGACCAAGGCCGCGTTCGAAAACGCGATGACGCTCGACATCGCGATGGGCGGCTCGACCAACACCGTGCTGCATCTGCTGGCGGCGGCGCAGGAGGCCGAGGTCGATTTCGGCATGGCCGACATCGACGGGCTGAGCCGTCGCGTTCCCTGCCTGTGCAAGGTCGCTCCCAACGTTGCTGACGTTCATATCGAAGACGTTCACCGCGCCGGGGGCATCTTCGGCATTCTGGGCGAACTCGACCGCGCCGGTCTGATCCAGCGCGATTGCCCGACCGTTCATGCCGCCAGCCTGGGCGACGCGATCGAGCGTTGGGACATCCTGCGCAGCGAAGACCGTGCGGTGCACACCCTCTATCGTGCCGCGCCGGGCGGGTTCCGCACCACCCAGGCGTTCGGTCAGAACCGTCGCTGGGCCTCGCTTGATACCGACCGCGCCAAGGGCGTGATCCGTTCGGCCGAGCACGCTTTTTCGAAGGATGGCGGGCTGGCGGTGCTGTTTGGCAACCTGGCCGCCGATGGCTGTATCGTCAAGACTGCGGGCGTTGACGAAAAGAACCTGACCTTCACCGGCCCGGCGGTGATCTGCGAAAGCCAGGAAGAGGCGGTCGCCAAGATTCTCGGCGGCGAGGTCAAGGCGGGCGATGTCGTGATCGTTCGCTATGAAGGGCCGAAGGGCGGGCCGGGGATGCAGGAGATGCTTTACCCCACCAGCTATCTGAAGAGCATGGGGCTGGGCAAGGTCTGTGCCCTGATCACCGACGGACGCTTCTCGGGCGGCACGTCGGGCCTGTCGATCGGCCACGTTTCGCCCGAAGCGGCCGAAGGCGGCACGATCGGGCTGGTCCAGTCCGGCGATATCATCGAGATCGACATCCCCAACCGGCGCATTGCCGTTCAGGTCGAGGATGCCGAGCTTGAGGCGCGGCGGGCGGCGAAGGGGACGGGAGCCTGGAAACCGGCGAACCGCGACCGGGTGGTGTCCCCGGCACTGCGTGCCTATGCGGCGATGACCACCAGCGCGGCGCGTGGCGCGGTGCGTGATGTGTCACAAGTGGAGCGTTAAGGCGGACGCATGAGCGGCATCCACTGGAGCGAGATGATGAGTGTTGGGGTTCCGATTCTGGATGCGGATCACCGCATCCTGATCGGCCTCATCAACCATCTGCATCGTTCGATCGGGGATGCCGAGGAATATGCGGCGGTCGGCAGCGTGCTGCGGTCGCTGGAGGAATACGCCGCCAACCATTTTGACCGCGAGGAACGGATGATGTTGGCGGGGCGGTTTCCCGCGCTCGACTCGCACCGTCGGACCCATGCCGGGTTTGTCGGGCAGGTCGAGCAACTCCAGCGCCGCTACGAGGCCGATCACACCAGCGTTTGCGCCCGCGATTGCCTGACCTTCCTCAATCGCTGGCTGATCGACCATATCTGCACTTCGGACATGGGCTATCGCACTAGTCTGATCGGCCATCGCGAAGCATTGGAGGCGGGGGGCGTCGAGCCGTTGGTCGACAGTGCCCCCTTGCCCGATGGCGAACCCAATGTCGATTGGCGGCGGCTGAAGGTTCTGGTGGTCGATGACAACCTCAATTTCCGCGAGATTCTCTCGACGATCCTGGAAGCCACCGGCGTCTGCGACGTGACGATGGTGGAGGGCATTGAAGCGGCAGAGGCGGCTCTGTCGCGCGGTGGCTTCGGTCTGGTGATCTCGGACTGGCATATCGGCGACCAAAGCGGTCTTGATCTGGTCCGCTGGATTCGGGCCGCCGCCGCCCCTGTCGCGGCGGTGCCAGTGCTGATGCTGTCGGCCTACGAAGGTCTGGAACGGCGCGATGTGGCCCTGGCCGCCGGGGCCGACGATTTCATGTCCAAGCCGATCGCGGCGGGCAGTCTGCTCGATTGCCTTGCCCGGCTGGTTTCGCAAAGTCGGGCTCGGTCATGAGCGAATCGTCCGCCCGTCAGGCCCGTCAGGCCGAAGCGTTGCGGGCCAATCTGGCCCGACGCAAGGCGCAGAGCCGCGCCCGCGCCGATGCGCCGCCGCCTGCGCCGTCGGACGAAACAGGCCCGGTCTCCTCCGACTCCCCGCCTCCCACCGAATAGGTCGGGGCGATGAAATGATACCGGCCAATCCGCGATTTGGATCCATTGGCCGGTATCTAGCCGCCATTGCGGCGGCGGCCAAGCGAGCGGAGGCGAGCGCCCGGCGAGGGACAATACAACCGGCCAAGTCAGTGACGCTAGTTAACACAAACCTGTCGAATCGGATCGTAACGATCACGATGCGGGGATTGTGTGCGAGCAAATCGCTGGGGTCAAGGGAAACGCGAAGTCATCGCACTTAAGCCGCTCATCACGGAGCGGCTTAAGGATGGCATCACTATCCGTCAAATCTGGATTGAGCTGAACGGTGCGGGACAAGTCTCGATCACCCTTCGTAACTTCTATGCTCAAGTCCAGAAGCTGATCCTTCTTACTTCGCCCTCCGCCAGAATGCGGTCGCGCCAGGGTCAGCTTCCTGCTCCCCTCTCCCTTTCCCGATCCACATCGCTGATCGCTCCGGTCCCACCGGCGGAGGCAGCCGTCACCCGAGCGGACGGCGACCCCCATTTCCCAACCTTTACTCTTAATAATCGTCCAGACCTCGACGGGGACTGGTGATGGGAGCGCGCACCCATGCAAGTTGA
>NZ_AQPH01000026.1 GCF_000442515.1 Magnetospirillum fulvum MGU-K5 | reverse complement strand
GGCTGGGCCATATCACCGATCAGCAAAAGCGGCAGTTCCTCGGCGCGGGCCTTGTCCGCCAGGGTGCGGACAAAGGCAACGGTGCGCGGGTGGCCCCAGGCTCGGTTGCGGTCAGGACGAAGGACCTGATAGCCCTCGCCATTGAGCGGCAGTGCCTCGGCCCCACGAAGACACCCCGCCGCCGCCGATCCGATCGCTTCACTTTGACCACCAGCAGGGCGATGGACCACCGGCCAGGAATCCGTCGCGGCAATCGACTCTTGCGCCCCCGCTACCGTCAGGAGGACCGCCAGGGCAACAGCGACAAACGGGATCATCCCACCACCGTTTCGCCAAAAAGAACCTGAATGTCGACAATTTCAGACATACATTCGGCCAAGGCTTCGACGCAAGCCCCGTCAAGCCGGTTCTCAGCCACATCGTGACGCAGAGCGTCCATCGCGTCGGCATTGCTCCAGGCCGCTTTATAGGGACGGCGCGAGGTCAGTGCATCGAACACATCGGCGACGGCAACGATGCGGGCTTCCAGCGGAACATCCGCTCCCTTCAGCCCTTGCGGATAGCCGCTGCCGTCAAGTTTTTCGTGATGACAGGCGACGATCTGGCGCAACATACGAAGATGGGCCGTCGAGATGAAGCCGAAATCGCCCACCGCCAGATCGACGATTTCAACACCTCGCTCAACATGGCCCTGCATCACCTTGAATTCGTCGGGGGTAAGCGGACCCGGCTTCAGCAGGATATGATCGGGGACGGAAATCTTACCGACATCGTGGACGGGAGCGAACTGAAACAGATATTCGACAAATTCGTCGCTAAACCCGAGCGGAGCGGCCAGCCGCAAACCAATCGCGCGGGAATAGCGGGCCATCCGGGCGAGATGCCCCCCGGTCTCGCCATCGCGGACCGCCGAAATTTGCAACAGCACTTTCACCGTCGATTGCATGCTGTGCAGGGCATCGAGTTCCCGCAGCACCATTTGGGCGATCAGATCGCCATAGGGCTTGAGACGGCGCAAAACCCGTTGAGTGAAGAAGCCGGGAACGATTCCATTCAGGAACAGAAAGCCGCGCAGGCCCTCGCGGCCGCAAATCGGCACGGTATGGCTGGAATAATAGCCGAATGAAACCAGCCGAGCCGCGTATTCATGCCCCGAACGAGCGACCTCGGAAAGGTCGTTCAGGGTCCGGGTGCCATGAACCCGGGCCAATTCGACCAGACTGGGCAATCCCGATAACGGTGCCGTGGCGTGGTCGAGCGGACTTTCCCCATCGCTGGAGTGGATGAAGGTTTTCAGAAGATCGGTACGGGGATCGTACAGAGCAACCGCGATCCGGCCAAGCGGGGCCAGTTCCGGTTCGACTCTGATTTCCTCATGGAGCGCGCCAATCTGTGCGGCCAACCCCTGATGGAATGACGCAGCCCCCTCGCCCTTCGCCAAAGACTCCACGATTTTCACCCGGTAAAACAGTGCAACCCATCAGTACAAAATTATTTATATCAAGATAACCTATCCTCTTGTTTCGGGACATATGGCATCGGTCCCTCCCCTCCATTAACCCCATGGAGGGGAGGTGGCCACCCAAGAAACCATCAGGCGATCAGCTTCTTTGCCATTTCGCGCAGAACATACTTCTGCACCTTGCCGGTCGATGTCTTTGGCAGCGAGGTGAAGATGACCGTCCGCGGGCATTTGTAATGCGCAAGCTTGGTGCGGGTAAAGGCGATGATATCGTCCTCCGTCACCGCAACCGCTCCCTCCTTCAAACCGACGAAAGCGCACGGGGTTTCCCCCCATTTTTCGTCGGGACGGGCGACAACGGCGGCTTCGGCCACAGCGGGATGCTGATACAGGACGCTTTCGACTTCGATCGTCGAAATGTTCTCACCCCCGGAGATGATAATATCCTTCGATCGGTCCTTCAGCTCGATATAGCCATCGGGGTGCCAGACGCCGAGGTCGCCAGTGTGGAACCATCCGCCCGAAAAGGCCTCGGCGGTCGCGGTCGGGTTCTTGAAATACCCTTTCATTACCACGTTGCCGCGGAAGAACACCTCGCCCATCGTGACGCCATCCTGAGGCACCGGGTCCAGGCTCAGCGGATCGGCGACCATCATCGCCTCCTGATTGACGTAGCGGACCCCCTGGCGCGCTTTCTTCTTGGCCCGCTCCTCCTGGGGCAATTCGTTCCATTCCTCGTGCCAGGCGCAGACGGTGACCGGACCATACACCTCGGTCAGACCATAGACGTGAGTGATGCGGAACCCCTGCCCCTCCAACCGTTCGATCACGGCGGCAGGCGGCGGGGCGGCGGCGGTCATGAAGGCGACATCGTGCGGCAGCGGCCTGCGATCCTTTTCCGGGGTGTTGATCAGCATCCCCATCACGATCGGAGCGCCGCACATATGGGTCACCTTATGCGCCTCGATCGCGGCGAAGATCGCGCGGCCTTCGATCCGACGCAGGCAGACATGGGTTCCGGCCAGGGCGGTGATGGTCCAGGGGAAGCACCAGCCGTTGCAATGGAACATCGGCAGGGTCCACAGATAGACCGGATGGCCGCTCATTCCCCAGGTCACCGCATTACCCAACGCGTTGATGTAGGCGCCGCGATGATGATAGACGACCCCCTTGGGATTGCCGGTGGTTCCCGATGTGTAATTGAGGGCGATCGCCTCCCACTCATCCTCGGGCCAGCGCCAGACGTAGTCCGGATCGCCCGACGCCAGGAACGTCTCGTAATCGCATTCGCCGACCAGAGTGCCACTCACCGTATCGGGATCGTTGATATCGATCACCAGCGGCGGGGTTTTCAGCAGTGCCAGCGCCTTGACGATCACCGGGGAGAATTCGCGGTCGGTCAGCAGAACCTTGGCCCCGCCATGCTCCAACATGAAGGCAATCGCCTCGGCATCAAGACGAATGTTCAAGGCGCACAGCACCGCCCCCAACATCGGAACGCCAAAGGTCGCCTCGAACGCGGCGGGAATGTTGGGAGCCATCACCGCAACGGTATCGCCGACACCGACGCCACGCTGAGCCAGGGCCGAGGCCAGCCTGCGGCACCGGGCATAGGTTTCGCGCCAGGTAAAGCGGCGCTGGTCGTGGATCACAGAAATCCGGTCGGGAAAGACCGAGGCAGCGCGTTCGAGAAAGCCAAGCGGCGACAGGGGAACGAAGTTTGCCGGGGTCTTATCGAGATCAATGTCATAAGGATTCCGAACCGTCATCTTCGCTTCCCCCTATTCGTTGATTGGAGGTGTACTCCCCTCCGGTTAAGAGGAAGATTGAGGCTCGTCTCGCGCTTTTTCAACCATCATCTTATGCGGACGGTCGCGTTGAGAGAGAAAGCCCCTTGACAGAGATGGCGGCTCGGGCTGCACATCGCGGATATGCGCCTTGCTCTCGTCATCAACCGGTCCGCCGGAGGCTTCCGCCGCTTTCGCCCCGCCGCCACCGTTGCGGCGATCCGGGATGCCTTCATCGAACGAGGGCATCAGGTCGAACTGCGGATGATCGGCCGCCATGATCTGCCCGCCTGTTTTGCCGCTCTGTCCGGACGCGACGATCTCGACGCGGTGGTGATCGGTGGGGGTGACGGTACCATCCTTTCTGCGGTCGGCAATGGATTAGGTCGCGGCCGCCCGTTGGGCATTCTACCGCTCGGCACCCTTAATCTGTTCGCCCGCGATATCGGGCTTCCGCTTGATCCGATCGCCGCCGCCCGCGCTGTCGCTGGCGGCGGAACGGCGGCGATCGATCTGGCCGAAGTCGATGGGCACCCTTTTGCGATCTGGGCCTCGCTTGGGATGCATCCCTGGATCGTCCGCCGCCGCGATCATCTGCAACGCCGCCGCCTGCCCAAGATGACGGCGATGGCCGTCGCCGCCCTGCGCGCCCTGGTCCATTTCCCCGAGATCGATGTCACCCTGACGATGGATCGGATGGAACCCCGCCGGGTGCGCACGCCCATGCTGTTCATCAGCAACAACACCTGGCGCGATGAGCCGCCGCCTCTGTCCCGGCAAACCCTCGATACCGGCCGGTTAGAGGTTCACATCGCCACCTGCTCCGGGCGTCTGTCGCTGGTGTGGCTGGCGGTCGAAACGATGATGGGACGCTGGCGAACCAGTCGGCGGCTTCAGACCTTTTCCGCCAGCGAGGTCGAGGTCGCCACCCCAAGACGCCGCGTGATGCTGTCACTCGACGGCGAGGTTGTGGTGATGTTGGCACCCCTGCACTTCCGGGTCCGGCCTCGGGCGCTGACCGTGCTGATCCCAGGACGGGGGTACGAACGATGAGAACCGTCGCCCATCTGTCCGATCTCCATTTCGGCCGCACCGATCCGCGTCTGGTTGCGGCGCTGCTGGCCGATCTCGACCGGACCCGTCCCGATCTGGTGGCGATCTCGGGCGATCTGACTCAGCGGGCACGATCATACCAATTCGCCGAGGCCCGTGCCTTTCTCGACCGGTTGACTCCTCCGGTGGTGCTGGTGCCCGGCAATCATGACCTATCGCCCCTGTATCGCCCGCTTAATCGGTTACTGCGACCCCGCGACAAGTTCAATCGCCACCTGCCCCGCCATGTATTCCCCTCGGTCTGGCGCGATCCGGCGCTGATTGTGATCGGGCTGGATTCCACCCGTCCCTTGCGCTGGAAATCGGGGGCCTTGACCGATCACCATCTCAACCAACTCGACCGGACATTGGCCGATGCTCCCGCCGATGCCGCCCGGATGGTGTTTCTTCATCACCCCCCCGACGATGCAAACGGCGGGCACCCCTATGAAGCCTTGATCGCCCACGGTATCGATGTGGTGCTGACCGGACACGCCCATCATGCCCGGGTCGAGCCGATTATTGCCGCGACCGGAGGCTCGATGGTTCTGGTCCAGGCCAGCACCGCCTGTTCGACCCGTCTACGCGGAGAATCGAACGGTTATTGTCTGGTTCGCCTCGACACTCACCTGATCGAGGTGACGGTTCAGGGCTGGACCGGAGATCTGTTCCACCCCATACGCCACCATCGTTTCGTCAAACAGGGCACCGAGTGGCGGAGACGTCCATGATCGATCTTGAACGCGACTTGGCCAAGGCCTCCTCTCTGGCCCAGGCGGGCAAAACCAAGCCCGCCCTTGCCCTGCTGGAGCGGCTGATCACCACCGCCCCTCACGCCCTGGCGGTGCGCTATACCCTTGCCCTTACCCTGCTGACCTCGGGTCGGTATAGCGAGGCGCTGCCCCATCTCGATCGTATCCTTGCCGTCGAGCCGACCAATCCAGCGGCGCTGTACAGCAAGGCGCGCGGCTTGATGGCGCTCGACCGCGCCGAGGAGGCGTTGCCGCTGTTGCGACCGCTGGCCGAGGCGGGCGATGCCGACAGTCTGCTGGCGACCGGCAACGCCTTGCGCAGTCTGAACCGGATGGCCGAAGCCGCCGAGGCCTATCGCACCCTGATCCGGCGCGTTCCCGGCCATCTCGGTGGCCATGTCAACCTTGGTTTACTTCTGGTCGCCACCGCTCCCGACGCCGCCATTCCAGCATTGGAGGAATCGGTACGTCGTCATCCTGGAATCGGCGAACTGCATGCCTTACTGGGTCAGGCGTTGCTGCGCCAAAGCCGGTTTGACGAGGCGGCTTTGGCTCTCACCAGGGCGCTGGAGCTTGACCCCCGCCTGCTTCCGGCCAAGGGCCACCTGCTCAGGGCCAGTCGCGAGACCGCCGATTGGGATCGCGAAGAGGCGTTGTTCGCCGAAATCCGGGCCGGGTTGGACAAGCCTGCGCCGGGGAGGCTGGCGATCTCGACCCAGGACGCGCTGTTCTACCCGTTTGACGGAACCGAACTGCGTAAGATCGCGGCGGCCGAAGCCGCCTTCCGCGTGCCCGGACGCCCCCGTCCGGTGGTCCGCCCCCGGGTCAGCGTCACCCCGCCGCCCCTGACCGTCGCCTATCTGTCGCCGGATTTTCGCGACCACGCCACCATGCATCTGGCCGGGGATTTGTTTGCCCACCACGATCGAAGCCGGGTCAGGGTGATTGCAGCCTCGGTCGGTCCCGACGATGGTTCCGACTGGAGGCAACGGGTCGCCTCCACCTGCGATCTATTCCTTGATTTCAAGACATTAGGCGACCGTGCTGCCGCCCAGACTCTGGCCGAGGCGGGTGTCAACATCCTGGTTGACATGTCGGTTTATACCCGGCACGCCCGTCCCAGTATCGCCGCCCTGCGCCCGGCCCCGGTCCAGATTGCCTGGCTAGGGCTGGCCGCCAGTTCGTCGGCCCCCTGGATCGACTACGCCATCGTCGATCCGGTGTTGGTGCCGCCTGAGCATCGCAGCCATTTCTCCGAAGCGCTGATCTCGCTACCGCACGGATATCAACCCAATCTGGCGTGGGAGCCCTTGGAGCCTCCGCCCCCCCGATCCGAACTGGGATTACCAGACGACGCCGTCGTGTTCTGTTCCTTCAATGGACACCGCAAGCTCGACCGCGCCACCTTCTTGCTATGGATGGAGATTCTGGCGGCGGTGCCAGGATCGGTGCTGTGGCAATTGGCTCCGCCCCCCCTGGCGCGGACACGGCTGGAAAAAGCCGCAAGCCGCGCCGGTATCGCGCCCGAGCGGCTGATCTGGGCGCCGCGTTTGCCTCGGCCCGAGCATCTGAAGCGTCTGCCCGCCGCCGATCTGTTCCTTGATGCTTTGGTCTGCGGCGCACACACCACCGCTGCCGACGCGCTACGGATGGGAGTGCCGTTGCTGACCTGCGCTGGCCCTAGGCTCGCCTCGCGGGTGGCGGCCTCGCTGTTGACGGCGATCGGCCTAGCCGACCTGATCGCCTCATCGCCCCGGGACCTGTTCGAACTGGCGGTCGGACTGGGACAAAATCCGGCCCGCCGCGCCGATCTGCGCTCTCGGCTCGCGGCATTGCTGCCGCAGGCAATTCCGTTCGATCCCAAGCGTTTCGTGCTCGATCTCGAAGCGGCCTATGACCAAGTCTGGGCGCGGGCCGCCGCCGGGAAACCGGCACGGGACATCGTCCTGGTCTAGCCCAGGACTTTTTTATAAACAGAGCCTTAGCGGCGCCTCTTGATGTTCATCCAGAAGGAATTGCTGGGGGCGGGAAAGGCATTGGTCCCAATCGCCTCCCACACCGGAGCGAGATGGGCCGACAGACGAGCATCCTGGGCGGCAAAGAAACAGGGCAACACCGGCTCCAGCCACGACGCCTCGCCCAGCAGCAACGCTGCCAGCAGATATTGCTCGTTATACATCAGCCCTTCGGCCTGGGCCGGATAGTCGTAGGGCAGATAGACGTCATGGACATGGACGATCACCCCCGGAGTCAATTCCGGCAGCACATCGAGAAACAAGGCGGTGACGTCGGAATTTTCCAGACTACGGTGCGAACTGTCGATGAACAGGATATCGCCGGGCTTCAGGCGGGAGAACAGCGCTTGATCGACGGATTCGGCGGGCGCGCGGATCACTTCGTCGCACAAGGCGTCGATCTCAGCCCGTGGCTGGGGGTCGATCGAGACGATCTTGGTCCGAAGCTTCCGCTCCGTGATGACGTGGCGGGCGAATTTGGTCGAATTGCCCGAGCCGATCTCGATCAGCAAGCGGGGGTCGTGGCGGACCAGCATTCCGCATAGCGCCAGCGCATCAAGCGAGGTGAACCAGGGATTGAACCAGCGCGGACTGGGCGAGTCATCAGCGGCTTCGCGCGGGATCGCGGCAAACAAAGACCGCAACTCGGCCAGCGCCTCCAGCCTGCGGGCATAGCCTGACCGACCGCGTTCCAGAATCGCCGTCAACCGGGGATGCGTCGGCGTGCCAAAGCCCCAGCGGGGGCGGCATTGATAGCTGTATTGTCCGATCTGGACCGTGGCGGTCACGTTAGGGCACTCCCGGTTCGCTGTCTTTATCGTGCCGAAATCGCGGCCTGTCTGGCCCGGATTTCCGGGGGCCAATTTGATTGGATAAACGCGATCACGGCGCGAATCTCGGCATCGGTCAAAATGCCGACATAGGACGGCATCGCACTTTTGTAATCGGGAGGGGCAAAGCGCGCCATCCCGTGCTTGGTCACGGCAAACAAATATTCGTTGGGATGGTGCCAGCTATGGCCGCTGGCGTCATGCGGAGGGGCAGGCAGTTCGCCATTGGGTTTGCGGCGCTGCCAGTCGGGCTCACCCTGCAAGTGCGCCCCATGACAGCGGGCACACTGCGCCGCATAAATATCCGCCCCCAACGCCACCTGGGCGACATCGTCCGGGTCGATCGCTTGGGCGCTCCGACGCAGGTATTCCCATCCGCCGCCTAATCCGGCGACAACGGCCACAGCAACGGCAGCGATAACCAGCGGACGCTTCTGCCTGCGCACCCTTCTGTCCCCCCCGCGTGTCAGCTTAACAGGAAGTCCTTATGAATCTGACCGGCCAAGGTGTTGTTGGCATCGATGAAATCATCGATGAACGGCCCTAGCCCCCGTGACAGCAGATGATCAAGCCGTCCGTAATGGATGTGGGCATGGGCCGCCCCGGCCAACCGGGTGCATTCCGCCTGCGGGTTGAGGCGCTCCAGGATATCGCGCACCTGATTGAGGCAAGAATGCAGCGAGCGCGGTAACGCGGCCCGCATCACCAGCAGATCGACCGCTCGCAATGGGGTGATATCGCCGCCGTGAACAGTACGGAAGGCGCGGAAGGCGCTGACCGAGCGCAATACCGCCGCCCAATGCAACTGATCATCGGCATCAACATCGGTCTGACCGGGAGCGACCCCAGTTGCCCGCACCCCGAGCAAACGGGCAGTATTGTCGGCGCGTTCAAGAAAGGTACCGAGCCGGATGAAATAATCGGCTTCGTCGCGCAGCATCGTCCCATAGGTGATGCCGCGGAACTGGTGCGACCGCTCGCGCACCCATTCGCAAAAAGCGATCAGTCCCTGTTCGCGCAAACGGGGACCGTCCAGTCCGCGCGCTTCCAGCCATGTTCCATTCAGCGATTCCCAGGTCTCGACCGGAATCACGCTGCGGACGGCGTGAGCGTTCTCGCGCGCGGCCCGCAGCGAGGAATAGATCGACGACGGGTTCGTCGGGTCGAGCACGGCATACTCGATCACCGACACCGCCGAGCGTTCGCCGTGACGGGCGGCGAAATCATCTTCGCCACCGGCGATGGTCAGCACCGGCTGCCAGCAGGCGGCGCGGTCACGGGTGGACGGCACCGACAGAGAGAGCCGGTTGGCGACCTCGACAAAGCGGGTGATGTTCTCCGCCCGCTCCATGTATCGGCTCATCCAGTAAAGATGATCGGCGGTGCGGCTCAGCATGGGTCGTTCTCCAGCACCCAGGTATCCTTGGTTCCGCCGCCCTGCGACGAGTTGACCACCAGCGATCCCTCACGCAACGCCACCCGGGTCAGCCCACCGGGAACCAGGGTCGCGGTTTCGCCCATCAGGACATAGGGTCGCAAATCGACATGGCGGGGCGCGATCCCCTTATCGACCAGGGTCGGGACCGTCGACAGCGACAGGGTCGGCTGGGCAATGTAATTGGCCGGGTTGGCCAGAATGCGGGCGCGGAAATCCTCGATCTCGGCCTTGGTCGAGGTCGGGCCGACCAGCATGCCGTAGCCGCCCGCCCCCTGCACTTCCTTGACCACCAGTTCGGGAAGCCGTTCCAGCACGTATTTACGCTCGTCCTCACGCTCCAACCGCCAGGTCGGGACGTTGGAGAGGATCGGTTCCTCGCCGAGATAGAACCGCACCATGTCGGGAACATGGATATAGGTCGCTTTGTCGTCGGCGACGCCGGTTCCGATCGCATTGGCCAGGGTGACGCCCCCGGAACGGTAGGCTTCCAGCAGGCCGCGAACCCCCAACGACGAATGAGGATTGAACGCGGCCGGATCGAGGAAATCGTCGTCGATCCGGCGATAGATCACGTCGACCCGCTTCGGCCCCTGGGTGGTCCGCATATAGACCAGCCCGTCCTCGACGAACAGATCGCGGCCCTCAACCAGTTCGACCCCCATCTGCTCGGCCAGGAAAGCGTGCTCGAAATAGGCGCTGTTGTAATAACCCGGGGTCATCACCACCACGGTCGGCTCGCCGGTACAGGCGGCGGGGGCCACCGCGCGCAGGTTACGCAGCAACTGATCGGGATAGGAATCGACCGCTGCAACGCTGTAGCGGGTGAACAGATCAGGGAACAGCCGCATCATCATCGCCCGGTTCTCCAGCATATAGGAGACCCCGGACGGCGAGCGCAGATTGTCTTCCAGTACAAAGAACTCGTCTTCCCCGGTGCGGACGACATCAATCCCGGCGATGTGGATATAGACGTCGCGGGCAACCGACAGGCCGTTCATCTCGGGCCGGTACAGACCGTTGCCGAACACCCGTTCGGCCGGAATTACTCCGGCATTGATGATTTCCTGATCGTGATAAAGGTCCTTGAGAAAGGCATTAAGCGCCCGCACCCGCTGGCAACAGCCATCGGACAGCCTCTTCCACTCGCGCGCGGCAAGAATGCGCGGGATCGGATCGAAGGGGATCAGCCGCTCGGTCCCCTCCTGATCGCCATAGACGGCGAAGGTGATGCCAAGGCGACGAAACAGGGCATCGGCCTGTTCATTCTTGCGCGGTAACAGATCGGGTGGCATCGACAACAGCCAATCCTCGTAGGCCCGGAAGGCAGGGCGCACCCCACCGTCGGCCGACTTCATCTCGTCGAACGCCATCTTCCCCCGGTCCTCCCGTATCGCCTGTGTCCAGCTTTGTAGACTGTAGCCCCTGCTTAATTCACAGGCAACAGCCCAACCAGCTTTGTTTCTGGCGTTATGGGGCAGACCTCCATAACGGACGCACCTTCAGAAAGACGCGATAGCCAAACCCAAGCAGCGACCGAAACGGAGGCAACGCGGCCAAGCGGGCAACCAGGCCAAGACCCGGCACCCGCGCCCACAACGCGATAAAGGCATCGAGACCGGACAGCACCCGGCCGGATTCATCGCGCAGGTGGAACAATCCCAACGCCTGGCTGCGGTCCAATCCTTCGCCCAGATCGCTTTCGTCGCAGGTGGAGGCATCGACCCAGCGCACCGCGTCTTCGGGAGTCAACCGTTGATAGGTCGCGATCTCGCGGGAACAGACCGGGCAGGCTCCGTCATAATAGACGCTTACGGGAGAACATTCGGTCATCGGGGGGAGTCCTTCCAAAGGATGTATAGTCCCTTGTACGGTCGCATGGCCGCGTTGGATCACTCTGATCCTTGCCTGGAGACGCCAGGGTGCTACGATCCGGACCCACCCTGACGGAGCCCCCCTGATCATGGACGAAGATTGCGCGCCTGCGGCCTCGTTACGACCGATTGACCGGTTGCTGGCCGTCATGGCTCGATTGCGCGACCCTGACCGCGGCTGTTCCTGGGACCGTGCCCAAAGCTGGGCGACGATCGCCCCCTATACCATCGAAGAGGCCTATGAGGTCGCCGATGCCATCGCCCGCAACGACAACAACGCGGTAAAGGACGAACTGGGCGACCTGTTGTTTCAGGTGGTGTTCCAGTCCCAGATCGCCGATGAAGCGGGACATTTTGATTTCGAAACGGTCGCAGGGGCCGCGGCCGAAAAGATGATCCGTCGCCATCCCCATCTGTTCGCCGACGCTCAACCGGTTGACGCGGCTTCCCATCTGGAAACGTGGGAAGAGCTGAAAGCGCGCGAACGGGCCGAAGCGGGCGGAGACGGCGTTCTGGACGGCATTGCCCGGGCCCTGCCCCCGATGACCCGCGCCCTGAAGCTGCAAAACCGTGCCGCCCGGGTCGGGTTCGATTGGGATGAACCGGGTGCGATCCTCGACAAACTGGCGGAAGAGGCCGAAGAGGTCGCTGTCGAGATTCGCGCCGGGTCGCCCCATGACCGGGTCGAGGACGAAATCGGCGACCTGTTATTCGTCTGCGTCAATCTTGCCCGCAAGCTTGCGGTCGATCCCGAGCAGGCACTGGGACGGGCCAACGAGAAATTCGAACGCCGCTTCCGCTACATTGAACGCGCCCTGCGCGACGAAGGGCGCTCGCCAGAAGTCGCGTCGCTCGACGAAATGGAAGCGTTGTGGCAGGCTGCAAAACGGTTGGAGCCTAGCGGAGGTGGCCGTGGCGGCTGAATGGACCAAACGGCTGGCGGTCTTGGCCGCCCTGTTCCTGCTGTCGTCGTGCTACATCCCCGACAAGTTCCGGGCCGAGCTGCGGTTGTCTCGCTATGGCGATTACGCCATCAGCTACAAGGGCGACCTGATGTGGGCCCCGATCCTCGACGATTACCGCAAGGGCAAAGTCGATCCCAAGGACGAGGCCGAGCGGATCGAGAATATCCGGAAGGATCTTGTCCGCGACATCGCCTTCCGCAAGCTCGAATCGCGCGGCCGGGGCCGCTTTGCCGTCGAGTATGAGCGGGCCGGACGGTTGAGCACGGTTCAACTGACCGCCCTGATCCGCCGCGATGCCCGGATGCTGGCGCTGCGATCCCTGGAAAACGGTGCGATCATCGTTGCCGCCAACGGGTTGAAACCGTCGGACGCCCAAATTCTGGCCGAACTTGGCCTGACGATGGAAGGCGAGTTCCGCGTCACCACCGACGCCAATGTCATCGAGAACAACGCGACCGAAGTGCGTCAGTTCGGGACCAACCGGGTCTATATCTGGAAGATCGATAATCCGCTATCACCGATGCCGCATCTGGTGATGCTGCGCGATCCCGACCCGCGTCGTCCGCTGCCGCCCCGTCCGTCCGAAATGAAAAACTGAGGCAAGTCGAGGATTCGAGATGAGCGCCAACTGGACCAACCGGACCGTGATGGTGACCGGAGCCACCGCCGGATTCGGCACGGCCATCGCCCGCCGCTTTGCCGCCGCCGGAGCGCGGCTGGTGATCTGTGGCCGCCGGGTCGAGCGGCTTAATGCCTTGAAGGCCGAGTTGGGAACGCCGGTTCATGCTGCTCCGCTCGACGTTCGCGACCGCGCCGCGATTGCTGCTTTTGTGGCCGCGCTGCCGCCGAACTTCGCCGCGATCGACGTTCTCGTCAACAATGCCGGGTTAGCGCTGGGGCTTGAACCGGCCTATGCCACCGATCCCGACGATTGGGACACGATGATCGATACCAATCTGAAAGGACTGGTCCAGGTCACCCGCGCTATTCTCCCCGGCATGATCGAGCGCGATCGTGGGCATATCGTCAATATCGGCTCGATCGCCGGGAATTTTCCCTATCCCGGTGGCAACGTCTATGGTGCGACCAAGGCGGCGGTGAAGCAATTTTCCGCCAATCTGCTGGCCGATCTGGTCAAGACCCGGTTGCGCGTCACCAATATCGAGCCGGGTCTGTGCGGCGGGTCGGAATTTTCCACTGTCCGCTTCCATGGCGATCCCGACAAGGCCGCCAAGGTCTATGAGGGGACCACGCCGCTGACGTCGGAGGATGTCGCCGAAGCGGTGTTCTGGGCAACGTCGGCCCCGGCTCACGTCAATATCAGCCGGATCGAGATGATGCCGTCTTGTCAGGCCACGGCCGGGATGGCGGTCCACCGCCGCAGTGCCGACGAGCTGTAATATCTTTTAAAGTCAGCTTGTTGGCTCTGATTTCCGCCACAGCGGATCAAGATCGAGAATCCGGGCGAAGGCCGGACAATCCGGGCGGTGAGCGCCGGGAAGAACGCCGATGCTCATCAGGAACTCGCCCACCACCTCTCCCCCGGTAAAGGCGAAGGTCTGGCGGAACAGCTTGACCCAGGCCGCTTTGTCGCGGGGATGGTGGCGCTGAATCCAGGCGGCGAACGATCCCTCGGATTCGCAAATCTCGACGACCTTGCGGGCATTGCCGATCACCGCCGCGATCTTGCGGCGATTGCGGATGATCCCGGCATCGGACATCAACCGCTCGATATCGTTTTCGTCGTATTGCGCGACACGGGCGGGATCGAAAGCATCGAACGCTGCCACCAGGGCCGGGCGCTTTTTCAGAACGATCAGCCAGGACAGCCCAGCCTGAAAAATCTCCAGGCACAGCCGCTCGAACAACGCACGGTCGTCGTCCACCGGAACGCCGTATTCCGTGTCGTGGTAGGGGCCGTGGACAGGGTGGCCGGGGGCGATATCGCAATACCAGTTCATCGCCCGCCTCCCGGCCGGTCCAGCACCTAGGCTTGTTCGAGTTCGACCAGGGTACCGCAGAAATCCTTCGGGTGAAGGAACAGCACCGGCTTGTCATGGGCGCCGATCTTGGGCTCGCCATCGCCCAGGACCCGCGCCCCGCTCGCCTTCAACTGGTCGCGAGCGGCCAGGATATCCGCGACTTCGTAACAGATATGATGGATGCCGCCGTTGGGATTCTTGGCAAGGAAACCGGCGATCGGCGAGGCATCGCCCAACGGATGAACCAGTTCGATCTTGGTATTGGTCAGGGTGACAAACACCACGACGACGCCATGCGCCGGCTGCGGCACCGGTTCGGAAACGACCGCGCCCAGCGTGTCACGATAAAGAGCGGTCGCGGCGGCAAGGTCCGGGACAGCAATGGCAACGTGGTTTAGCTTTCCGATCATCTATGGTCTCGATCCTGTTCGGTTCGGGCGTTTCTGCCCGCCTCCTATACCACGGCGCACCGGCACGGCCAAAGCACAAGCCGTGCTTTCGCTTTACAGGCTCGGGCCGTTGGCGTTACCACTTTATGGTCGGCAGCGACATCCGCC
Source organism: Magnetospirillum fulvum MGU-K5 (assembly GCF_000442515.1). Taxonomy (GTDB): domain Bacteria; phylum Pseudomonadota; class Alphaproteobacteria; order Rhodospirillales; family Magnetospirillaceae; genus Phaeospirillum; species Phaeospirillum fulvum_B. Next base: position 27,514 of record NZ_AQPH01000026.1, on the reverse strand, counting down.
GTAAACAAAGGTGGGGAAGTGATCGTGACGGAAGAAACCGCCGCAATCAGAAATCGTCGCCCCGCGCGCCGTCGTTTGATTGTTCTTGGCCTCAATGCGGTGGCCCTGACCGCGCTGTTGGGGGGCGCGGCGGCTTGGCTGGCGCTGATGAGCCCATTGCCGCGTCAAACCGGCCGGATCGATCTGACCGGCCTCACCGCCCCCGTCACCATTGCCCGCGACGCCAAGGGCGTTCCCCATATCCGCGCTGCCAATCGCGAAGATTCCTGGTTCGCCCTGGGCTGGGTTCATGCCCAGGACCGGATGTGGCAAATGGAGACGATGCGCCGCCTCGGCTCTGGCCGTCTGGCCGAAGCGATCGGACCGGCTGGTCTGGTCAATGATCGCTTCATGCGGACATTGGGATTACGCCGTCTGGCCGAACTTTCCCTGTCCCGCCTTGATGAGCCGACCCGGGCGGCCCTGACCGCCTATGCCAACGGCGTCAATGCGTGGCTGACATCGCCCGAGACCCGTCTTCCCCTCGAATACAGCCTGTTGGGACTACACCCGGAACCGTGGAGCCCAGTCGATTCGATGCTGTGGCAGAAGCTGATGGCTCTGCAACTGGCGGGGAATTGGCCCGACGATATTCTGCGGGCACGATTAGCGCGACGGATCGATCCCCGACGAATTCCCGAACTGTTTCCCGCCGGAGGAACAGAGACCGGACAAGGATTGTCAGAAACCGGCTGGGGTGCGCTGTTGGCCGCGATCCCCTCTGCGGCCCGCCCAGCACCGGCCTCGAACATTTGGATTGTTGCAGGCAACCGCAGCGCCAGTGGTAAGCCGATTCTGTCCAATGACCCTCACCTTCCCTTTATCGCGCCGTCATACTGGTATCTGGCTGGAATCGAGGCTCCGGGCCTGTCGCTGGCAGGGGCGACCTCGCCCGGCCTGCCGTTCCTCGTCATCGGCCATAACGACAAGATCGCCTGGGGATTCACCTCGGCCGAAGCCGACACCGTTGATCTGTTCATCGAGAAAAAAGAGGGCGAGACCGCCTACCGCACCCCTGATGGCACTCGCCCGTTCACCGTCCGCGAAGAGGTGATCAAGGTCAAGGATGCCCCCGATGTCGCTCTGACGGTGCGCGAAACCCGGCACGGGCCAGTAATTTCGGATTTGATCGCCAGCGATCTGGCCGCGCCGGGCGAGGTGGTGGCGTTTTCCTCGACGGCGCTCGGCGACAACGATACCGGGGTTCAGACCCTGATGCGGATGAATTTGGCGCGGGACTGGCCCAGCTTTGCGGCGGTTCAACGGGATGTCCAGGCTCCGGCGTTGAATGTCGGCTATGCCGATGTCGGCGGCACCATCGCGTTGACCACGGTTGGACGGATCCCGATTCGCCGCTCCGGTAATGGGCTGCTCCCCGCGCGAGGCTGGACCGGGGCGGGGGATTGGATCGGTTGGATTCCGCCGACTAAGATGCCGCAGACGGTTAATCCCCGCTCTGGCATTCTGATCAATGCCAACAACCGCCCGAGCCCGGACAAATATCCCTATATGATTGCCGCGCTGTGGCCGGAAACCTATCGGGCCGAGCGACTGCGCGAAATATTGGAGCCGCGCAAGGGGATGAGCGTCGCCGACATGGTCGCGCTTCAGGGTGATATCGTTTCGCTTCAAGCGGTTGAGATCAAGGATCTGTTGACCGGGATCGAACCGGCGTCTGAACGGGGGCGCGAGGCGGTTCGGCTGATCGCCGATTGGACCGGCGATGTCTCCCGCGACCGCCCTGAACCGCTGCTTCTTGCCGCCTGGGTCGCATCTCTCAGCCGTGCCATTTTTGCCGACGAACTGGGCGACCTCTACGATCCGCAATCGCCGCCCTCGCCCAAGGTGCTGGTCGATGCCTTCACCAAGCGGCGCTATTGGTGTGACGATATCACCACCCCCGCCGCCGAAAGCTGCGAGGAACTGATTGAACGCAGTCTAGAGCAGGCGCTGACCGACCTTAAAGCCGATTGGGGCCGCGACATGAGCCGATGGCGCTGGGGGGACGCTCACAAAGCGCGATTTGCACATCCGGTGCTGGGGCAAGTGCCGCTGTTGCGACGGTGGGCAACGCAGGAAATCCGCACCGATGGCGACAACGCCACGCTGTCGCGTGGGACATATCGGATCGACGGAGGTCGCTTTCCCCATGTCCACGGACCGACGTTGCGGACCGTCATTGACCTTGCCGACCTGAACGACAGCCGCTTCCTGATCGTTCCCGGCCAGTCAGGACACCCGATGTCGTCGCATTACAGCGACCAGCTTAAGGATTGGCGGGACAACCGCCCGTTCCGGCTGGACAGTGACAGCCCATGGGTGCTGACCCTGGCCCCCCGTCCGGTCGCGCCGGAGTGATTGCGCCCCACGCTTAAGGCGTGGTGGCAGGCAGATCGAGATAAGCGCCGCACTGATAGATCAGCGGACGCGCACCTTCGCGAGACTGGATCGTCTCGACTTCGCCGATGAAGATCAGGTGATCGCCGCCTTCGACCGTCCGGGTCAGTGTGCACTCCAGCACGGTCAGAGCCCCCGGCAAACCGGGGGACCCGCCGGACAGAGCGACCCAGTCCAAACCGCGCCAGCGGTCTTCGACCGGACCGGCGAAGCGGCCCGAAATCTCGCGCTGATCATCGGCCAGGATGTTGACGGCAAAACGGCCAGCCGCTTCGATCCCACTCACGCACGAGCCGGTGCGGCCCAGGCAGAACAGCACCAGGGGGGGATCAAGCGACAGAGAGGAAAACGCACTGACGGTCACCCCAACCGGCTGGCCGACCCGAGGATCGATTGCGGTGATGACCGTCACGCCCGAGGCAAAACTGCCCAAGGCTTTCCGAAAGGTGCGGGAATCGAGGGACATGTATGTCGTGTGCCTCCCTGGCTACGACCGGTCGGCGATCACGCGGACCGGCCCCTCAACCCCAATCCGAAAATACTACTCTTCGTCCGGGCCTTCGATGCCGACGAGTTCGGGATCGGGATCGGTACCGTCTTCGTTGATCGACATGCCGTCTTCCAGCATCTCGTCTTCATTGGCCACGGTCTCGAAGGCAAGGTCGCTGTCCGCAGCGAAGCCTTCCATTTCGTCCTCTTCCGGCTCGTCATTTTCGACGTGCTTCTGAAGACCCTGGATCAGGGAGTTCTGCAAGACGTCCAGAACAACGGTGTCCTCGGCGATCTCACGCAGGGCGACCACCGGATTCTTGTCATTGTCGCGGTCCAGGGTCAGCCGCGCACCGCCGGAGATGTCACGGGCGCGCTGCCCGGCCATCAGAACCAGCTCGAAGCGGTTGGGAACCTTCAGAACACAATCTTCAACCGTGACACGAGCCATCGTCAAATTCCGCCATTAACTGCCCGAAAGGGAAGAGAGCTTATATAGACCCTTTAGCGATAAAAGCAAGCCCACGCTACACGGCATCTTCCGGCGGCGGGCTTAGGGTGAAGTGAAAGACGGTACCGACGCCGGGGGTCGACTCGACCCACAGGGTGCCGCCGTGGCGTTCGACAATCCGTTTGCACAGCGCCAAGCCGATCCCGACACCCGGAATGGCGCTGTGGGTATGCAAACGCTTGAAGATCACAAAAATCTGATCGAGATAGGCAGAATCGATGCCGATGCCATTATCTTCGACCAGAAACTCCCACATATCGTCGCTGCGTCGACTTGACACCGTGATCTCCACCCCCCGACTGCGTTCGCGGTATTTAAGCGCGTTGCCAATCAGGTTCTGGAACAACTGGATCAGTTGAACTTCGTCGGCGGCGACCACTGGCATCGGCCCGGTGTGGATGATGGCCCCGCTTTCGACAACCGAATTCGACAGATACCCCAGCGCCACCGACAAAGAACGGCCGGAATCGACCGCGTCGAATCCCCGCCCCACCGAATCGACCCGCGAGAATTCAAGCAAACCCTCGACCAACCGCATCATCTGTTTGGCGGCACTGACGATGAATCCGACGAATTCGGAAATATCACTGTCGCGCGATCCATAGCGCAGGTCCAGCAACTGGGCATATCGGACCAGAGTGTTCAGCGGTTCACGCAGATCGTGCGATGCGGCATAGGCGAAACGCTCAAGATCGGTATTCGACCGGGTCAGCGCATCAATGGTGCGGGTCAGATTGTCGGCGCTCTCTTTGCGTTCGGTGATATCGCGCATCATCGCAAGTACCCGGGGGCCGCCATCGTCGATAATTACCCGGCGCAGATCGATCTCGACCCAGAACAGGTGACCGTCGCGATGACGGGCCTGCCATTCCAGCACCCGAGAGTCTTCGGTTGCGTCGCGCAAGGCGGTAAGCGCCGTCGTGCGGTCATAGGGAGGATGGCCTTCGCTTAACGTCTCGAAGCTCAGATGCGGGATATCTTCGGCCGCATAGCCGAACGTTTCGTGCATCCGGCGATTGACCATCCGGACCGCGCCGGTCTCGATGTCGAAGATCAGGATCGAATCGTTGATCGCGTCAAAGATAGTGCGGAAGCGGGCTTCGCTGACTGTCAGACCGTTCAGCGCGGTTGTCAGTTCGCGCGTCTTTGCCGCGACCTGGCGGCGCAGCATCCCCACCCAGATCAGTTGCAACAACGCAACAAGGCAGATGATGCCGCCAGCGATAAAAAAATCCCGCAGGACTGTATCGTCGATCTTTGAACCCAGCGCCCGCCCCTGCCAATGATCGTCGATTTTCTTTCGATCTTCGGGCGAAACGAGGTTGAAGCCCGCCGTGACGATGTCGCGGATATCCTGGCGTTCCTTGAGAACCACCCAGTGAAACTGACCGGAATAGAGCGGTTGCGACGCTCGAAACCGAGCCTCCAGACCTTTTTTGACCAGATAATAGATTGCGGGAGGACGGTCGATGCACGAGACCTTGACCTCGCCGCGTGCTCCGGCATCGATCATCGCCTCATAGCTGGAATAACGCCGGATCGTGTCTATCCCACGCATCGCCAGAAAATCAATGCAGGCGTCTCCATCTTTGACGCCGACCGAAAAGCCCCGCAACGTCGCCGCGTCGGTGATCCCCGACAGGCTTGAATCGAACACAATCGAAACGTCAACGGTCGCATATGGCTTTGAAAAGTCATAAATTTCGTCGCGCGCATGGGTCCAGAATGCCATATCAAGGACGTCTGCCTCGCCGGCATTAAAGCGGCGTTGCGCCTCGCCCCAATCCATTCCCAGCACGGTAACCGGAATTCCGGTACGCGCCGACCACAGCGCCCAAAGATCGGGAACGATCCCCTGAATCTCGCCCTGTTCGTCACGAAACGCGAACGGAGGATAGGTATCGTCGACGAGAACACGCAGCCGGGGAAGCGTGGTTGATAACGCGGGCGATGCAGGCCGTGACAGATTGACGGCTGAAGCCGGAGAGGCACCCGCCCAGCAGGTCTGGACCGCACTGAAGACCACGCCGATCAGAGCGATCGCAACGACCAGAGCGGCAACGATGACGGCCCGGGACTTCATGAAATCGTAATCGCGCTCCCTCCCGCGCCGCCATCAAGATAATGCGCGCGGATTTCAGGGTTATTGAGCAATTCGGCCCCGGTTCCCGACAGAGCAATCCGCCCGGTCACCATCACATGGGCGCGATGAGCCAGGGATAGGGCATGAAAGGCGTTCTGCTCGACCAGCAGAACCGTGACTCCCTGCTCGCGGTTGATAGTCTCGATGATTTCAAAAATCTGACGAACGATCAACGGGGCCAATCCCAGTGACGGCTCGTCGAGCAGCAACAGACGCGGACGGCTCATCAACGCCCGCCCGATCGCCAGCATCTGCTGCTCGCCGCCTGAAAGGGTGCCGCCACGCTGATCCAATCGCTCGCCCAGACGGGGAAACAACCCCAGCACACGGTCAAGATCGTCCTTGAAATAATGCGGATCGGCGAATCGCAGCCCCCATCCGCAGGTTCTCCAGCACCGTCATCCGCGGAAAAATCCGCCGACCCTCGGGTGAATGGGCCAGCCCGCGACGGGCGATCAGATGAGTCGGCAGACCGGTGATATCCTCGCCCGCAAGAATTACCCGTCCGGCACTGGCGCGCGGATTGCCGCAGATCGTCATCAAAAGAGTGGTCTTGCCAGCGCCATTGGCTCCGACCAGGGCGACGATCTCGCCTTCCCTGACATCGATATCGATCCCATGCAGGGCCTCGATCCGACCATATCCCGAGCGAAGGCCTTCGACACGCAGCATTGGATCTAGCCCTCCCCACCCAGAACGACGGCGGACTCGTCGGGTTCGCCAAGATAGGCGCGGATCACCGTCGGATTGCGCCGCACCTCGTCCGGGCTGCCTTCGGCGATCAGACAGCCATGGTCCAGCACCAGAACCCGATCGGAAATGCCCATCACCACGCTCATATCGTGTTCGATCAGCAGCAGGCCAATCCCTTCCTCATCGCGAATACCGCACAACAATTGATTGAGATCACTGGATTCGCGCGGGTTGAGCCCGGCCGCCGGTTCATCCAGGCACAGCAACAGCGGACGGGTACACATCGCACGGGCGATCTCCAGCCGCCGTTGATGGCCATAGGGCAGAGCCCCTGCCTCGCTATCGGCGAATGAGGTCAGCCCGGTGCGGTCCAGCCAGTGACGGGCCAAATCGATCGCCGCTCGTTCGGCCCGGCGATAGCGGCCCAGTCCCAGCAATCCCGCCAGGGAAAACACCGAGGCCGACATCAGAACCTGATGCTGCGCCACCATCAGGTTTTCCAGCACGCTCATGCGCGGGAACAGCCGGATATTCTGGAAGGTGCGTGCCACCCGCGCCTTGCGGGCGATGGCGTGGTCGGGCAGCGTCTCCAGCCCCAACGCTTTCCCATCCGGATGATGCAGAACCAACCGTCCGGTCTGGGGACGGTAAAAGCCGGTGATGCAATTGAACAGAGTGGTCTTTCCCGCGCCATTCGGGCCGATCACCGCGGTGATCTCGCCCTGCCCGGCCACGAAGGAAAGCTCGCTGATCGCCGACAGCCCGCCAAAGCGCATCGTCAGCCCATGAACCTCAAGCAGTGGCGGCGGTCTCATGCCCGACCTCCCAGCCGGACCGTCGGCGAGCGCGACGATAACAGCCCGCTTGGCTTCCACAGCATGATCAGCACCATCGCCGCGCCGAACGCGAGCATCCGGTACATTTGCAGATCGCGGAACCATTCCGGCAGGCCGACCAGCAACAAAGCGGCCAGCACGATGCCGATCTGGCTGCCCATGCCGCCCAGCACGACAATCGCCAGGATCATCGCCGATTCGATAAAGGTGAAGCTTTCCGGGCTGATAAAGCCCTGGCGGGTGGCAAAGAACGACCCGGCGAAACCGGCGAACATCGCACCCAGGGCAAAGGCAGACAGTTTGATCGTCGTCGGGTTGATCCCCAACGACCGGCAGGCGATTTCATCCTCGCGCAACGCCTCCCACGCCCGGCCGACCGGAAGACGGCGGATGCGAAGGGTGAACAGGTTGGTCGCCAGCGCTAGAATCAAGATCAGGAAATAGAGGAAAATCACCCGGTGATCGGGCGAATAATCCAGGCCGAAGAACGCGGCAAAGCTGATCTGCCCCTCGGGCGGGACCGCCTTGAACGACAGACCGAACAGGCTGGGACGCTCGATTCCGGAGATGCCGATCGGCCCCCCGGTCAAATCCTGCCAGTTTTGCAAAATGATGCGGATGATCTCGCCAAAGCCAAGGGTGACGATAGCCAGATAATCGCCGCGCAACCGCAACACCGGAAAGCCGAGGGCCAGGCCGAAGGCGGCGGCGAACAGCCCCGCCAGCGGCAGGCAGATCCAGAAGGACAGGCCGAAGGTCAGCGACAGCAAGGCATAGGAATAGGCCCCGACGGCATAAAAGGCGACAAACCCAAGATCGAGCAGACCGGCCAGACCGACGACAATGTTCAGCCCCCAGCCCAGCATGATGTAGATCAGCACCATCGTCGCTTTGTCGACCAGATTGCGGTCGGCAAAGGGCAGGAATGGCAGCACCAGCGCGAACAGCGCCATGGCCCAGCCAACACCGAACCGGGTCCAGTCGGGCGGCGCGGGCAAAACCGGCAGGCGGATCGCATAATCGGCCAGCCAGCGCCGGAACAAATCAATCATCAACCGACCGCAGAACACCCCGCCAGCGGCCCAGGCAACCAGCTCCGGACGCCCGGACAGCGACAGCCCGGTTGCCGAATCGACCAGACGCACGCCCAACAGCGGCAAGGCAAGCAAGGCCGCCAAGAGCGCGGCAAAGGCGGCGGATCGGATCATCGGAGGGGACGAAGCCGCCATCGCCTTAGACCTTCTCGACGTCGGGCCGACCCAACAGGCCGGACGGACGGAACAGCAGCACGCCGACCAGGATAGCGAAGGTGGCGACATCCTTGTATTGGATCGAGAAATAGGCCGACCACAGTGATTCGGTCAGACCGATCAGCAACCCGCCCAGCATCGCGCCCGGCAACGATCCGATGCCGCCCAACACGGCGGCGGTGAAGGCTTTGATCCCGGCCAGAAAGCCGATGTAGAAATCAATGACGCCGTAATAAAGCGTCACCATCAATCCGGCGACTCCGGCCAGGGCGGCACCGATCACGAAGGTGGCCGACACCACGCGATCGACATTGATGCCGAGCAAGGCCGCCATTTTCATGTCCTGCTCGGTGGCGCGCTGGGCCCGTCCCAACGAGGTGCGTGAGATCATCCAGGTAAACCCGGCCATCAGGGCCAGGGTCAGCAGGATGATCACGATCTGCAACCAACTGATATTCACCGAAAACGTCTTGCCCAAATCCAGCGTGACGCCGCCTTGGATCACCGGCGGCAACGGTTTCACCCGTGCCCCTTGCGCGATCTGAACGAAATTCTGCAAGACAATCGACACCCCGATCGCCGAAATCAGTGGTGCCAGCCGGGGTGCCCCCCGCAATGGGCGATAGGCTGTCCGTTCAACCACCCACCCCCATATGGCGGTAAATACCATGGTCACGAGCAGAGTCGCCAGCAAGGCCAGCGCCACCGAGCCACCACCAATGCTCGAAAATATAAGGTAGGCGACTAACGAAATAAACGCGCCCAACATGTAAATTTCACCATGGGCGAAATTAATCATGCCGATGATGCCATAGACCATCGTGTAACCGAGGGCGATCAAACCATAGATCGCACCAAGCGTCAGGCCATTAACAACCTGCTGGAAGAAATATTCCATCCACACCCCAGAGCTTGCGGCCCGAAACGGGCCAGCTTGATCAAAGCTACTCACCGAGGGATATCTGTCAACCGCGAACACCGTCTCTCGCCCTCTTCGGCGCACAACCGCGACGGTTTTTTGCCCGGGGAGGATCGCAGCCTCTCTGCTACACTCCGTCCCACACTCAGGATGAGAGGAGGAGGCATGATGGCGCAGCAACCGACCGACGACGTCATCCGCATCCGGATCGACACAACCGAAGCCGTCAATGCCTTTCACCGTCTGTTGCAACAGCAGGCGGCCGAGGGTGAAACCAGCGCTCCGGCCAATCCTGCGGCCACGGCAATCTGGCGGGAACTGGCACCGTTCCGGTTGGTCGAATACGCCTATATCGACTCATCCATCGCCCCGATCGACGGGGCGTATATCGGTTTTCCCAAAGGAGCGATTTACGCTGTCGAGGAAGACATTCCCGACCAGATCGTCAATGACCTCCTGTCCGGACGCGAGGGGCACTCGGCCGCCCTACCCCCGCTTTATGTCTATCTTCCATTGCAGCACGCATACGAAATCACGGCGATCGAGGCCTTTCTCACCGTGCTGTCAGCCCATATCGGCCGCTCGATTACAGCCATCCTGCCCGGTCGCGATGGGGAGATGGTCGGACGGGTATTCGATAGCGAACAAACCGGCGCGGTTGCGGTCGAAGCCGGGCCATACCCGTCTGGACAAGACGTGCTTGACTGCTTCGCCGCTCGCAGCCGACGCCCCGATGGGCGGGCCTATGCGGCGCTGACGCTTTCCTTTGCCCGTCATGTCCTGGAATTTCCCGATGCATCGGCGCGCGACGCTTTCATCGTCTGGACACGCACGCTGTGTGATTGGATTTTCGCCCAAGGTGGGGATGCCGACGCGCTGGGCTTTGCCGGAGCCTATCGTCCGGCCGAGATCGCCCCGGCTCCAGCAGAGACAGATACGGTGGTCAGCCTCACCACCCCGGTTCCGCCCCTTCAAGTTTCTGCCGACGCGATGCGGGCCGCATGGCGCGCAATTCGCGACGCTATCGAGACAGCGCCATCGCCTCGACTTGGCGTGTAAAGATCAGGCCGCCGCGGCGGACTCGATAGCGTCAAGCAGGGCATCGACCTCGAACGGCTTTTCCAGCACGGCAACGGCACCCAGACGGCTGGCGGTCTCCAGCCCCTGCGCCTTATCCATCCGGGCACTGCCCCCGGATATAGCGATGATCCGGGCTTCAGGAAGCATCGTCTGGAGTTCCAGAATGGTCTGAATCCCATCCATTTCCGGCATGATGATGTCGGTGACGATGATATCGAATTGGCTACCCCCGGCAACTTGCTCAACTGCGAGCAAGCCGTTATCGGCGGTGACGATCTCGTGACCGGCGGCGCTCAGCACGTCGACCAGGGAATCACGCATAAGCTTGGTATCTTCGACAATCAGAATGCGGCTCATAACGCCTCTTCCGGACGGGATCAGACCGTGAAGGAATTGCCGCAGCCGCAGGTGGCGGTCGCGTTAGGGTTGGTAATCTGGAACGACGAGCCGATCAGATCATCGACAAAATCGACCACCGCACCATTCAGCAGATCAAGCGAGGCATCATCGACGACAACGGAAATCCCCTGCTCGTCGAACACTTTGTCATCGTCATTGACAGCGTCGTCGAGCGTGATGCCGTACTGAAAGCCCGAACACCCGCCGCCAGAAACCGACAGACGCAGCTTCAACCCCGGTTTCGCCTCGGCTTCGATCAGGCTCCGCACCCGCGCGGCGGCGCTTTCGGTCACACCGATTTTAGCTTTGGAGAGGGACAGGGCTTCGGTCATGCGGCACCTCGCTCGGGCAAATTCAGAACCAGTCGAATGTAGGGTAGCACCAAACCAGACGACGGGGAAAGAGGGGGAGACGACATCTTTTCCTCCCTTGCGAAAGGGCGGTTCCAAAGGTACGTTTCACGAGACGATGCCGGTTTAGCTCAGATGGTAGAGCACCTCACTTGTAATGAGGGGGCCGCGGGTTCGATTCCTGCAACCGGCACCATAGATTTCAAGGGCTTGGCGGTGCCGCCATCAGGCCCTTTTTCTATGCCGGAACCGACCGGCGGATCAGCGCACCAGGATCAGGCGAAGACCGAGGCCGATGAAGATCGTCCCGGCGACCTGGTCCAACCGGCGGGCCGCGCCCGGGATCCGTCCCAACCATTGCCCGATCATGCCGGAAAACCAGCCGATCAGACCGAACAGCACCACGGCTTGAAGGGTGAACAGCCCGCCCAGAGCCGCGATCTGCATCGCCTCGCTGTCCGCGCGTCCCACCACCACGAATTGCGGCAGGAAGGCGAGGAAGAACAGCACAACCTTGGGATTGATCGCATTGGCAGCCAGACCGCGTCGGAACAAGGGCCAGACCGGGGGCTTTGGTCCCGACGACGATAGAATCGTGGGTGCTGGCGTGGTCCGGCTGCGCCATGCCTCGAGTCCTAACCAGATCAGGTACATGCCGCCGACGATTTGAAGGGCGAGAAAGGCGACGGGCGATGCCGCGATCAAGGCACTAACCCCCAGCGCCGCCAGCGCGGTATGGCATAAACACCCCAGGGCGCAGCCCAAGCCAAAAGCAAGACCGGCGCGGCGGCCGCGTGCCAACCCCAGACTGAGGATCATCAAATTGTCGGGACCGGGGGCCAAGGTGACCGCGACGGCAACCGCCAGAAAGGAGCCTGCTTGCACCAGATCGAGACTCAAAGAAGCTCTCCCTTTCCCTGTCACGGCACACCGGGTCAAGGATTGCCGTTCGTCCGGTCGAATGTTAAATCAGATCATAGACGCTTTGCCGACCCTGTTTGGCAGGCAGATGACACCGGCCTTTAGGATCAAGCGCAGCATGACCGAGATCGACAACAGCTTTGGCTTTCGTCAGGTGTCGCCGACAGAACGCCGCGACCGCATCCGTCGGGTGTTCCGCGCTGTGGCGCCTCGCTACGACCTGATGAACGATCTGATGTCGATGGGGATTCACCGACAATGGAAAGCGTTGCTGGTCCGGGCCGTTGGGGCTCGCCCCGGTCAGGTGATCGTCGATCTTGCCGGAGGCACCGGCGACGTTGCCCGCGCGATGAACGGCGCGGACCGGACGGTGATCGTCTGCGATCCCAGCACCGAGATGATGAATGCCGGACGCCACCGCCCCGGCAATGAGGGGCTGGTCTGGCTGGCCGGTGAAGCCGAAGCGATTCCGCTGGCCGACAACAGCGTCGATACGCTGACGATTTCCTTTGGCATCCGCAATGTGACGAGGCTCGACCTCGCCCTAGCCGACATCCACCGGGTCCTGAAGCCGGGCGGGACCGCCTATTGCCTTGAATTCTCGCGTCCGCACCGGCTGATCCGCCCGTTCTATGATCTGTTTTCGTTTCAGGTGATTCCGCGTCTGGGCGCCCTGGTCGCCCAAGCCCCCGAAGCCTATGCCTATCTGGTCGAATCGATTCGCCGCTTCCCCGATCAGGAGGAATTCGCCGCGATGTTCCGTGCCGCCGGTTTCGCCGACGTACGCTATCGCGATCTCAGCTTCGGCATCGCCTGTCTGCACATCGCCACCAAAGCGCGGTGAACGCACCCTCTGGCTGGGCGCGGCGTCAAGCCAGCCTGCGTCCGGATGTCTGCGCCCTTGATGTCGTCGACGGGCAAAGATGGAGTTTTTCCGCCCTCGACCGACAGGCCGATGCGTTAGCAGCCGCATTGGCGGCAAGGCCCGCTCCTTCGGGCCAACCGCTGGCGGCGCGGATCGGCGACGCGGAGGCGCTGGCACTGCTGGCCTTGGCCGCTCCCCGTGTCGGCCGGGCCCTGCTGCCGGTCAATCCGGCCCTGCCCGAGGAGCGCCAGCGCGGGTTGCTGGCCGCCGCCGGGGGAGCCGATCCGCTTGGCACCCTGCCCGCCCCCTGCTTCAATACTCCAGCCCGACCGGAACTACCCCCCGATCAGGTCCAATTGATCGTGGCCACCAGCGGCAGCACCGGAACGCCGAAAGGAACGATGCTGACCGGGGCCAATCTGGCGGCGGCGGTGCGGGCCTCGCGACGGATGATCCCGCTCGAACCCGGTGATGTCTGGCTGGGCTGCCTGCCGATGGTTCATATCGGCGGATTATCGGTCCTGTTGCGCTGCCTCGAGTCCGGGGCGACGGTGCGGCTTCACCCCCGTTTCGATGTCGAAAAGGTTTCGAGCGACCTTGAATCCGGCCGGGTCAGCCATGTGTCGCTGGTTCCGGCGATGCTGGGTCTGCTGCTCGATCACGGTTGCCACCCGGCGTCCCGCCTACGTGCGGCCCTGATCGGCGGCGCCGGTCTGCCCGCCGCCCTCGCCGAGCGGGCCTTGGAGGCCGGTTGGCCACTGCTGCCGAGCTATGGGATGAGCGAGGCGGGATCGCAGGTCGCCACCTGCTCCGATGTCGCCATCTGGAGCCCGGGACTGGCCGGAACACCGCTGCCGGGGGTCGAGATCGGATTTTCGCCCGAAGGCCGGGTGCGGGTACGCGGCCCGATGGTGATGGTGGGCTATCTGAACCCGGATTTGCGGCCGGGACTCGGACTGACGCCCGGAGGCTGGTTCGAAACCAACGATCTCGGCCGTCTCGACGCGCAGGGTCGTCTGGTGATCCTGGGGCGCGCCGACGATATGCTGATCAGCGGCGGTGAGAACGTCCATCCCGCCGAAATCGAGACGCTGGCCGGGCGCTGCCCCGGGGTGCGGGCGCTGGCCGTCACCGGCCGCCCCGACCCAGTGTGGGGCGATCTGATTGTTGCAATTCTGGTCGGAGAGATTGCCCCCGATGCCTTCCTGGACTGGTGCCGCGCGCATCTGCCGTCGCATTTGCGCCCCCGTCGGGCGGTGACGGTGGACGCGCTGCCGCTCAATCCGAATGGCAAGACCGATCGCACAAAGCTACAGGAAATAGCGCTTAATTACTGACTTTTAAGCTTAATCCGAGTCCTGGACTTGCGGGAAGGGTCAAGACACCCGAGGCAATCGGCAAGGGTTCGGCGACGTCGCTGACGAACAGAGCGGACGTCGCCAATCCGTGCGCCATCCGCGCTTCGGGATCAAGCGCGGCGGCGAGGTTGGCCACCGCGGCGACCCCGATTGCGGACTCGATATAGGTCGTCACAACAATATCGTAGCCGACAGCGCGGGCGGAAGCCGCCACGGACAGAGTCCGGCGCAGCCCGCCCAGCAGCGCCGGTTTCAGCACCAGACGGCGGACCGGCGGATCGATTAGCAGCGAATCCACCCCGATCTGGTCGAGGCTTTCGTCAATCGCCAGCGCGATCGGGGTGGTGGATTGCAGCGAGGCCAACCCGGTGATATCGGCCTCGCGCAACGGCTCCTCCAGCGATTCGATCGGCAGATCGACAATCGCAGCCAGGAACCCTTCCGCTTCGATCCGGCTCCAGGCCCGGTTGGCGTCAAGCCGCAGCATCACCCCCGGCGGTAGGTTCAGTCGGCGCAGCGCAGCCACCTCGGCGGGCCAGGGCGCAAGGCCAACCTTGACCTTGACGATCCCGAAGCCTTGTTCCGCCATCGCAACGATGCCATCCAGGGGGGCAACGGCGTTGACCTTGACCCGATCCTCCGCCGTGGGCGACAGCAGACGGCGCAATGGCACGCCCTGCCGCTGCGCCTCCAGGTCCAACAGGGCGGTCTCGATCCCAAAGCAGAGATCGGGCCAGTCCAGAGCTTCGCCCAAGCTCCGCCCCAGAAGGGCGTCCCCTTGGTGCCTCAGCCGCGTTTCCAGCCCACCCTGCTCCTGATCGGGCAGCAACGCGGGCTGGTCGCCGAGTCCGACCCCGCCGTCTTCGTCCTCGACCCGCACCAGCCAACCATGGCGAAGGCGAACCGTTCCGGCCGCCGTCCGCCAAGGCGTCTTCAACGGCAGGGCATAGGGATCGAGTCTGAAGCCGACGATCCGGCTCACGGCCGACGCGGGAACCGGTCGAAATCGGGCGCGCGCTTTTCCAGGAAGGCATTGCGCCCCTCCTGCCCTTCCTCGGTCATGTAGAACAAAGCGGTGGCGTTGCCCGCCAGTTCCTGAATTCCCGACATGCCGTCACTATCGGCGTTGAACGCGGTCTTCAGGATGCGCAGCGCGGTCGGCGACAGTTCGAGCATCCGGCGGCACCAGGCAACCGTCTCTTCCTCCAACTGCGCCAGCGGCACGACCGCGTTGATCCAGCCCATCTCCAGCGCCTGCTGGGCGTCGTACTGACGGCACATGAACCAGACTTCCTTGGCCTTCTTGACGCCGATGGTGCGGGCCAGAATTCCGGCCCCGAACCCGGCGTCAAAGCTGCCAACCTTCGGCCCGGTCTGGCCGAAGCGGGCATTGTCGGCGGCGATGGTCAGATCGCACAGCAATTGCAGTACGTTACCGCCACCAATCGACCATCCCGCCACCATCGCCACCACCGGCTTGGGGCAGGAACGGATTTCGCGCTGAAGGTCGAGGGCGTTGAGGTGGTGAACCCCTTCCTGATCCTTATAGCCGCCATTGTCGCCACGCACGCTCTGATCGCCACCGGAACAGAACGCCTTATCGCCGACGCCGGTCAGGATCACCACCCCGATCGAGGCATCGAAGCGGGCATGACGCAGCGCCTTCATCACCTCTTCCAGCGTTTCGGGCCGGAAGGCGTTGTGAACGTGCGGACGGTTGAAGCTGATCCGGGCAATCCCGTCGGTGCGGTCGTACAGGATGTCGGTGAAGGCGAAACCCTCGACGGGAATCCACTCAGTCATGCGGAAGTCTCCTCGGATAATGATGAAGCGGCCCAGACCGCGCGGTGACGCGCGGCGGAACCGGCTCGGTCGATAGCAAGATGAAGCACACTGACGCTGACGCCGGGATCGGCCAGGGATTTGGCCAGGGCGGCGGCAAAGCCATCCGGCTCGGTCGGCCGGTAACGGTGCCCCCAGACGGCGGTGGCGGCGGCAACATCGGCCCGCTGCGGCGTCAGCCAGCCCGAGGTGAACTCGGGTAGAGATTGCTGAGGCAGGTACTCGAAGATGCCGCCGCCGCCATTGTCCAATAGCCCGATCGTTGCCGACAGGCTCTGGCCCGCCGCCAATCCGCCGAGATCGTGCAGGAAGGTCAGGTCACCAACCAAGGCCAGCGCGGCGGAGAAGCGCCCCGAAGCGACCGCGCCGAAGAAAGTCGACAGGTTGCCGTCAATGCCGCTCAGACCGCGATTACACATGATCGTCAAAGATTTATCCGACGTTCCTGAGAAATCGTCGAGATCCCGGATCGTCATCGAATTGCCGACGAACAGCAAAGCATCCTCGGGCAGAGCGGCAATCGCAGCCTGGAACAGGTCGGTTTCGGGCGAGGCCAGTCGTTCGGCTACTGCGGCACCGTGGCGCTCAATGGCCTGCCAGGAGTGCAGCCAATTGGGCGCAGCCGGGCGTGTCACCGTCTCTGCCAGAGCCTCGGCCAACAAAGCGGGATCGGCATGGATCATCGTTGCCGCATCGCGGCCAGGATCAGGCCAACGTGAATCCCGGCTGACAACAATCCGTTCGGCGGCGCGGGCTTGCCATTGCCCGACCGCTTTTGACACCGGGAAAGCCCCGAAACGCAACACGATGTCGGCGGGCTGAAAGTGTCCACGCAGGAACAGATCGGCGCGAGCCATCACCCGCTCACGATCATGAGGGCCAAACCGCAGCCCGCTCAACGGATCGGCAATGATCGGCCAGTTGAGCGCCTCGGCCAACCGCACCAGCGGCTCGGGCGACAAGGATTCGGCCCCGGCCAGGATTACCCCACGCCGTCCCTCGATCCGTCGCGCCAGAATCGTAATCGCATCGGTGCCCAGGGTCAGACGCGGCAACAGCACCAGCGGCGGCAATGACGTAGCGGGCGGTGGCGGCGAGGATTCGAGCAGAGGCTCGCGGAACGGCACATTGATCTGGACCGGCCCCGCCAGCGGCCACTGACTTTGGCTGACGACCCGGGCCGCCAGCGAGCCGAGCCAGTCCCGGCCCGGCTCGGCGGGCGGCAGCGTGTGGGCGGCGCGAAGCTGAGGCGCGAACAAAGCACGCTGGTCAAAAGTCTGGTTCGCCCCGCAATCCTGCAATTCGGGCGGACGATCGGCGGTCAACAGGATCAGCGGGATCCGGGCGGCATCGGCCTCGGCCACTGCCGGATACCAGTTCGCCACCGCCGAACCCGAGGTGCAGATCAAAATTACCGGCTGCCCTTCGGCGCGCGCCAGCCCGAGGGCATAAAAGGCGGCAACCCGCTCGTCGAGCAGGATGCGGCTGACGAGGTTGGGATGGCGCAGACAGGCCAAGGCCAGCGGGGTCGAGCGTGACCCCGGCGAAATCACCGCCCGGGTGATGCCCGCCTGGGCCAGTCCGTCGATCAACGCCGTGGCCCACGCCGCGTTGAGGTCGCCCTGAGTTGTCATCGCTTCACGCGCTCCGCAGCGCATCAAGCATGGTCCGCAGCTTCAGTTCGGTTTCGGTGAACTCGGCTTCTGGATCAGAGGCGGCAACGATCCCGGCTCCGGCCGCGATTTCGGCCCGGTCACCATCCAGCAGGGCACAACGCAACACCACCGCCATTTCGCCGTCGCCTGCCCGGTCGATCCATCCGAACGCGCCGGTGTACCAGCCCGAGCGGCTTTCGCCCAGTTCGTCCAGCAAAGTGCGGGCGGACTCCAACGGCAAGCCCGCCACCGCCGGAGTCGGGTGCAGCGCCCGCGCCGCCTGTAGCAGACCGGCCCCCGGTTTCAACGTCCCCGAAATCGGCGTCCACAAATGCTCAAGCTGGCCCAGGATCATCCGTCTCGGTTCGGATGGGACGTCAAGATCGTCACAGAGATCGTTGAGAGCACTTGAAATCCAGCCCACGACCAGTTGATGTTCGTGACGATCCTTAGCCCCACTCAACAACCGCCCGCCGAGAAAGGGATCGGCGGGATCGGACGGCGCGGTCCCGGCCAGGGCATAGCTCTCAACTCGGCGGCCCGTACAGGCGACCAGACGTTCGGGACTGGCCGCCACCAGGGTCCGCTCTCCGAATCCAACCGTGAAAATCGCACAAGAGGGGTGGCGCGCCGCCAATTCGCGGACCAATCGTTCAGGACGGAACGGACGCGGCGCGGCAACGGTGATCCGGCGCGATAGCACCACTTTCTCGACCTGACCGGCGGCGATCGACCGGGTGGCCTTGCCGACACGACAACGAAACGAATCTGGCTGTGGGGTCTCGTCAAGCCGGACCAGATCGACCGGAGCAGCGGACGGCACCACAGCGTCAAGTGCGGTAAGCAGACGATCCGCTTCGCTGATCCACAAAGCGTGGAGTTCGGAGGCCGAGGCGACGCCATGATGGCTGAAGATCAGCTCACACCGATCCGGAAGACGACGCAACAGCAGGCGCGGCACCCGCACCATCGCGGGCGGCAGGCAAGAAGGATCGGGGCCGCCGAAACCATGGCCGAGGAAGGCAACCGGTTCGGTACCGCTCTGATCGAAATCACTCTCCAGATCGAGATGGGTCCAATCGAGGTCGCGTAAGACCTCGTCTACTCTCTCGGGGCTGGAACAAACGGCTTCATATGCCGTGCCTGATGCGATCAGCGCCATCCCGTCGCCGGGTCGCAGCCACGACCACAAATCAGGCAAGGGCGGCGGCAGTAGAACGTCGTCCAACTCGGGAACGGCCAGGGTCACGCTGAACAGGCCGGGCCCGGGCGCATCAATCCGCTGCAACCGACGCGAAAGATCGGCCAGCAGGATGTTTCGATCAGGGCGCGCGTCACCGCGCTGGGAAGGAACCGGCATCTTGGCCGCCCCCACTTGCAATCATATCGCGCATTCGGTCTCTTGGATGAAGCGTGCCATCGTGACGGGGTCCCTCAGTAGAAAGGGTCGCCGCCAGCGGCGAGAGTGAGAGGACGGGCGCGGTGGACCGCCCAGGATCACCGGACAAGAGATAGCAACGCCCCCCGGCTTGGTCAACTCCGCTTGGCAAAACGAAGGCGTCGGCACGCGAAACCGGCGCTCGCGGTTGCCTTCGCCGGGGCAAGCTGTTAGGGTCCGCGCCTGATTTTTCCTAAAGCTCCTGGATCGACCATGAAGATCAACGCCAATCTGATTCGCCCCGGCAATATCCTCGAACATAACGGACGCCAGTTCTCGGTACTGAAGATCCAGATCATTCAGCCCGGAAAGGGTGGCGCGTTCATCGCCGTTGAAATGCGCGACATCCGCACCGGAACCAAGACCAACGAACGCTGGCGCACCGCCGACACCGTCGAGAAGTGCAGCGTTGAGGAAAAGGACTGCACCTTCCTGTTCGGCGACGATCAGTCTCTGACCTTCATGGAGCAGGAAACCTTCGAGCAGTTCACCGTCCCCACCGATATCCTGGGCGAAAGCGCCGCTTTCTTGCAGGACGGCATGGCGGTCACCGTCGATTTCGTCGAAGGTTCGCCGGTGTCGGTGTCGCTGCCGGAAAAGGTGGTGATGCAAGTGGTCGAGGCCGATCCCGTGGTCAAGGGGCAGACCGCGTCGTCCTCCTACAAGCCGGCCAAGCTCGAAAACGGCCTGAAGATCCTGGTGCCGCCCTTCCTGGCCGCTGGCGAGAAGATCTGGGTCGCGACCGTCGATTGTTCCTATGTCGAGCGCTTCAAGGGCTAAAAGCCCGGCGATGATTCCGGCTGCGGAATCGGTATACTCCTTCGTCAGGCCCGAAGCCGGGTTCAGGGCCTGACGGGCCGTTCGAGGTTGGCTCGGGCGGCCCATGGTCTCGCGGGACGCCTTTCGTCCACCCCGGAAACTCTATTTTAGTAAGGAAAACCCTCGCCGTGATGGTCCGTTCCGCCCTGCTCAATGTCATGATGGGGGCCGCGCGCAAAGCGGCCCGGTCGCTGGTGCGCGATTATGGCGAGATCGAAAATCTCCAGGTGTCGCGCAAGGGGCCGTCCGATTTCGTCTCGTCCGCCGACCTCAAGGTCGAAAAGACGCTGCGGCAGGAACTGAAGAAGGCGCGGCCCGCCTATGGCTTTCTGATGGAAGAAGGCGGCGAGATCGCTGGCGACGATAAAAGCAATCGCTGGATCGTCGACCCGATTGACGGCACCACCAACTTCCTGCACGGAATTCCTAATTTCTGCATCTCGATCGCGCTGGAACGCGAGGGCGAGTTGATCGCCGGTGTCGTCTATCAGCCGCTTGGCGACGAGATGTTCCACGCCGAAAAGGGCGCGGGTGCCTTCCTCAACGAACGCCGCCTGCGGGTGTCCGCCCGACGCAAGCTTGAGGATTCGGTTCTGGCCACCGGCATCCCCTTCCACGGCCGCGATGGGCACGAACCGTTCCTGCGCGAATTGGGCGTGGTGATGAAGAATGTCGCGGGCGTGCGCCGTTTCGGTTCGGCCGCCCTTGACCTTGCCTATGTCGCCGCTGGTCGCTGCGACGGCTATTGGGAAGCCGGGATCAAGCCGTGGGACATTGCCGCGGGCGTTGTTCTGGTGCGTGAAGCGGGTGGCTATGTCACCGATTATGAGGGTGGCAACAAGCTGCTGGAGACTGGCGAGATCGTTGCCGGCAACGATCATCTTCACCAGCCGCTTCTGCGTCTGATCAAGTCCGCCAACGCCTGATCTTCGCGCTTTTCCTTTCCGGCAAAGCGACTGTTGTGGTCGGAGTCTGCTTCGGCTAGTCTCGCCCATGGATTTTTTCTGTGGTTAGCCGGGAGTGTGGCCAGATGAGCAGGGGTGGCAGGCTGTTGATGCTGGCGGTCGGGGCGTTTGCGATCTCGGTCGCGACCACCCCGGCGTCGGCCCAGATTGTCGTCGGCGACAGCCAGTCCAGCGTCGACGTCAATTGGGACGTGCTCGACCGTCTGGGACCGGAACCCAGCCTGCCCGGACTGATGAACCGCGAGGTTCACGCCACCTACGCCCATCCGGACCCGGTGGCGAAACCGTCGCCCCGTCCGGTTGCCAAGGCCCCGCCCCCGCCAAGCGTTCGCCTCAGATCACGGCACCAAAGCCCAAGCCGCTGGCGAAGGTCAAGGAGGCCCCGTCGGCAAAACCGGCGGCGCAGCAGGCCAAGGTTCGTCCGACCGCAGCAACGGCAACCGCCCAGGTCACGCGTCCCCCGGCCCGACCCGAACCGGCCAAGATCGTCGCCGAGGTTAAGCCCGAGCCGCCCAAGGTTGAACTGCCGAAGGCGGTCGAGGCCCCGAAGCCGGTTGAACCCGCCAAGGCTGTCGCAGAGGCAAAGCCCGAGCCGCCCAAGGTCGAACTGCCGAAGGTGGTCGAGGCCCCGAAGCCGGTTGAACCGGCCAAGGTCGTCGCCGAGGTTAAGCCCGAGCCACCCAAAGTCGAACTGCCGAAGGTGGTCGAGGCTCCCAAGCCAGTTGAACCCGCCAAGATCGTCGCCGAGGTTAAGCCCGAGCCGACCAAGATTGAGCCGCCGAAGGTGGTCGAGGCGGTCAAACCCGAACCGGTCAAAACCGTCGAAGCGCCAAAGGCGGAATTACCGCCCCCAACGACATTGCTCGCTGCGGTGCCCTCTGCGCCGCCGCCGCCAATGGCTGCGGCGGCGCCGTTGCGTAAAGGCGATAACAGCCTGACCATTCCCTTCGCGATCGACAGCGCCCGTTTATCCGAGGCAACCCGCGCCGAATTGGAACGGATGGCGCATCGGATGGAACGCGATGAATCGCTATCGCTGCAATTGCTGGCTTATGCCGCGGGCGACGAAGCGAATGCCAGCAAGGCCCGACGCCTGTCGCTGTCGCGTGCCCTTGAGGTTCGTAAATATCTGATGGAAATGGGGGTGCGATCGACCCGGATCGAAGTTCGCGCCCTGGGCAACAAGGTCGAGGACGGTGCACCCGACCGCGTCGATGCCGTTCTGGCGCGGCGATAAAGTCACTAAACAACGCTGGCGGGGCCGACTTGCCCTGGAACCGCCACATTCCGGCACGACGTTGCTTTGTTTCAAAGGTCCAAGCGAAATGGCGATGAAACAATGACCCGACCGAAACGATATCTTTTCCGTATGATCGCCTTTTTGATTGCGGTCATCGCCGTCGCGGTCTTTCTCAAAGACGGGCTGATCCTGGCCTTCGCCCACAATCCCGCCCTGAACGGGCTGCTGATCGGCGTCTTCCTGGCCGGAATCGTGCTGAACTTCCGTCAGGTGCTGCAACTCTCCCCCGAACTGGAATGGCTGGAAAGCTGGCGCCGGGGACAGCCGGTGCTGTCGGGGGACAAGCTGCGCTTGCTGGGTCCGATGGCGCGGATGCTGGGCGAACGGCGCGACCGGATGAATTTGTCGGCGATGGCGTTGCGTTCGGTGCTGGATTCGATTGCCGCCCGCCTCGACGAACAGCGCGACCTGTCACGCTATCTGGTCGGGTTGATGATCTTTCTCGGCCTGCTCGGCACCTTCTGGGGCCTGTCGCGCACCGTCGGCTCGATCGGCGAGGTGATCGGCTCGCTGTCGGTCAGCGGCACCGGCGATCCGTCCGAGGCGTTCGAGCGCCTGAAGGCCGGTCTGGCCCAGCCCCTGAACGGCATGGGCACCGCCTTTTCGACCTCGCTGTTCGGTCTGGCCGGATCGCTGGCGCTGGGCTTTCTTGACCTCAGCGCTGGTCAGGCGCAGAACGGCTTTTATAACGAGTTGGAGGAATGGCTGGCCGGCCAGACCCGGATTGGCGGCAGCGCCGGGATTGCGGGCGGCGACGAGACCCAGGCCTCGGTTCCGGCCTATATCCAGGCGCTGCTGGAACAGACCGCCGACAGCCTTGACCAATTGCAGCGGGTGATCAATCGCGGCGAGGATAATCGCGGCGGCGTCAACACCGCGATCAACCTTTTGTCGGACAAGCTTTCGACCCTGACCGACCATATGCGGGCGGAACAGTCGCTGTTGCTGAAACTCGGCGAAGGGCAGATCGAAACCCGTACCGTGCTGGCCAAACTGGCCGAAAACGCCGGAAGCGGGGGCATCGACGATCCCAGTCGCTCTCACATCCGCGCCATCGACGGCTCGCTGAAGCGGCTGGTGGAGGAAACCGTGACCAGCCGCCAGGACCTGATCGCCGAGTTCCGCGCCGAAATCCGTCTGCTCGCCCGCACCATCGCCGCGATCGCCGACGAACCGATCGAGCGCTGATCTGCGATGCCACTCTCCCGCCGCCCCCGCCGCACCATCGATATATGGCCCGGTTTCGTTGACGGTCTGTCGACGCTGGTGATGGTGATCGTCTTTGTCCTGATGATCTTCGTTCTGGCCCAATATTTCCTGGGTCAGGCGCTGTCGGGACGGCAAAAGGCGCTGGACCGGCTGGGGCTGGAATTGTCCGATCTGGCCGAAAAGCTCAACCTTCAGACCGCCGCCAACGCCAGCCTGAAGGCCGATGTCAGCCGTCTTAACGAGGAACTCGCCGCCAGCAAGGCGGAACGGCAGCGGATCGAGAATTGGGCCTCGGGCCTGTCCCAGGACGTCAGCAGCCTGATCGCGCAGAAGGATGAACTCGAAGGCAAGATCGCCGAGCGCGACTCCCAATTGGGGGCTGAGCGTAAATTGTCGGCCGAGGCCCAGGCGCAACTGGCCCTGCTCAATCGGCAGCTTGAAGCAACCAAGCAGGAACTGGCCCGGGTCATTGCCGCCCTTGAAGCCTCGGAAACCCGCGACAAGGAGCAGAAGGTCCAGATTTCCGACCTCGGCAAGCGGCTGAACGTCGCCCTGGCCAGCAAGGTCGAGGAATTGCAGCGCTTCCGCTCCGACTTCTTCGGCCGTTTGCGCAAAGTGCTGGGCGACCGCCCCGGCATCCGGATCGAGGGCGACCGCTTCGTGTTTCAGTCGGAATTGCTGTTCCAGACCGGATCGGCCGATCTTGGCCCCGAAGGGTTGGAACAGGTCCGCCGTCTTGCCACGACGCTGAAAGATATTTCGAAGGAAATTCCCAAGGGGGTCAATTGGGTACTGCGGATCGACGGCCACACTGACCGCCGCCCGATCACCTCGAACCGCTTCCCCTCCAACTGGGAATTGTCGACGGCGCGGGCGATTTCGGTGCTGCGCACCCTGGCCGCCAATGGCGTTCCCAGCGACCGGTTGGCGGCGGCGGGCTTTGGCGAGTTCCAGCCGCTTGACCCCGCCGATACCGAAGCCGCCTATACCCGCAACCGCCGGATCGAAATCCGCTTCGACCAGCGGTGACAGCGGCCTCTGTCCAGGCTATTTCGCCCGCTTCTGGCCCAGCGTCACCGCCGCCAGGACAACGACGGCCCCGGCGACCTGAACCGGCCCCAACGCCTGTCCCAGCGCCACCCAGCCCAGCACCGTCGCCGAGACTGGACTGAGCAGCCCCAGCGTTGCCAGCGCGCCGGGTTGAAGCCGCTCGATGCCCCGGAACCACAGGGCATAGGACAGCGCCGCGCCGACAATACCGAGATAGAGATAGCCCGCGATGTTGGCCGACGACAAAGGTGGCAGCGCCGGTTCGACCAGCAGGGCGACCGGCAGCAACAACAGACCTCCCGCAACCAATTGCCAGGCGGTAAACAGCATCAATGGAACCGGCGGAGCCCATTTACGGGTCAGCACGGTGCCGACCGCCATGCAGCCGGCGCCGACCAGGGCGGCGGCAATTCCGATCCCATCAAGCCGGGCCGAGGGAGTGAGAACCAGCATCGCGACCCCCAACAAACCGGCGACGCCCGCGATCAGCCCACGCGGACCCGGCTTCATCGCCAAGACCGGCCAGGCCAGCAGCATCACCAGAAGCGGCTGCACCGCCCCCAAAGTCGCCGCGACGCCGCCGGGCAGGCGGTAGGCGGCGACGAACAGCAGCGCCTGGAATATTCCGATATTAAGCGCACCCAACACCATCATCCGCCACAGCCAGCGGCCGGTCGGCAAACGGCGGAAGAACGCGAGCAGGATCAGACCGACCGGCAGCACCCGCAGCAAGGCGGCGGTCAACGGCCGGTCGGGCGGCAACAGTTCGGTGGTGACCCAATAGGTCGTCCCCCAGGCCAGCGGTGCCAACGCCGTCAGCGGCACGTCGAACCAAGCTGTCGGTGCTCTGCTCATACCGATCGATCCTGCTGTTCATGGCCTCCGCTCGGTAGACAGCCCGAGCCAGACAATGAACCGGGATTCGCGCGACAAGAGGCGGAGGACGATATCGGTGTAATCAAGTGAAGGGTTTTAGACAGTCGTAGGGTGAGATACTGCGAGACACCTTGCGACACCATGAGACGGGGAACCCCAGGAAAACCGCCGGGCGCACCGCCATTGAAGTGGCCTTTTAAGGCGCGGCGGCCCGAAACGGATTTTAGACAGCGCCGCCTGCGAAAACGGATGATCGGCGCACGCTTTTAGACAGCCTGCGTAGGCTGGTTTTCATAGGCCGCCGCAGTCAACACCGTAAGCTCCGAGCGACCGCACCGAACAAGCGCCTTGCGCCCATCGCGGAACTTCAGTTCCACCACCGCGCCGCTGCCCACCAGGGCGCCCGCGACGGCACCGACAGCGCCGAACACCAAGCCACCGGCCACAGCGCCAGCGGCATTCAGGCCGGCTTCTTGCACGGGTGCCACCCCCATAATGTCGCCAAGGGCAATCTTCTCAGATTTCATGAAGCCTACCGGCAAGACGAGATGGGTGGGCTTTCCTAAGCCGCCCAGAGCTTTTTTGAACACGGCAACGCCGTCTTTTTTAAAATCACCGGCAAGAACAGTAATCATAGATCCCCTCAGAAAGCTATTTTTTTCAAGATCGGTTTTTAGTGCATCCAACAGAGACACTGCGTCTTCAAGCAAAACGTCGTAATTAAAGAAGATGGTGCGGAGTGCTTGGCCAAAGGCGGGGGGAGGCTCCCATCCGACAACCTCGCCAGCCATTTTGAAAACGGTAGCCGAGTTGCGCAACCGCGCAAATATGCGCCCTTCCCGCTGCCTCTGACGCTCGGCCGCCGCCGCATCGTTGAACACCAACCGCAACAGCAGATCGGCAAAGCCTCGCTCGCTATCGGCGAGATCATCCCGCGCAGATAGAGCGAACAGTTCCTCGCGCAGGGCCGCAAGGTCGGGGCGTGTTTGCAAACGATCAGCGGAAATCGGCGCCTCCTCATTCTCCAGCGTCGCCATGATTTCCTTCAGCCGAGCCTCGACGCCAACCGTCGAGGCGTTTGGCGCTTCCCTGCCGGTTGCCAGCCAATCAAGCGAAACCCCACAGGCGTCGGAAAGCTGCACCAGATGGCTGACTTTTGGCTCCTGACCGGCCAGCAACCTGTCAAGGGTACGAAGTGGAACGCCACTTTTTGCGGAAACAGCCTTATTCCCCCCGGCATTTTTGACAGCAGCAGCGAGACGCCTGCCAATTTCGCGCTCCTTTTCTCCGTCCGCGAAATCAGACGCTGCCTCTTTCGCGCTTTTCGCGCTCTCACTATCGCATTGATTCACCATAATTTTCCGACACCTCGTCACAATCGGCATTCCTAGCGAGCGCGAAACGACAAAACTGACTTGCATGAATGCCGAAAGTGGCATTATCGTTAGAAACAGTTGTTAGGTTTACCAGTCATAAAAACCCGGCCTGCCAGGGCCGGGGTGGTCAACGGAGATAAGATGGCCTCCTCACCGAAATCAAAAGCCAAAAAATGGCACCCTGAAGACATCAAGGCCGAAATCCGCAAGCGCGGAGGAACCATCGGCCGTGTCGCCCGTGCCGCCGGGCTGGCTGATGTATCGGGCCGCGTGGCGTTCCTTCACCCTGTTCCCACTGCCAATCGGGCCATAGCGGAGTTCATCGGCGTTCCGGTGAACGAGCTGTGGCCTCAGTGGTTCGACGCCAAGGGCAATCGGAAGTCATCCATTTCCAGCAATGAAAATAGCCCCAAGGCTCGGCGCGGTCATCGTCAAAAGACGGTAGCAAAATGAGCAAGCGCAAGGGCAGCCAACCGGACCCCCGCCAGGGCGAATTTGGCTTCTTCATCGCCCAGCCCGCCAACGCCACCACCGCCCCGGCCCTCGCCGAGGATTTCGACCGCGCCATGCGCGACGCGGTGGCGACCACCCTGGACGACGCCGCCCGCCGCCCCACCGCCCCGCTTCGGCGCGAGGCGGTGGCCGAGGCCATGTCTAATCTGCTGGGCCGCCGCGTATCCAAGACCCAACTGGACCAGTGGGCGGCGCCCAGCCAGGACGACCGCCGCATTCCC
>NZ_AQPH01000025.1 GCF_000442515.1 Magnetospirillum fulvum MGU-K5 | reverse complement strand
CGAGATCGGGTTCGACAGGGTGATGGACGAGGCTGATCAGGCGATGTACGCGGCTAAAAAGACCGGCCGCAACCGGATCATGGTTAACGGCTAAGGCAGGCGGCTTGCGCGGACGGGTCGGGGGGCGCTAGGCTGCGCCCTGATTTAAGTGGCGGAAAAATCTCGCCAAAAGAGACTTCTCCCGGAGATGCTGAATGCGGACGGCCCTGCTGTCGCTTATCGTTTTGTGTGCCGCCGGGGCGGCGCAGGCCGCCGATCTGACGATCACGATCACCAAAGCCGCCGAGGGCGCGGTGCGAGGGATGGTGTTCCGCGATGCCGACAGCTTCGACCGCCGCGAGTCGCCGGCTGCCAAATTCTCACAATATCCGCTGCATGGTTCGGTGGTGGTGACGCTTGCCGACCTGCCGCCCGGCCGCTATGCCATCGCGTTGTACCAGGACAGCAACGGCAACGAACAACTCGACAAGACCTTCATCGGCATGCCGACCGAACCTTACGGGTTCTCCAACGATGCCAGCGC
Source organism: Magnetospirillum fulvum MGU-K5 (assembly GCF_000442515.1). Classification (GTDB taxonomy): domain Bacteria; phylum Pseudomonadota; class Alphaproteobacteria; order Rhodospirillales; family Magnetospirillaceae; genus Phaeospirillum; species Phaeospirillum fulvum_B. The sequence goes on along the minus strand of NZ_AQPH01000025.1, from coordinate 43,781 downwards.
GCCGTTCGGACCGCCGGATTTCGAACAGGCCGCATTTACCATCGCTCCGACGGAACAGCATCATGCCCTCACCATCACCCTGCGCTGATCCCGCCGCGATCCTGATCACCGGGGCCTCATCGGGGCTGGGGGCGGCGCTGGCCCAAGGCTATGCCAAAGCCGGGATCACGCTGTTTCTGACCGGACGCGACGAGGCCCGGCTGGCGGCGGTGGCCCAGACCTGCCGCGAGCGCGAGGCCGAGGTGGTGACGGCCGCCCTCGACGTCACCGAGTCCGAGGCAGTCGCCGCCTGGATCGCGGCCTGCGACCGCCACCGTCCGCTCGATCTGGTGATCGCCAATGCCGGTATTTCCGCCGGGACCGCGGGCGGAGCCGAAGGCGCGGACCAGACCCGAAAGATTTTCGCCGTCAATCTCGACGGAACCGTCAATACGGTGATGCCCGCGATCGCGGCGATGCGCCCGCGCGGGAAGGGACAGATCGCGCTGATGAGTTCGATGGCGGGCTTTCGCGGCGTCGGCGGTGCTCCGGCTTATTGCGGCTCGAAGGCGGCGGTGCGGGTGTGGGGCGAGGCCCTGCGCGGCGCGCTGGCGGCGGACGGTATCGCCGTCTCGGTGATCTGCCCCGGCTTCGTCGCCACCCCGATGACCGAGGTCAACACCTTCGCGATGCCGTTTCTGATGCAGGCGGACGATGCCGCCCGGCTGATCCGGCGCAAACTGGCCGCCAATTGCGGCCGGATCGCCTTTCCCGGGCCGATGGCGGCGCTGGCCTGGCTGGGAGCCGCCCTGCCCGACATCGTGGCCGACCGCCTCACTCGCCTCCTTCCGGCGAAGGGCTAACAGCGGCGATGAGGCCAGAGCGCGATAATCCGGCCCGACAGGGCACAATGATAGTGACGAGTATGGGAGAACGATGGTGAGCGTCGCCAGCATGACCGGCTATGCCCGCGCCGAAGGGCGGGATTCCCTGACCTCTTGGGTGTGGGAGGCCAAAAGCGTCAATGGGCGCGGTTTCGATTTGCGCCTTCGCCTGCCCTCGGGCCACGACGGACTCGACATTCCGGCCCGCGAGGCCGCCGCCCGCCGCATCGCACGCGGCAACGTCCAGCTATCGCTGACCCTGTCGCGCCAAACCGAAGCGGGCGAGATGCGGATCAACACCGCGCTGCTGACCCGTCTGGTCGATCTGTGCCGCGACTGGCAGGCGGTGCGCCCGGAACTGACCCCGGCGCGGATGGACGGATTGCTGGCCATCCGGGGCGTGATCGAGCCTGCCACCGAGGACGACGCCACCGAAGACGACACCGTCCGCGACGCCCGCACCGCCGCCTTGAAGGCATCGCTGGAGGCGGTGCTGGACCAATTGGTCGCGGCACGCCGGGGCGAAGGCGCGCGGATCGGTGCGGTGCTGAAGGCCCAGCTTGACGAGATCAAGACCCTGACCGCTCGTGCCGCCGCCTGTGCCGCGTTGCGCCCCGAAGCGATCCGCGAGCGCTTTACCCAGCAGGTCGCGGCGGTGCTGGAAGGCGCCCCTGCCCTGTCAGAGGAGCGGGTCGCGCAGGAAGTCGCCTTGCTGCTGGTCAAGGTCGATGTCCGCGAGGAACTCGACCGCCTGTCCGCCCATGTCGCGGCGGCCGGTGCCCTGCTCGATCAGGGCGGCGTGATCGGGCGCAAGCTCGACTTCCTGGCCCAGGAATTCAACCGCGAGGCCAACACCCTGTGCTCGAAATCCGCCGATGTCGAGCTGACCCGGATCGGCCTTGATCTGAAAGCGGTGATCGATCAGTTCAAGGAGCAGGTCCAGAACATCGAGTAGTCCCGGCATTTTTCCCGCCAGGGTGCTTGCCCCGGCGGCGGCCATCGGCCAATATGCCTGCCTCATCCTCATGGTTCCGAAGGTTGACTCTCCCATGATCGCCAAGCCCCTTGCCGCCCTTCTCCTGACGTCGGCCCTCGCCTTGACCGCGTCCCCGGCCTCCGCTCAGGACAGCGGCGCGTTGACCCCCAAGCAGGCCGAGGCGGTCAGGAAGGTCGTCCGCGACTACCTGATGGAACACCCCGAAGTGCTGGCCGAATCGCTTGAGGCCCTGCGCGAGAAGATGCGGGCCCAGGCCGAAGCCGACGCCCACAAGATGCTCGAAGCCCGCAAGGACGACGTCTATCGCAGCGCCGAAGACCCCGTCAGCGGCAACACCAAGGGCGACATCACCATCGTCCAGTTCTTCGATTACAATTGCGGCTTCTGCAAGCAGACCTTCGACGCCCTGTGGGATGCGGTGAAGGCCGACGGCAAGGTCCGGGTCGTCTACAAGGAATATCCGATCCTGGGGCCGGATTCGGTGTTCGCCGCCCGTGTCGCCCTGGTTGCCAAGGCGCAGAGCCAGGCCAAATATGACGACCTCCACCGCGCTCTGATGAAGTTCCGTGGCCGCCTCGACGAGAAGACGGTGCTGCGCATCGCGGCCGAACAGGGCTTCAATGTCGAGCAGTTGAAGAAGGACGTCACCAACCCCGAGATTGACCGTCAGTTGGCCAAGGTGTTCGACCTCGGCCGCTCGCTCGATATCGGTGGCACCCCCACCTTCATCATCGGCGACCGCATTCTGTCGAGCGCGCTCGACCAGACCACCTTCCGCCAGTTGATCGACAACGCGCGCAAGACCGGCGCGGGCAAGAGCTGATCGCGGTTCGGCGCAACAAAAAACCCGGCGAGGGAAACCTCGCCGGGTTTTTTATGGAAGCGTCACCGCCTATCCTCGTTCCGGCTCGGCCTTGGTCTCGATCAAATCAGGACGGCGGCGGGCGAAGCGCTGGTCGAGACGGACCGCGCCGATCGCGACGGCGAACAAAGCCAGCCACACCACCCGGTTCTGATAGCGGTCGTGCGGATTGGAAATCGCACCGCAGACAATCGCATTGCCGATAATGGCCAGCGTCACGATCACCGCCAACCCGGTGGTCGAGCGGTCGCGCCGCCGCCACGCCACCACCAGCACCGCCAACAGCGCCAGTTCGGCCGCGTAATTGACCGGAACCTGGAAATCGTTCTGGGCGGTGAAATCAAGCGCGGGCCGCCGCTGCTGGCGGGCGAAGCGGAATTCGCGGAACTCGTCGGGGAAGTGGCGCAACTGGGTTTTGACGAAGTGCCAGGTCATCGGCACCAGATCTTCGCCACTATCGATCGATTGCAATTGCTCGACCGTGTTGTCAAAGGCGGCACTCAGCACTTTGAGCGGGAAGCGGCGGATCGCATCCTTGACGATGAACCCCGCCTCGTCATGCATCGCCTTCCAGCCGCCCATCTCGTCGAACGGACTGTCGCCCCACAGGAATTCGTCGGCGGTACGGGGCAGTTCGTCCTTGTGCTCGCACATTTTCAAGGGCGCGCCCTGGGGGCAAACCTCGTCGAGATAGGCCTGAGCGACGCCATTCTGGACGAACAGGGCCAGTTGCAGCACCTGCCCCGACTCACTGAAATAGAACCGCCCGGTAACCATTTGGTGCGTCACCGGAACCGCCAGAATGCCGCAGACAATCGACAGGCTGACAACGGTCAGACGCGGACGCGGCATCCGCAGGATCAGCCGCGACAGGCCGGACATCACCCACAGCACCATCAGCAACCCGGCGGCGACGGCGACATGCGACATATGGACGCAGATCGCCAGCGCGGTCACCACCCCCAACGCCCAGCGCCGCCAGCGCGGCAACCCCTCGCCGAAGGCCAGGGCGGCAACGCCCAGGATCGCGACCCCGGCGAAAACGTCGGCCAGTAATTGCGAGGCGACCCAGGGCAGCCCGGTCAGCAGGGCCAGCAGCAAGCCGATGGCCAGGAACACGATATGCCGCCATCGCCCGACAAAGCCCATCACCGCTTCATGCAGGACCCAGGTGGTCAGCACCGCCTGGACCAAGGGCATGATCCACAGCGTGTCGAACAGCCGGGTTAGGGTGCACAACATGCTGTAGGTCATCGTCCGCCAGACGATCGGCTGAAAGCTGAACGCCATGTCGACGTAATCTTCGCTGTCGAAATAGATCAGCGGATATCCGTTCCACAGCGCGGGTGCGATCAACAACAGCACGACCAGCACGAATGACAGGCAATGCCAGGCAAACGACCAGCCGGTAAGCGGGGCTCGCGGCATCGGGGGTCAGGTCCCCCGTTTCCAGGTCGTCCCCGATGCGCCGTCTTCCAACACGATTCCGGCCTCGGCCAGCGCCTTGCGAATCCGGTCGGCCTCGGCGAAATCGCGGGCCTTGCGCGCGGCGGCGCGGGCCTCGATCATCGCCTCGACCTCGGCATCATCGGGACCGCTGCCCTTCGCCGTCGCGGTCTTGAACCACGTTTCGGGATCGTGCGACAGCAGACCGAGCAGACGGCCCGAGGCGAGCAGACGCGCCTTGCCCCGCGCCTTGTCGGCCGGGCTGGTCGCCTTGTTGAGGCTTCCGGCCAGATCGTGGAGATGGCTGATCGCCAGCGGGGTATTGAGGTCGTCTTCGAGTGCGGCGCGCACCTCGATCGGAGCGGCGGCGGCCTCGTCGGCGGGGATGTCGGCGACGGCGCGCAACGCGGTATAGAGCCGGTCCAGCGTCGCCCGCGATTGCCGCAGCAAATCAGCGGTCCAGTCGAGCGGCTGGTGGTAATGGGTGGTCAACATCGCCAGCCGAATCGCTTCGCCCGGCGCCTGATCGAGCAGGTCGCGGACGGTGATGAAATTCCCCAGCGACTTTGACATCTTCTCGCCATTGACCATCAGCCAGCCATTGTGGAGCCAGTAGCGGGCAAACGGCTGACCATTGGCGCAGACGCTCTGCGCGATCTCGTTTTCATGGTGCGGGAAAACCAGATCCTGGCCGCCGCCATGGATATCGAAACTGGCCCCCAGATGTTCAAGGCTCATCGCCGAGCATTCGATGTGCCAGCCGGGACGGCCCCGTCCCCACGGGCTGTCCCAGCCGGGCAGATCGTCGGACGAGGGCTTCCACAGCACGAAATCGCCGGGGTCCTTTTTATAGGGGGCCACCTCGACCCGGGCACCGGCGATCATCTCGTCCTGCGAACGCCGCGACAGCGCCCCATAGGTCGGCATCGAGCCGACGCTGAACAGGACGTGACCCTCGGCTTCATAAGCGTGACCACGCTCGATCAGCCGGGCGATCATCGCCACCATCTGCGGGATGTGGGCGGTGGCGCGCGGCTCGACATCGGGGGGCAGGCAGTTCAGCGCCCGGATATCCTCGTGGAACAAGGCGGTGGTGCGGGCGGTGATCGCCGCGATCGGCTCGCCCGAATCCTTGGCACGCTGGTTGATCTTGTCGTCAACGTCGGTGATGTTGCGGACATAGCGGACCGACGGATAGGTCTGCTTCAGCAGCCGGTACAGCACGTCGAAAACGATCACCGGCCGGGCATTGCCGATATGGGCACGGTCATAGACGGTCGGGCCGCAGACATACATCCCGACATGATCGGGAGCCAGCGGCTCGAACGGATCCTTGCGACGGGACAGGGTATTATAAAGAACCAGCGGCACCGATCGGTCTCCGGCAAACGACATTCAAAGGGAAGATCAGGCCACGCGGCCTTCAAGCCGGGCCTGCGCCCGGGCCCGCCCGATCAGAGGTAACAGAGTCTTCAGTTCCGGTCCATTCTCGCGCCCGGTCAACGCCAGCCGCAACGGATGGAACAGAGCCTTGCCCTTGCGGCCAGTCGCCTGCTTCACCGCCTCGGTCCAGACCGACCAGCTCGACAGATCCCACGGTTCCGGCGGCAGCAGAGCGGCGGCGGCGGCGGTGAAGTCGGCATCCTCGATCGTCGGGGTCAGGTCGGCCCGGCAGATCGCCCACCACTCGACCGCATCGGCCATCCGGGTCAGATTGCCGCGCACACCCAGCCAGAATGCCTCGTCCGCTTCGGCCAGACCGAGATCGGCCAGCGAGTCTTGCGCTTCGGCGAAGCTCATTTCGTGCACCAACTGGGAATCGAGCCGCTCCAGCAGGGCAAGGTCGAATTTCGGGCTGCCGCGCCCGAACTTGTCCCAACCAAATTCGGCGGCAAGACCAGCCAGATCGTGCTGGACCGCAACCGCGTCCGAGGTGCCAAGCCGGGCCAGCAGCGCGTTCAGCGCCATCGGCTCGATGCCCCGACCGCGCAGGTCGGCCAGCGAACCCGACCCCAACCGCTTCGACAGCCCGCCACCGCCGGCATCGGTCAGCAGCGACAGATGGGCAAAGCCCGGCACCGGCCCGCCCAGCGCCTCGAAAATCTGAATCTGGGCAACGGTGTTGGTGACGTGATCCTCGCCCCGCACGACATGGGTGATGCCGAACTCGATATCATCGACGACGCTGGGCAGGGTGTAGAGGAAGCTGCCATCGGCACGGATCAGCACCGGATCGGACAAATGCTCGCCATGTCCGTGGCAGGGACCGCGCACCAGATCGTCCCAGCGCACTTCGGCATGATCGAGCTTGAACCGCCAATGCGGGCGGCGGCCCTCGGCCTCGCGGGCAGCGATCTCGGCCGCACTCAGCCGCAGGCTGGCGCGGTCATAGACCGGCGGCCGTCCCCGCGACAGCGCCAGCTTGCGCCGGATTTCCAATTCCTCGGATGTCTCCCAGCAGGGATACAGCCGCCCCGAGTCTTTCAGACGCTCCGCCGCCGCGTGATAGCGGTCAAGCCGCTCGGACTGACGTTCCAGCCGGTCCCACGACAGGCCGAGCCAGAGGAGATCGGCCTCGATCGCCTCGGCAAATTCGGGACGCGAGCGTTCGGGGTCGGTGTCGTCGAGCCGCAGCACGAAGCGACCGCCGCTGTTGCGGGCGAACAGCCAGTTAATCAGGGCGACACGGGCATTGCCGACATGGAGCAACCCGGTCGGGCTGGGGGCGAAGCGGACGGTGACACTCATCGCGGGGTAAAGGCGTTGGTGATCGGGTAACGCCGCTCCTTACCGAACGCACGCGCGGTGATCTTGACGCCGGGCGGGGCCTGACGCCGCTTGTATTCGGCGCGGTCGAGCATCCGCCACACCCGGCGGACAACATCCTCGTCATAGCCTTTGGCGCAGGTTTCGGCCACGCTCATCTCTCCTTCGATCAGACATTGCAGGATGCCATCCAGCACCTCATAGGGCGGCAGGCTGTCCTGGTCGGTCTGGTTGGGCCGCAATTCGGCGGTCGGCGGCTTGGTCAGCACCCGGTCCGGCATCACCCGGCCCTCCGGCCCCAGCACGCCTTGCGGGCGATGGTGGTTGCGCCAGTCCGACACCGCGAACACGGTGGTTTTATAGACATCCTTCAGCACGGCATAGCCGCCGCACATGTCGCCATACAACGTCGCATAGCCGCAGGACATTTCGCTCTTGTTGCCGGTTGACAGCACCATCGGCCCGAACTTGTTCGACAGCGCCATCAGGGTCAGACCACGGGCGCGCGACTGCAAATTCTCTTCGGTAGTGTCGGGCGCGGCATCGCCGAACAGCGGGGCAAGCATTCCGGTGAACGCCTCCATCGCCGGGCGGATATCGACGGTGTCGAGTCGGGTGCCCAGCAAGGCGGCAACCTGCGCCGCGTCTTCCAGACTGTCAACCGAGGTGTAGGGCGACGGCATCATCACGCAGCGGACCCGATCGGCCCCCAGCGCATCGACCGCGACCGCAGCGGCCAAGGCGCTGTCGATCCCGCCCGACAGACCCAGCACGATTCCGGGAAAGCGGTTCTTGCGCACGTAATCGCGCAGGCCGACGACCATCGCCTGATACAGATTTTCCAGCCGCCCGACCGGCGCGGCCAGCGATCCGGCGCACTCCCAGCCGTCGGTGCCGCGCCGCCATTCGGTCAGGGCGATCTCGACCCGCCACGGGGGCAGAGAGGCGGCCAGACCGCCATCGCTGCCGACGACGAAGCTGCTGCCATCGAACACCAGTTCGTCCTGGCCGCCGACCTGATTGACATAGATCAGCGGCAGGCCGGTCGCGGCAACCCGGGCTGCCGCATGGTCCAGCCGCATCCCCGGCTTGTCGTCCTCAAACGGCGACCCGTTCGGCACCACCAGAATCTCGGCCCCCTCGCGGGCCAGGGCCCCGGCGACGTCGGCGTACCACATGTCTTCGCAGATCAGGACACCCAGCCGCACGCCGCGAAACGTGATCGGACCGGGCAGCGGACCGGGCACGAACAGCCGCGCCTCGTCGAACACGCCGTAATTGGGCAGATGGTGCTTGAACCGGATGGCGACGACGTCCCCGCCATCGAGCAGCAGGGCGGCATTATGGACCTGCCCGGCCTCGCGCCAGGGCGCGCCCACCAGGATCGCCGGACCGGACACGGTCTCAGCGGCCAGATCGCGCACCGCCACCGCGCACGCATCGAGAAACGCGCCCTTCTGCACCAGATCCTCGGGAGGATAGCCGCAGACGCACAATTCGCCGAACACCACCAGATCGGCCCCCAGCGCGGCGGCGCGGGTCCGGGCATCACGGATCAGTCCGACATTGCCGGCAATATCGCCGACGACGGGATTGATCTGGGCAAGCGCGATTCGAAGAGACTCGGTCATGACAGAACAGGCCGGATAGCTGGATCAGGCTCGCAGACTATGGACGGCGGCCAAGCCTGTCAACGAAGGGCAGCTTTTCTTATTTATCCCTGAAAGGTATTGGGCTTTCGCCCAAACCCAACCGGGGCGACGCCCCGGACCCCCTTTGTTTCAAAAAGGGGGTTCGGGGGCCTTCCCCCGAGCGGGAGCGGGCCGCAGCCCGCAGGCTGAAAGCCATAATTGAGAAAAGCTGCCCCCCCTACCCTCGCGCCCCGCCCAGCAAACCGCGCGCGATCACCTGGGCCTGGATTTCCGCGGCACCCTCAAAAATGTTGAGGATGCGGGCATCGCACAGCAGGCGGCTGACCGGATATTCCTCGGCATAGCCGTTGCCGCCATGGACCTGAAGGGCATTGTCGGCATTGGCCCAGGCAACGCGGGCGGCCAGCAGCTTGGCCATCCCCGCCTCGATATCGCAGCGGTGACCCTCATCCTTTTCCCGCGCCGAGAAATAGGTCATCTGGCGGGCGATCATCGTTTCGACCGCCATCCAGGCGATTTTGCCGCCGACGCGGGGGAAGTCATAGATCGGCTTGCCGAACTGGACCCGCTCGGTCGCATAGCGCAACGCGGTCTCCATCGCCGCCTGGGCGACGCCGACGGCGCGGGCCGCGGTCTGGATGCGGGCGGATTCAAAGGTCTCCATCAATTGCTTGAAGCCCTGGCCCTCGACACCGCCTAGCAGGTTCGCCGCCGGAACGGTAAAGCCGTCGAAGCCCAGTTCGTATTCCTTCATACCGCGATAGCCCAGCACCTTGATCTCGCCGCCGCTCATGCCGGGGGCCGGGAACGGTGCCGCCTCGGTGCCGCGCGGCTTGGGGGCCAGCAACATCGACAGGCCGCGATAATCACTGGTGGCCGGATCGGTGCGAACCAGCAGGGTCATCAGGTCGGAGCGGGCGGCATGGGTGATCCAGGTCTTCGCCCCGGTGACGGTGTAGACATCGTCCGTCCGCACCGCCCGCGTCCGCAACGAACCGAGGTCCGAGCCGGTGTTGGGTTCGGTAAAGACGGCGGTAGGCAAAATCTCGCCCGACGCGATCCGGGGCAGCCATTCCGCCTTCTGCTCGGGCGTGCCGCCCAGGCGGATCAGTTCGCCCGCGATTTCCGAGCGGGTGCCGAGCGAACCGACACCGATATAGCCGCGTGACAATTCCTCGGTCACCACGCACATCGCGGTCTTGCCCAGCCCCAGCCCGCCATATTCCTCGGGCAGGGTCAGGCCGAACACCCCCATCTCGGCGACCTGATCGACCACTTCGATCGGAATCAACTGGTCCTTCAGGTGCCATTCGTGGGCGAAGGGGGCAACCACCTCGTCGGCGAAGCGGCGGAACTGATCCCGGATCAGGGTCAGGGTCTCGTCGCCCAGACCGGCCTCGCCATAGCTGTGGCCGTCGCGCAGCAACGCCGCGATCTGGCTGCGCACGGCGGCGGTACAGCCGAGGCGACGCAGCACCTGCACCGCCGGTTCGGCAAGACGATGCAGATCAGTCGGCTCCAGACCGAGATCGGAGGGACGGATAATCTCGCCCTGGCTCATCGGGATGCCGCCATGAATCTGCGACAGATATTCCCCGAACGCGGCCTGGAGCATCAGCGCCTCCAGCTCGCCCAGCTTGGCGTCGGCCTCCAGCCGCTTGGCCCAGCCCAGCATCTGCTCCAGCGCGGTGACGGTCGTCGCCAGCCAGGCATAGCCATGGGCGGCGGTCTGGTGGGTTTCCAGCAATGACGCCGCGACCCGGCCATCGCGCACCACCAGGGCCGATACCCGGTCCTTGGCATCGGCGCGCAGCCTGTCGGCGGCGGCCAGCGCCGTTTCGCACAGGCCGATCAGATCGGGAAGCTGGGTGGTCATCGCTCTATCATCCTTGCGGCACGTCGGCCACGCCCCGACGGGGGGCGTGGCACGAGTCTGAACGTAAAAGAAAAACCGGAGGTGCGGAGGCCAGATCAGCCGTGGATGCAATCCTCGATGGTCAGGCGACCGGGCTGATGGGCCTGCACCAGCACCGCCATGTTGCCGGGCTTGTGCTCGTTTCTCAGCATCCGCATGTGGGCCAGCGGGATGTCGTCCCAGGAATAGACCTCGGACATGCAGGGGTCGATCCGCCGCTCGATCACCAGCTGGTTGGCCTGGGCCGCCTGAAGCAGGTTGGCGAAGTGGCTGCCCTGAATCCGCTTTTGCCGCATCCACACGAAGCGGGCATCGAAGGTGAGGTTAAAGCCGGTGGTTCCGGCGCAGAACACCACCATCCCGCCGCGCTTAACGACGTTGCACGAGACCGGGAAGGTCGATTCGCCCGGATGTTCGAACACGAAATCGACGTCGTTGCCCTTGCCGGTGATGTCCCAGATCGCCTTGCCGAACTCGCGGACCTTTTTCATATAGTCCGAGAACAGCTTGGGATCGCCGTCGACGTCGGGCAACTGGCCCCAGCAATCGAAATCCTTGCGATTGATGACGCCCTTGGCCCCCAGGCTGAGGACGAAATCGCGCTTGTCATCCTCGGAGACGACGCCGATCGCGTTGGCACCCGACACCGCGATCAACTGGACCGCCATCGAGCCCAAACCACCAGCAGCCCCCCACACCAGCACATTGTGACCGGGGCGCAGGACGTGGGGACGATGGCCGAACAGCATTCGGTAGGCGGTCGCCAGCGTCAGGGTATAGCAGGCGCTGGCTTCCCAGGTCAGATGGCGCGGACGCGGCATCAATTGCTGGGCCTGGACGCGGGCGAACTGAGCGAACGAGCCGTCGGGGGTTTCGTAACCCCAGATGCGCTGGCTGGGCGAGTTCATCGGGTCGCCGCCATTGCATTCCTCGTCGTCGCCGTCGGTCTGGTTGCAATGAACCACCACCTCGTCGCCGACCTTCCAGCGCTTGACCTTCGAGCCGACCGCCCACACCACGCCCGAGGCGTCGGACCCGGCGATGTGATAGTCGGCCTTGTGGTAATCGAACGGCGAGATCGGCTTGCCCAGACAGGCCCACACCCCGTTGTAATTGACCCCGGCGGCCATCACCATGACCAGAACGTCATGGGAATCGATCACCGGCGTCTCGACCACTTCAACCTGCATCGCGGTGTCGGGTTTGCCGTGACGTTCGCGCCGGATCGCCCAGGCGTACATCTGCCGGGGGACGTGCCCAAGCGGGGGGATCTCACCTAGTTCATAAAGATCCTTCACAACTTGTCCCGGACGAGTCTCGGACGAGAGTGCCGCTTCGGTCATACGCGATCTCCTTCAAGTGCCTGGCCTGTCGGCGATGCGCTCGTTCCTTGCGCCCGCCCGATAAAGTTATCGTTTTGCCGCTTTCTTCGCAATGCACAAAATGATAGTTTGTTTCGTGAATACATTTCGTTAAGAAACAATTAGTCGCCCTCCGGGCGGCTTTCCCGCACCGAAACAATCGAGCGCGCCGATGACCGATCCCAGAGCCCCCTCCTCTTCACGGGATAAGCCGTGGCTGATCCGCACCTATTCAGGACACAGCTCGGCCGCCGAATCCAACCGGCTGTACCGCACCAATCTGGCCAAGGGTCAGACCGGGTTGTCGATCGCCTTCGACCTGCCGACCCAGACCGGCTATGACAGCGACCACCCCCTGGCCCAGGGCGAAGTGGGCAAGGTCGGCGTGCCCGTCTGTCATATTGGGGATATGATGACCTTGTTCGAGGGGATCCCCCTCGAAAAGATGAATACCTCGATGACGATTAACGCCCCGGCGGCGTGGCTGTTGTCGCTCTATATCGCCACCGCCGAGCGCCAGGGCGCGGCGCGGTCCAGCCTGAACGGCACCACCCAGAACGACGTCATCAAGGAATATCTGTCGCGCGGCACCCACATCTTCGCGCCGCGCCCGTCCTTGCGGCTGACCGCCGACGTGATCGCTTTTGCCTATCGCGAGGTTCCCAAATGGAACCCGATCAACGTCTGCTCCTACCACCTCCAGGAAGCGGGCGCGACGCCAGACCAGGAACTGGCCTATGCGCTGGCGACCGCGATCGCGGTGCTCGACACCGTGCGCCCCCGCGTGCCCGAAGCCGACTTCCCCCAGGTGGTCGGGCGGATCAGCTTCTTCGTCAATGCGGGCATTCGCTTCGTCACCGAACTCTGCAAGATGCGCGCCTTCACCCGGCTGTGGGACGAGATTTGCCGCGACCGCTACGGCATCACCGACGAGACGCTGCGCCGCTTCCGCTATGGCGTCCAGGTCAACAGCCTGGGCCTGACCGAGCAGCAGCCCGAAAACAACGTCTATCGCATCCTGATCGAAATGCTATCGGTGGTGCTGTCAAAGGATTCCCGGGCCCGCGCGGTGCAGCTTCCCGCCTGGAACGAAGCGCTGGGCCTGCCGCGTCCGTGGGATCAGCAATGGTCGCTGCGGCTGCAACAGATCGTCGCCTATGAAACCGACCTGCTCGAATATGGCGATATCTTTGCCGGTGCCACCGCGATCGAGGCCAAAGTCGCCGAACTGGCGGCGGGCGCACGCGAGGAAGTGGCGAAGATCGACGCGATGGGCGGCGCCGTCGCCGCGATCGAAAGCAGCTATATGAAGAGACGGCTGGTCGAATCCAACGCCCGCCGGATCGCCGCGATCGAATCCGGCGAGCAGGTGGTGGTGGGGGGCAATCGCTGGACCGAGACCGAACCCAGCCCGCTGACCACCGGCGACGGGGCGATCCTGTCGGTCGATCCCCGCGCCGAGGGCGAACAGATCGAACGGCTGAAGGCCTTCCGCGCCAGCCGCGATGCGGCCGCAGTGGCCGCCGCGCTGGCCGAATTGCGTGCCGCCGCCGCCGAAGACCGCAATGTGATGGACCCGTCAATCGCCTGCGCCCATGCCGGGGTCACCACCGGCGAATGGAGCCAGACGTTGCGCGACGTCTGGGGCGAATACCGCGCTCCTACCGGGGTTTCGTCTTCCGGTTCCGGCATCGAGGGGGCGGCGCTGGCGGCCTTGCGGCAGCGGGTCGAGGCGGTATCGGCCAAGCTCGGACGGCGAGTCAAGATTCTGGTCGGCAAGCCAGGCCTGGACGGCCATTCCAACGGCGCGGAACAGATCGCGGTGCGCGCCCGCGATGTCGGGATGGAGGTGGTGTACGAAGGCATCCGCCTGACCCCGGCCCAGATCGTCAATGCCGCGTTGGAGGAAAGCGTTCACGTCGTCGGGCTGTCGATCCTGTCGGGGAGCCATCTGCCGCTGATCAGCGACATTCTGACCCGGATGCGCGCCGCTGGTCTGGGCGATATCCCGGTTGTCGCGGGCGGCATCATCCCGCCCGAGGATGAACGGACCCTGCTGGCCGCCGGATGCGCCCGCATCTATACGCCAAAGGATTACGAGATCACCCGGATCATGGGTGACATCCTCGATCTGCTGGATAGGTAACAGAGCGCCCCCCCCGCGCCGGGCGTGGGGGGGCTGTTTGCCGCCGGTCCTTAACCAAACAGCTTGTCGATCGCGTCCTGGCCCAGAATGGCATCGACATCGTCCTGCCCCATTGCCTCGCCGGGCAATTGCGGGCCGTGGAGGAGCTTGCGGTCGGGATCTTCTTCCTGCTTGATCTCGACCACCACCTTGGCCAGTTCCTCGCGTCCCCAGGTCAGGATGATCGAATTGACCCGATCCTCGACGAACTTCAGCGAGTTGACGACCTTCGACACCCGCTGGCCGGTAATGTCCTGGAACGAGCAGGCTTCGAACACCTGATTGACCCGGTCGCCGACGGTGCCGAAAATTTCCTCAAGCCGGGGTGAATCGGCACTGGCGGCCAGAACACGCGCCTCCGCGATCAGACCGTCGATGTCCTCGACGCTCTCCATAATAGTATTGGTTGCCGTTTCGGTCGCCGCGACGATCGCGTCAAGCTGTTCCGACATACTGTTGAAGTGATCGGACGAACTCGGCGGATTGAGGGCGGCGAGTTCCGCACGAATTTTTTGCAGATGCCCGAACAGCCCAACCAATTCCCGTTTCAGGCAGGCGGCATCCGCCGCGCCCTTGGCGATGGCCATTTATATTTCCACACCCGTTTGTCTAGGTACGATGATAGACCGTTTACCATCGCCACGCCAACGCCATGTATCCCCAAATTGTTTCAAATCAGCAGCAAACCGACCAGCCAGCACGTTCCTCCGGGCAGCGAGGCGAGCAAAAATGTGACAGGGAGCCGGAGCATGAGACACACCTCGCTTCAACGTAGAGGGACGCAGCGACGCCGCACGCCGAGATATAGAGCATGGGCCGGAGCGGCCGGGGTGACCGATCCATGAAAAGAGTACGCGCCACAATCTATTAAATCCATAGACTTTGCTTTATTTTGCATTCTCTGGCAAAAAGACCGACCTCGGCCTAGGATGGCCAAGGCACCGGGTCCAGCGCCGTTTTTCGGCGGAGGCGGGCCGAAATCGGCCGCCAGCACGATTGACTCCGCATCGCGGGCGGCTTATACACGTCCGCTCGTTTTCATGTCTGTTCGTATCGGAGTAGCCCTCGTGAAGCGTACCTATCAGCCGAGCAAGCTCGTTCGCGCCCGCCGTCATGGCTTTCGCGCGCGCATGGCCACCGTCGGCGGCCGCCGCGTCATCAACAACCGCCGCCGCCAGGGCCGCAAGAAGCTGTCTGCTTAGGGGCGATGTCGGCGCAGCTCGATCGGCTTAAAAAACGGGCCGATTTTCTGCGTGTCGCCGGCCTCAGGCGCAAATGGGCGGCTCCCGGTCTGATTCTTCAGGCCGCGCCCAGTCCGACCAAGGATCCGCAAGCCGACTCGCTTCGAGTCGGCTTCACCGTTTCCAAGAAGGTGGGGAACTCCGTCTGCCGCAATCGGGCCAGACGGCGTTTGCGCGCCGCAGTCGCCGAGATTTTTCCAGCCCGGGCCGCGCCCGGATTGGATTATGTCGTGATCGGACGACGCGAAACCCTGGACCGGCCATATTCTCTTCTCTTGCAGGATTTGGCCACGGCGCTAAAACGTCTCGGGGCGTTGCGCGTCGAGCCCGCCGCGACCGTTCCTGCGGCCCAAGGAGAGAGATGAACCCCGTCGGTCTGGTCCTGCGCGGACTGATCCGCACCTATCAATACCTGATCTCGCCCTTGCTGCCGCCGAGCTGCCGGTTTACCCCGACCTGCTCGGCCTACGCACTGGAAGCGGTGCAGACCCACGGCGCCTTGTCCGGATCGTGGCTGGCCGCCCGGCGGATCTGCCGCTGCCACCCCTGGTCCGAGGGCGGGTTCGACCCCGTACCCCCGCCGCCCCGTCAGTCGGAAAGGATGTCATGAACGACCAGCGCAATCTTTTCGCCGCCATCGCCGTTTCAGTCCTGATCCTGATCGGCTGGCAATATTTCGTGCCGGCCAAGGCTCCTGAGCTGCCTGCGGCGACCCGCAGGCCACGGCGACCGCCCCGTCGGCGTCGACCAGCCCGGCCCAGCCTCCGGCTGCGCCCGCCATCGTCGCTCCGGCCAACGTCAATCCGGTGGAAGCCCGCGCCACGGCGCTGACCTCCAGCCGCCGCATCTCGATCCAGACCCCGTCGCTGCACGGCTCGATCGCTTTGCTGGGCGGCCGGATCGACGATCTGACCCTGGCCAAGTATCACGAGACCACCGACCCCGAGAGCGCCGAGATCATTCTGCTCTCGCCCGCCGGTTCGCCCAATCCGTATTGGGCCGAGTTCGGCTGGGTCCCGACCGACCCGACCATTCGGGTCCCCGGTCCCGACACTCTGTGGTCGCCCCAGTCCGGCACCGTCCTGACCCCGGAACAGCCGGTGGTGCTGACCTGGGACAATGGCGACGGGCTGCGCTTCATCCGCACCTTCACCATCGACGAGAATTACATGTTCTCGGTGGCGCAGCGGGTCGAGAATTACGGCACCCGTCCGGTGGCGCTGCACCCGTTCTCGCTGCTGGCGCGGACCGGCACCCCGCATACCGAGGGGATGTACATCCTGCATGAAGGCCCGCTTGGCGTCTTCAACCGCACCCTGAGCGAGACCAAGTACGACGACCTGAAAAAGGACGGCGTATCGCGGCACGAGTCCGAAGGCGGCTGGGCCGGGATCACCGACAAATACTGGCTGACCGCCCTGATCCCCCCGGCGAAGGAGCAGACCACCGCCCGCTTCGTCCATCAGCGGATCGACAACACCGACCGCTATCAGGTCGATTACATGGGCGGTGCCCGCACCATTGCCCCCGGCGCCAGCCTGGACGCCGATTTCCGTCTGTTCGCCGGGGCCAAGCAGGTCGGCATGCTCGACAGCTATGGCGAGAAGTACGACATCGACCGCTTTGACCTCGCGATTGATTTCGGCTGGTTCTACTTCCTGACCAAGCCGTTCTTCTATCTGCTCCAGATGCTTCATTCGGCTCTGGGCAATATGGGCCTCGCGATCCTGGCCCTGACCGTGATCTTGAAGCTGGCGATGTACCCGCTGGCCAATAAGTCCTACGTGTCGATGAGCAAGATGAAGAAGCTCCAGCCCGCCGTGCAGGCCCTTCAGGCCCGCTTTGGCGAGGACAAGATGCGCCTTCAGCAGGAAATGATGATTCTCTACAAGAAAGAGAAAGTCAGCCCGCTGTCCGGCTGCTTGCCGGTCCTGGTGCAGATTCCGGTCTTCTTCGCCCTGTATAAGGTCCTGTTCGTCACCATCGAAATGCGCCATGCGCCGTTCTATGGCTGGATTCACGATCTGTCGGCCCAGGACCCGACCAACATCTTTACCCTGTTCGGCCTGATCCCGTGGGCGCCGCCCAGCTTCCTCCATCTGGGGCTGTGGCCGCTGATCATGGGCATCACGATGTACTTCCAGCAGAAGCTGAACCCGCAGCCGCCGGATCCGGTCCAGGCCAAGGTTCTGTCCTTCCTGCCGATCCTGTTCACCTTCCTGCTGGCGAACTTCTCTTCGGGTCTGGTGATCTATTGGGCCTGGAACAACGCACTCTCGATCGCCCAGCAATGGATGATCATGCGTCGCCTGGGAGTAAAGCCCTGACGTCCGAACGCGATCCCTCGACCGGGGCGGCCGATGCCGACCCGGTCGAGACCGGGCGCCTTCTGTTCGCCCGCGAATGCCGCTTTATGATGGGCGGGGTGTCGCTTGACACCCTTCCTCCCGCCGACCTGCCCGAACTGGCCTTTGCCGGGCGGTCCAACGTCGGCAAGTCCAGCCTGTTGAACGCCCTGACCGGACGCAACAGTCTGGCCCGGACCTCCAACACCCCCGGCCGTACCCAGGAACTGAACTTCTTCGATCTGGGCGGACGTCTGGTTCTCGTCGACATGCCGGGCTATGGCTTTGCCAGCGCCCCTAAGGCCCAGGTCGAGCGTTGGACCCGGCTGGTCGAGGGCTTTTTGCGCGGCCGCAGCGTGCTGCGTCGGGCTATCGTGCTGGTCGATTCCCGTCATGGGCTGAAAGACAGCGACCGCACCATGATGAAAATGCTCGATCAGGCGGCCGTGGTCTATCAGGTGGTGCTGACCAAGGCCGATAAGATCAGCGATTCCGCCCTGGCGGCGGTCACCGAAACGGTCCGGGCGGAAATCGCCAGCCGCGTTGCCGCCCACCCCACTCTGATCGCCACCTCTTCTGAAACCGGACTTGGCATCGCGGAGTTGCGGGCCGAGTTGGCCACCCTCGCCCGTGGAGCGAAGATTTAAGATGATCAGCGAAGACACCCCCGACATCCTGCATGATCGCAAGGCCTGGCTGGAGCGTGCCAAGACCCTGTCCGAGGCGCTGCCCTTCATGCGCCATTTCTCGGACGAGACCCTGGTGATCAAGTTCGGCGGCCACGCGATGGAGTCGGACGACCTCGCCCGGCTGTTCGCCCAGGACGTCGTGCTGTTGCGTCAGGTCGGGGTCAATCCGGTCGTCGTGCACGGGGGCGGGCCGCAGATCGACCAGATGCTGAAGCGGCTGAACATCGTCACGCCCCGCATCGACGGTCTGCGTTATACCGACGAGGCCACGATCGAAGTGGTCGAGATGATCCTGGCCGGTAAGATCAACAAGCAGATCGTGTCGGCGATCAACGAAGCGGGCGGCTTTGCCGTCGGCCTGTCGGGCAAGGACGGCCAGTTGATCCGCGCCCGTCGGCTGCGCCATATCCGCCGCGATCCCGAAACCAACCGCGACGTTCCGGTCGATCTGGGCTTTGTCGGCGAACCGGCCGAAATCACCCCGCACATTCTCGATTTCTTCCGCGAATCCGACATCATCCCGGTGGTCGCGCCGGTGGGCATGGGTCCGGCGGGCGAGACCTATAACATCAACGCCGACACCGCCGCCGGCGCCATCGCCGCCGCCACCGGCTCGCGCCGTCTGTTGATGCTGACCGACGTTCCCGGCGTGCTCGACAAATCGGGCAATCTGATCCCGGAAATGACCGCCGCTCAGGTCAAGGCCTTCATCGCCGACGGCACCATCTCGGGCGGGATGATCCCCAAGGTCGAAACCTGCCTCGATGCGGTGGCCAAGGGCGTCGATGCCGCGGTGATCCTGGACGGGCGGATTCCCCACGCCGTCCTCCTCGAATTGTTCACCCCGCACGGTGTCGGCACCCTGATCAAAGCGGGCTGATAAACCAGTCTTTTGAAGGGGGCAGGCCCGTAACGGACCTGCCCCCCTTTTTTTGCCTCCCCGTTGGACATCCCCCCCTCTCCGCGAAGTCGGCGGCATCGTGCCTTCACATGACATTCTTTCGTCATACAGTAATGGTATCATGTACCCACGGGACATTCCGACACGGCCCGAGTAATCATAAAACAGAGATAACTAGCCAAAAACTATCCGAACGGTTGTCTTTGGAACCATCGCGACTTTGAGCTAGTGTAGATTATGCCGTAATTTTAGTTTTTCCCTTATTCCTTGCGGCCTTCCCTCTTGCGTTTCGCATACACTGAGGCAAGTATCGGCGCCGAAATTGTGTTGAGGGAAACATGCCAAGAAAAAAGGCAAATCGAGGCCGAACCCCATCGGGCGCACCCAATCCGATTGATGTTCACGTCGGTGCGCGGATGCGGTTGCGGCGCACCCTGCTGGGACTGAGCCAGGAAAAGCTTGGTGAACT
This sequence comes from Magnetospirillum fulvum MGU-K5, assembly GCF_000442515.1. Classification (GTDB taxonomy): domain Bacteria; phylum Pseudomonadota; class Alphaproteobacteria; order Rhodospirillales; family Magnetospirillaceae; genus Phaeospirillum; species Phaeospirillum fulvum_B. The sequence continues at coordinate 24,089 of NZ_AQPH01000025.1, read as the reverse complement.
GATCGGCTTGACGTTTCAGCAGGTCCAGAAATACGAACGCGGTGCCAACCGCGTCAGTTGTTCGCGACTGTTCGATCTGTCGCGCGCCCTGGAAATTCCGATCTCGTACTTTTTCGAAGACATGCCGGAGGAGGTCCAGAACCTCAGCCCGGTTCAGATGGGCCGCGAACCGCCCCAGGAAGACCTGCCCGCTGGCGAGGCCGACCCCCGGCTGCGACGCGAAACCCTGGAACTGGTCCGCAATTACTACAGCATCAGCGACCCCGACGTGCGGCGGCGCATTTATGACCTCGCCAAGGCGCTGAGTGAACGGGGCGACGACTAAACCGCCCCGTGGCGGAACCGGATGCCCTGCTGCCGGGCCGTCCCTCCCGGATCGTCCAAGGACTGCGTGGGCATTTCGGCCCTCCCCCCGCAGCCCCAGACGAGCCTGTGACCAACGGTCGGAACGGATTGCTCCGTCGTCCAGACGTCCCTGTCAGATGCAATAATCGTCGGCGGCCGGTGGCCGGGGCAGGCGCGGCGCGAACCGCCCTCCCAGTAGCGGCGCCAGCCTGCCGAGATCGCCCAGCACATCCAGCACCACGGTCTCGGCCCCGCCGCCGAGCACCGCCCCCTGCCCGCCTTCGTCGCGGAACAATTCCAGCCCCAACCGACCGATCTGATCGATCGCCGACTGCGCCCCTTGCGCCGGATAGGTGATCATGTAGGGGATCGCCAGTGTCTCCAGCAAGATCGCGGCGTCGATCGCATAGCCAGGACCGCGCGGATCGTCGGGCGGCGGATCGATGAAGACAAAGTCGGGACGGCGCGGCATCGCCACCCTTGAGCGCAGGAAGCGGAACCAGTCATGGCTCCAGAACCGGACCCAGCCGCCTTCGCGGTTGGCCTGGGCACGGGCGATCTGAGCGGGGTCGATGTCGTTGACGTCGATCTCGACCGCAACCCCGAACGCCCCCAACACCCGCGCCGCCAACACCCACGAACCGGGATGGCCCTCGCACCCGGCCAGCGAGGTTGCCACCGCCTCGTGAAACGCCGTTCCGGTGAAGTTGGCGCGCTCGGCCTGAACCATGTCCAGACCGCTGGGGCGGGCAATGCAGCCGCATCCGGCATGGGTATCGGCAAAGGAAAACGAAACCTCGGCAGCAGAGGACTCGCCTTGGCGCGCGGTGGTCGCGGCCCGCGCCAATGCCGCCGCGAGAATGAACTGCGTCCAGAGAATGCCGTGGTCGCCCTGGTCTTCCATAAAGTGTCCGTCCGCACCTGTTGTCTCTGCGAGTAAAGCACGGAACCGGAGCAACGCCAGAGAGAATGTGTCGCAAGCGGACGGCCCCCCTCTCCGTCGGTTCAGCCTTTGGCACGAGGATGGGCGTCCCGATAGACCTGGGTCAGGCGGGTGGAATCGATCGCGGTATAACGCTGGGTGGTCGACAGCGAACTGTGACCAAGCAGATCCTGGATCGTGCGCAGATCGCCGCCGCCTGCCAGCAGATGGGTGGCGAAGCTATGACGCAACGCATGGGGCGTGGCGGTGTCGGGCAGACCCAGCAGTGGCCGCAGGCGGCGCATCTGGCGCTGGACCACGCCGGGATTGAGCCGCTTGCCCCGCGCCCCCAGGAACAGCGGGGAGTCCGGCTCGCCCCGATAGGGCAACAGGTCGAGATAGGCGGCAATCGCCGACCGCACCACCGGCAAAATTGGCACCATCCGCTGTTTGCGCCCCTTGCCGGTGATGACGATGCTGTCGCCGGTGGGGGCCTCGCGCCGGGTCAGAGCCAGCGCCTCGCCCAGACGCAGCCCGGCCCCGTACAGCAGAGTGAACAAGGCGACGTCGCGGGCGGCCAGCCAGGGTTCGTCCTGCTCCTCGGCGGCGACGGCCAGGGTATCCATCGCTTCATCGACCGCGAGCGGACGCGGCACCGAGCGCGGGACCCGGGGCGAACGCACCGTCGCCAGCGCCGGATTGTGGACCAGCCCGGCGCGGTCGAGATAGCGGAAGGCACCGCGCAGCGTCGACATCGCCCGGGCCAGCGACGCGCGTGACAGCCCCTCGCCCCCGCGCCGGGCAAGATAGGCGCGGAAATCGGCGGCGCTAAGGCCAGACAACGCCGCCAGATCGGGCGGTTCGCCGAGATGGACGGTCAGAAAGGACAGAAAAGCGGCAAGATCGCGGCTGTAGGCGTCAATGGTGTGGGCCGACGAGCGCTTCTCTTCGGCCAGCCAACGGCTCCACCCCGCCAAGGCGGCGGCAAGGTCGGGGCAAACGGTGAAAACTATCGGGGCGGCGGACATCAGAGTGCGACAGGAGACGGTTGCGATGTCCGAATAGTATGGCAGCGCCCCATGGCGGTGACAGCGGAAAGAAAGCCGGGTAATAATCCGCCCCCTAGCCTGTCTGTCCCGCCGTCCGAGGTTTACCGATGAAATCCTTGTGGTCCCCTGCCGAAGCCGAACATCTGGTCGCCCAATGGAGCGCCCAGGGAATCGACGCCGAGTTGGCTCTGTCCGTTTACGCCACCCGGCTGTTGGGCGGCGATCCGACGCTGGTCCTGCATGGCGGCGGCAACAGCTCGGTCAAGGCGACCCAGCCCGATCTGCTGGGTGAGCCGGTCGCGGTGCTGCATATCAAGGGATCGGGCCGCGACATGGCGGTGATCGACCCCGAAGGTCTGCCCCCGGTGCGGCTGGACGCGCTGCGGGCGCTGCGGCGGCTGGAGAGTCTGTCCGATCCCGAGATGGTCGATGTGCTGGGGCTGAACCGGCTGAAATCCAACTCGCCCGCCCCCTCGGTCGAGACGCTGATGCACGCTTTTCTGCCGCAGCGGCATGTGCTGCATACCCATGCCACCGCCGTGCTGGCCCTCACCAACCAGCCGGACGGGGCGGCGATCTGCCGCGAGGTGTTCGGCCCCCGCGTCGGCGTCGTTCCCTACATGATGTCGGGCTTTGCCCTGGCCCGCGCCGTCGCCGAAACCTATGAGGCCGACCCGACCGTCGAGGGTCTGGTGCTGCTGAAGCACGGTCTGGTCACCTTTGGCGACGATGCCGCCACCGCCTACCAGCGGATGATCGATCTGGTCACCCTGGCCGAACAGCGCCTGGCCCAGGGCCGCCGCAGTGTCGTTCCCGTCGCCGGTCTGGTCGCGGACCCCGTTCCCGCCGCTGCGCTGGCGCCCCGTCTGCGCGGCCTGCTCGCCCGCGACAAGGGCGACGGCGCGTTCGAACGCTGGCTGCTCGACCTGCGCGACGACGAAGCGGCCCGCGCCCTTTCCGCCGATGCCGGACTGATCCTGGCGATCGGACGCGGCGTTGCCACCCCCGACCACGTCATCCGCACCAAATCCTGGCCGCTGGTACTGCCCCCGCCCCCGCGAGCGCCGACCTCGATGCCTGGACCGAGGCCGCCCGCGCCGCGATCAAAGAGTTTGAATCGTGCTACCACGATTACTTCGTCACCAATAACGACGCCAAGGGCGGCGGACGAATCGAACTCGACCCGGTCGCCCGCGTCGCGATCGTCCCCGGCCTCGGCCTGTTCGGAATCGGAGCCACCGCCGCCGCCGCAGCGATCGCCGCCGACATGGCGCTGGCCACCGCTGCCTGCGCCGCCGCCGCCGAAAGCATCGGCAGCTACGCCCCCGCCGCCGAAGCCGACCTGTTCGACTTTGAATATTGGTCGCTGGAACAGGCCAAGCTGGGTGGCCGCAAGCACCCGGAACGTCCGCTGGCCCGGCAGGTGATGGTGGTCACCGGCGGCGGTTCGGGGATCGGCGCCGCGACCGCCCGCGCCTTCGCCCGCCAGGGAGCCGAGGTGGCGATCCTCGATCTCTCAGCCGAGGCGGCCGAGGCCGTCGCCGCCTCGATCGGGCCGCGTGCGCTGGGTCTGGGCTGCGATGTCACCAACCCGGACGCCGTTGCCTCCGCCTTCGACGCGATCGCCTGCCGGTTCGGCGGCATCGATATCGTCGTCAGCAATGCCGGCGCGGCGTGGCAGGGCACCATCGGCAGCGTCGATGACGCCACCCTGCGCCGCTCGTTCGAGCTGAATTTCTTTGCCCACCAATCGGTGGCCCAGAACGCGGTGCGGCTGTTCAAGGCCCAGGGCACCGGCGGCAGCCTGCTGTTCAACGCCTCGAAGCAATCGGTCAATCCGGGCAAGAATTTCGGCCCCTACGGCCTGCCCAAGGCGGCGACCCTGTTCCTGATGAAGCAATATGCGCTCGATCACGGCAGGGACGGCATCCGCTCGGCGGCGGTCAATGCCGACCGCATCCGCTCCGGCCTGCTGACCGGCGACATGATCGCCAGCCGCTCGGCGGCGCGCGGCCTGTCGGAAAAGGATTACATGGCGGGCAACCTGCTCGGCCGCGAGGTGGGAGCCGAGGACGTCGCCGACGCCTTTGTCTGGCTGGCCCGTTCGAACAAGGTCACCGCCTGCACCATCACCGTCGATGGCGGTAATATCGAAGCCAGCCTGCGCTAACCGCCGGAGTGCCGGGCGGCCCTTGTGGCCGCCCGGCACCCTCCCTATTCGGTCTCCCGTGAAAAAGTCCCTCCCCGCCTCCGAGGCCGATGGGCGTCGCCCATCGGCCTCGGAGGGAACCAAATCCATCCCCGCGCGGAAAGCTTGATTGAGCACGGGGATTCTTTTTGAACCGGGGAAAAGTACACTGAGGCCAAAGGCCGAAGGACTTTTTCACGACCGACTATTCGGCGGCGATCACTCGCTCGGGCGGCAACAGGACACTGACGCAGGTGCCTTGACCCGGCGCGCTGTCCAGGCTGACCTGACCGCCCAACGCCTCGACAAAGCGTTTGACGATCGCCAGCCCCAGCCCGGCTCCATCGTGTGAACGGGCGTGCAGGGCATCCGACTGAAAGAACGGTTGCCACACTTTGCCGTGATGTTCGGCCGGGATGCCGATGCCGGTATCGACGACGTGAAAAGCCACCCCGTCTACTCCAACTTCGATCCGGATCGTCACCGTCCCCCGGCCGGCGTGAACTTGATCGCGTTGGTGACCAGATTGAGCAGGACCTGGCGCAACCGGCGCGAATCCGCCCGCAGACGCGGCAGCGTGGACGGCAGATCGACCTGCAACCGGATCGATCCCTCTTCCGCGTGAGGGTCGAGCAGACGGCGAACCGACGCGACCAGATCGCCCGGGCACACTTCGTCCTCGGCGAGATCGACATGCCCCAGTTCGACCCGCGACACGTCGAGGATATCTTCGATCAAAGCGCCCAAATGGTGCCCGGCGGCGTGGATCAGCCGCAGATAATCGCGCGCCTGCTCGGGGTCCAGCGGTCCCAGGGCGTCGGACAGCAGCGCTTCGGAAAAGCCGATCACCGCGTTCAGCGGCGTGCGCAATTCGTGGCTGACGGTAGCCAGGAAGTTCGACTTGGCCCGATTGGCGGACTCGGCTTCCAACTTGGCGGCGAGCAGATCGGATTCGGCCCGCTTGCGCTGGGTGATGTCGCGGCCTTCGGGAACCAGATAGATCACGGTTCCATCGGTGTCGGTGACTGGCTTTAACGAGAAATCGATATAGGCCAACTCCCCATCGCCGCCGCGATGAGAGGTCTCGAACCGGACGAACTCGCCCTGGCTGGCGCGGCGGATCGCATCGATCAGCAAAAGGCGCTCTTCCGAGGAATGACCCCACCACGGGGTATCGGCAAAGAAATGCCCGCGCACCGATTCGAAATCGTTGCTTTTGATAAACGACATCGCGGTGCGGTTGGCGTCGAGGAGATGGCCTTCTGGCGACAGCAGACCGATGAATTCGTAGGTATTCTCGATAATCGCCCGCATCTCGCGATGGGCCCGCTCGGCGGCGCGCTGTCGCACTTCGGGCCAGGGATCGAGATCGATCAGGGTGCCGCCACCGGGCAGCGGGGCCAGGGCCAGCGAGACGTCGACCCGGTTGCCATCGGGACCGGACAGAATCGCCAGCCCATCGCGCCAGGGGGCGATCCAATCCGGAGCGGTACCGACCAGCTGGGCAAGATCACGACGCGACAGGGTGCAGAACGCCGGGTTGGCATCGAAAAACCGGCCATCGGCTCCCAAAAGAGCTAACGGCCGGCTCGACGATTGGAACGCGGCACGGTAGGGATCGGAAGGAGATGGGGCTTGCGCCTCCGTCATGAAGGCGGCCCGACCGGATGGCCCCACAGATCGTAATCCTCGGCGGCATCGATCTCGACCGCGACGAGATCGCCGGGGCTAAGCTCGGTTTCGCCGTTGAGGAACACCGCGCCGTCAACCTCGGGGCTGTCGGCGGCGCTGCGGCCGATCGCGCCCTCTTCGTCCACCTCATCGATAATCGCGACGATCACGCTGCCGACCTTGGCGGCGGCGCGTTCATCGGCGATCCGGCGCGCCGCTTCGGTAAAGCGCTGGTGACGCTCTTCCTTGACGTCCTCATCGACATGATCGGCGTGGGCGTTGGCGGCGGCTCCCTTGACGTTTTCGTATTTGAAACAGCCGACGCGGTCGAGCTTGGCCTCCTCCATCCAATCGAGCAGGAACTCGAAATCCTCTTCGGTCTCGCCGGGGAAACCGACGATGAAGGTCGAGCGAATCGCCAGATCGGGACAGTCACGTCGCCAGCCGGAAATCCGATCGAGCAGCTTTTCATGATCGGCGGGACGGCGCATTGCCCGCAACACAGTGGGGCTGGCGTGCTGAAACGGGATGTCGAGATAGGGCAGAATCGTCCCTTCGGCCATCAACGGGATCAGATCGTCGACATGGGGATAGGGATAGACGTAATGCATCCGCACCCAGATCCCCAACTCGCCCAGCCCCTTGGCCAGATCGGTCAGGTGGGTGCGGCGCGACTGCCCGCGCCAATCCTGCGCCTGATGGCGCAGATCGACGCCATAGGCCCCGGTATCTTGCGAGATCACCAGCAATTCGCGCACACCGGACTCGGCCAGCCGCTCGGCCTCGCCCAGCACGTCGGCAATCGGGCGGCTTTGCAGCCGTCCGCGAATGTCGGGGATGATGCAGAACGAGCAGGAATTGTTGCAGCCCTCGGAAATCTTCAGATAGGCATAATGCGACGGCGTCAGATGCAGCCCCGCCGCCGGAACCAGGGATTCCCAAGGATCGTGCGGCGGCGGAACCGCGCCATGCACCGCTTCGACCACCGCCTGATATTGGTGCGGTCCGCTGATCGCCAGCACCGAAGGATGGGCAGCGCGGATCGCCGCCTGATCACCGCCCAGACAGCCGGTGACGATCACCCGCCCGTTCTCGGCAATCGCCTCGCCAATCGCTTCAAGCGATTCGGCCCGCGCGCTGTCGAGAAAGCCGCAGGTATTGACGATGACGACGTCGGCCCCGTCATAGGTCGCGGAGATGTCATATCCCTCGGCCCGCAGGCGGGTAAGAATACGCTCGGAATCGACCAGGGCCTTGGCACAGCCAAGGCTGACGATTCCGACCTTCGGGTTCGGTCTGTTCATGACGGTTCCGGCTGCCGGGGGTGGAAAAGACGTCACTTAGCGGATATCGCCCTCTATTCGCAAGTCTCAAGCCATCACAGCCATAAGTTATAACCGAAGTGGATAGAAGAACCAAGCCAACCGCAGACTGATCCGCTCCAACAAAAAGTTGTTACGGCCGGAATTTAAAACCACCCAAAGATGAGGAAGAGACACACCCCCAAATCGCCTCAGGTTTTCTTAGCATCACCTTACGGCATGACGCGCCCCGACGCAAGCCAGTCACAGTAAGTATAGTCTTTTTCACTCGGCCCAATTCGTCACATCCAAAACAAATCTGTCACAACACTTCAAGTTGAGGAGAATCGAGCCGAAATGGGTGACGAATAATTATTTTAGGGGGGAACCTTGCGATAGCGTTACGAAGATGCGACATTATAAAAACGAAGGTCGCTCTTGTGGCATGGGAGGGGCGCTTATGCCGCAACCCGCCTTTTTCAGCAGAACATACGACGAGACCCTCACCCTGATGGTCGAAGCGAGGAATTACCTCAGCCATTCCGAACGGCGCGACCGCGAACGCGCCGAGCCGGTGGTGGGGTTGCGCATGAGCTGCGAGGCGATGCGCGTCACCTCGCGCCTGACCCAGGTGATGGCGTGGCTGATGGTGCAACGGGCGGTGCAGACCGGCGAATTGACCCCGGAACAGGCGCTGGTCTCGGAACGTCGCCTGTCGGGGTTCGATGTCTGCCTCGATGACAGCTTCATCGGCGATTCCTCGCTACCGAACGGCCTGCGCAGCCTGATGGACCGCAGCCACCGGCTATTCCTCCGCGTCGCCCGGCTCGAAGAAATGCTGGTCGAGCGGGTCCTGCATTAACCCGCTTTAGCGCCAGACCACATCCCACAACGGGATTTTTTCACGAAATCCCTTCAGGGCGAAGCTTCCGGCGCTGTCGAACGCGCCGCCCTTGCCCGAGGCGAGGTCTTTGACCACCGTCGTGCACAAGGTGCGGTCGGACTGGGTCGCGGCGCAGACCCGGGCGGCCAGCTGAACCGTAACCCCGAACAGATCGTCTTCTTCCTGAATCGGCTCACCCGCATTCAGGCCGATCCGCAAATGCAGCGGCAAATTGGGTTGCCCGGCATTGTGGGCGGCGACTTCGCGATGAATCTGGATCGAGGCTTCGACCGCGTTGGCGGCCGAGGCGAACGAGGCCATGATCCCGTCGCCGGTATGCTTGATCTCCTTGCCAGAGAATTGGGCCAGGCTGGTGCGGACAATCGCGTTATGGCGGCGGACGATTTCCTGGGCGGCAACGTCGCCCCGGGCCTGGGTCATGTCGGTCGAGCCGACCATGTCGGTAAACATCACCGTCATGATCGAGGCCTTCTTCTCGGTGGCGGGACGGTTCCAATCGCGCAGGATCGACAGCAGCACCGAATGGACCCCGTGGGCGTCGCCCAGCTCCAATGTCTCGATCCCGGCCCGCCCGGCCTGGATCAGCCGCATGTAACGCGGCTCCATCATATATTCGCCCATCCGCGCCTCGAAGCCGGCGGCCATGTCGGGCGAGGCGTCAAGCCGGTTGAACGCATGGGCGAGCAGGCGACGGCGGGTGGCGTCATCGAGACGGCGCGATTCGGCCAAGGCCCCCACCGCACCGGCCATATACAGGTTCAGGGCGAACCGCTGGTACTGGTCGAACGCCATCCCGCTTGTCTTCGCGGCACGGATCGCACCGTCGAGAAAGCGGTCGCACAGTTCGGTCGCGGCATCCTTGACGGGCGGGACCGGCGGAGCGGCGGGCGCAGGACTTGGCGGCGGCGCAGCAGCAGGCACGACACTCGGCGCTTCGGGGGCCGAAGACGATTCGGCGGCGGGTTCGGACGGCTCGGACGCGGCCCCGAAATCGAAATCGAGCGGAAGGGGGACAACCGCCTTCGGGTCGTCCTCCCATCGGTCGGGGATCGTCGGCTCGGCCCCACCCTCGGCGGCGACGCGGGCGACCAGCTTGTTCAGCGACTTTTTCAGCTTGGGATCGGTACGGGGCGACATGGTGCCGCCCACCGGCCCCTTCGGCAGCAGCGCGTGGGTGGGGAGAAAGCGCAGCCCCAGCGGCACCGACACCAGCAGAACCACCAGGGTGAACAACACGGCCTGCAAATGGTTGTAATCGTCGGGAGTGATGCGGAAGCCGTAATTGTACAGCTCCAGCACGATCGTCTGCATCAGCCGCAGCGATACCAGCCCGAGACCGACCGCCGCGAGCAGGATCAGGGTAAACCGGGTCAGCACCGCGGCGGCGCTGCCGATCGAATTGTCCTTGGGCTTGGCACGATGGGGAGGGGCGGCCCGCATCCGGGCCTTGGGCGGCGGTGCGGCGCGGCGCGACGTCTTCCCCTTGGCCGGGGCCGCCGTCTGCTTGGGCGGTGGCGGGGCATTGCCGCTGATATAAACCTCGGCCTCGTCGAAGGCGTTGGTTTCGGTGTTATAGGTTTCTCGCAGGACCTTGACGCGCAGGCCCATGGAGACTTCAAGCTCGCGGGCCTCCTGCATCGCCTCGTCCCGGTCCAGCCGGGGATAGCGGGCGTGCAGCATCCATCCTCTGCTTTCGAGGACGTAGACCTCAAAGTGGACGATGATCATGATGCCCCAGACATCGTCAAATTCTAGGGCCGCGAGCCGGCCGCTTACTGATGTGCTCTACCCTTATTGGCGGATGAAGTCCACAGCAAACGAAACCGGCCGGCACAAGGCCGGCCGGTTGCCCGGTCGTGTCTGCGACCCGAACTTACGAGCTCGACTTAATGCCGAAACCCTCGAACCGCTTCTTGAACTTGGCGAGCTGCCCGCCGGTGTCCATCAGGCGGTGAACGCCCGTCCAAGCCGGATGAGACTTGGGGTCGATGTCAAGCCGGAGGATGTCGCCGGCCTTGCCCATCGTCGAGCGGGTCTTGAATTCAGTGCCGTCCGTCATGACCACGTTGATCTCGTGGTAATCGGGATGAATATTGTCCTTCATGGCCAGGTGCTCCGCAAATCGAAGGCGCTTCTATAACCAAAACGGGGGGGCGGTGCAAGCCATCCTTGACCCATAGGGGCCGATGAGGAGTAGCATTAATGCCCCCATGATGCCTGGAGAGCCCGTATGAGCCTGGAAGAAAGCCATTTTATCGCCCTGGCCGACCCGCTGCTCGAACGCCTTGCCGAGGCGATCGAGGATGGCCGCGACGATGCCGATGCCGATCTTGAGGGCGGCGTGCTGACCGTCACCCTCGATAACGGCGGCACCTACATCATCAACAAGCAGACCCCGAACCGCGAAATCTGGGTAGCCTCGCCCAAAAGCGGCGCCCACCATTTCGTGTGGCGCGACGAGCGCTGGGTCTCGACCCGAGACCCAGCGCTCGCGCTGCTGCCGCTGTTGTCGGCCGAACTGGGCGTTGCCCTTTCGTAACGGCTAAACCGCCCGGACCAGCACGATCCGCTTTTTGCCGGCGGCCAGCTTCAGCACGCCGCCGGTCAGATCGGACAGGGTTACCGGGCGGGTTTCGTCCTCGATCACCGCATCGTTGAGACGCGCCCCACCGCCCTTGATCAGCCGCTTGGCCTCGCCGTTCGAGGCGACCAGCCCGGTCTTCACCAGCAAGGCAAAGACGGGCAGCCCGGCGGCGAACTCGGCCGAAGCCAGTTCGATCGTCGGCAGCGAGTCGGCCGAGACACCTTCCTCGAAGGTCTTGCGTGCGGTCTCGGCGGCCAGAGCCGCCGCCTCGTCCCCGTGGGCCAGCCGGGTGACCTCGCCCGCCAGGATCTTCTTCGCCTCGTTGATCTCGGCCCCCTGAAGCGCCTCCAGCCGGGCGATCTCGTCGAGCGGGAGTTCGGTGTAAAGGCGCAGGAAGCGGCCGACATCGGCATCTTCGGTGTTGCGCCAGTACTGCCAGAACTCCCACGGGTTCAGCATGTCGGCATTGAGCCACACCGCGCCGTTGGCGGTCTTGCCCATCTTCGCCCCCGAGCTGGTGGTCAGCAGCGGGCTGGTCAGACCGAACAGTTCGGCCTGATGGACCCGACGCCCCAGTTCGACGCCGTTGACGATATTGCCCCACTGGTCCGATCCGCCCATCTGGAGGCAGCAGCCCAGCCGCGTCCACAATTCGGCGTAATCGTAGGCCTGAAGGATCATGTAGTTGAATTCGAAGAAGGTCATCGCCTGTTCGCGTTCAAGCCGCATCCGCACCGAATCGAACGTCAACATCCGATTGATGGTGAAGTGGCGGCCGAAATCCCGCAAAAACGCGATATAATTCAGCGAGTCCAGCCAATCGGCATTATTGACCATCACCGCGTCGGTGTTACCCGTGCCAAAGGTCAGGTAGCGGTCGAACACCGAGCGAATTCCGGCGATGTTGTCGGCAATGTCGGCGTCGGACAACATCTTGCGGGCGTCATCGCGTCCGGTGGGATCGCCGACGCGGGTGGTGCCGCCGCCCATCAACACGACCGGCTTGTTGCCGGTCTTCTGCCACCAACGCAGCAACATGATCTGCATCAGCGAGCCGACATGCAGGCTCCGCGCGGTGGCGTCGAACCCGATATAGCCCGCCGCACTCCCCTGACTCAGGCGCAGATCCAGACCGTCGAGGTCGGTGCATTGATGGAGGTAACCGCGTTCGACGACGACGCGAAGGAAATCCGAAGTGGGAGTGCTCATGGCCGCTGATCCGCTTGCTGCCGAAAGCTCGCTCGTTTATCACAATCGGGCTGCGGCGACAATGCGAGGGGAACACAATGCTGGCGCTCGGATTAATGAGCGGTACCTCCCTTGACGGGATCGATGCCGCTCTTATCGAAACCGATGGAAAGACCGTCGCCCATTTCGGCCCCGCTTTGACCCTGCCCTATCCCGAGCCGGTGCGGACCGCCCTGCGCGCCGCCGCGCTGGGCGAAGGCCCGGTCGAACCCGCCGAAGCCGAGATGACCCGCCTCCACGCCGAGGCGGTCGCCCGCCTGCTGGATCAGGCCGGGCTTGGCCCCGACGCCATCGGGGTGATCGGCTTTCACGGCCACACCCTGTCGCACCGCCCCGACCAGGGCCACACCCACCAGATCGGCGACGGCGCCTGGCTGGCTGCCACCACCGGCATCCGTGTCGTCAATGATTTCCGCACCGCCGACGTCGCCGCCGGAGGCCAGGGGGCACCGCTGGTGCCGGTGTTCCACCGTGCCCTGGCCACCGGGATCGAAGCGCCGCTGGCCGTGCTCAATCTCGGCGGGGTCGGCAACGTCACCTGGATCGGTGAAGACGGTGCGATGTGCGCATTCGACACCGGCCCCGGCAACGCCCTGATCGACGATTGGGCCCAAACCCATACCGGCCAGCCGGTCGATCTCGACGGCGCGCTGGCCGCCGCCGGACGGGTCGATCTCGACCGCGTTGCGGTGTTCCTGTCCGACCCCTGGTTTGATCTGGCCCCGCCGAAATCGCTCGACCGCGACGATTTTGCCCGGCTGGCGGCGAAGCTGACGCGGGGATTGTCGCCCGCCGATGGAGCGGCGACCCTGACCGCCTTTACCGCCGCCGCCGTTGGAGCCGCCCAGATGCATCTGCCTCAGCCGCCGCGCCAATGGCTGATCACCGGCGGCGGGCGGCACAATCCGGTGCTGATGCTGGCGTTGCGCCAAGTGCTGGAGGTCGATGTTCGCCCGGTTGAAACGGTCGGCTGGAACGGCGATGCGCTGGAAGCCCAAGCGTTCGGTTTTCTGGCGGCGCGGGTTCTGGCCGGGCTGCCCACCACCTTCCCCTCGACCACCGGCGTCCCGGAACCACTCGGCGGCGGCCGGATTTTTACCCCCTGACGGAGTCTTTCGCGATGATGCGCCTTGTCTTTGCCGTCGCTTGCCTGATCGTCCTGGCGGTTCCCTCCGCCCACGCCGACCGCGACACCGCCCTGGCCGCAATCCGCGCCACCCCCCGCGTGCTCGATGCCCAGATCGATGACCGTGGCAATCTGTGGGCGATGGTGAAAAACGATCAGATCAGTTGGAACCAGTACGCCGCGCTACTGTGCGTCGTCGTCCGCCCGCATCAGGCGCGGGTGTTCACCGCCCGGGTGGTTGACGTCACCTCGGTCGGGCGGGGGCGCAAAAGTTCGGAATGGACCGTACTGGCTCAGGCCGATTGCAGCGCGCTCTGAGCCGGTAACGGACAGGTTTCCCCCCTCTCCCACGCTGCGGCGGACAAGAGAGGGGGCAAACAGCCTTAGCGTCAGCTCATCGCCGCGGCGAGTTCCGGCACCGGAACCGGAGCGACCTGACGCTCGGGCGCAACGTCGGCCAGATAGGATTCGACGATCCCACCCAATTGGTCGAGCTGAGACCCGAAGAAGTGGTTAGCCCCTTCGATGGTGCGATAGCCGACCCGGATATTGCGCTGGGTCGCCAATTTCGCCGCCAGCTTGGCAACGCTGGCTTCGGGGACCAGATCGTCGGCGGTGCCGTGAACGATCAGGCCCGACGAGGGACAGGGGGCGAGGAAGGTAAAGTCGAACACGTTGGCCGGAGGCGCGACCGAAACGAATCCGTCGATCTCGGGACGCCGCATCAGCAACTGCATTGCAATCCACGCCCCGAACGAAAAGCCGCCGACCCAGCAGGCCGACGCGTTGGGGTTGAAAGACTGCATCCAGTCCAGCGCCGAGGCCGCATCGGACAGTTCGCCCTGGCCGTTGTCGAACTTGCCCTGGCTGCGCCCGACGCCGCGAAAATTAAACCGTAAGGTCGAAAACCCCCGCCGCACGAAAGCGTGGTACAGGGCATAGACCACCTTGTTGTTCATCGTTCCGCCGTGCTGCGGATGGGGATGAAGCAACAGCGCCAACGGCGCGTTCGGCGACTTCCCGTGATGATAGCGCCCCTCCAGACGTCCGTCCGGTCCGTTGAAAATCACTTCAGGCATGGTTCACCGCAATCATCTCCCAGCCCCGCTGACACTCGATATCCGAGTATTCGAATCGGGGAAAAATACACAAAAACCATCGGCCGGCCGGCCAAACTTGACCTGCCTTGTCGGACATAATATAGTCCGCTGCGATGAGCTGGCGCGCCGGATGGTCTGTCCCCCGACGGCCGGACCGGCCGTCGGGGCGTAGATTAACATATTGAGAGCTATGATTTTCAAGAGGCTTCGAGAAGACATCGAATCGATCCGCCTGCGCGATCCCGCCGCCCATTCCCGGCTCGAGGTCCTGCTGTGCTACCCTGGCCTGCACGCGGTGACCATTCACCGCATCTCCCACTGGTGCTGGACCCGGGGAGCGCGGGTGCTGGGGCGGTTCATCTCCCATCTGGGACGGTTGTTCACCGGGATCGAGATTCACCCCGGTGCAATCGTCGGCCGGCGGCTGTTCATCGACCATGGCACCGGCGTCGTGATCGGCGAGACCGCGGTGATCGGTTCGGACGTCACGCTCTATCACGGCGTCACCCTGGGTGGCACCTCGCTGCACAGCGGCAAGCGTCACCCGACGCTGGATGATGGCGTGATCGTCGGATCGGGTGCCCAGGTGCTGGGCCCGATCACCGTCGGCAAGGGTGCCCGGATCGGAGCCAACGCAGTGGTGCTGACCGACGTCCCCCCCGGCGTGACGATGGTCGGCATCCCGGCCCGGATGGCAATGCGGCGCAGCAAAGACCCCGAGTTCTGCGCCTATGGACTGCCGGGCGAATCCCTGCCCGACCCGGTGATCCGCGCTATCGACAGCCTGCGCGGTCAGATCGCCGGTCTGGTCGAGCGGGTCACCGAACTGGAAACCGAACTGCATGGACATCCGACGCTCGGCTGCGCTCGGCTGCCCCATCTGGTCGGCGGCGAACCGACCGTGCCCGGAACCGGGCCGGATCACACGCGGCCGGTCGGCAAAAGCCCGGACCAACCGGCACTGGAGCGGGAGACTGGATCATGAAACTCAGCACCAAGGGACGGTACGCCGTGATGGCGATGGTCGATCTCGCCAGCCACTCGCGCGGGAGCCCGGTGGCATTGGCCGATATCGCCGAACGCCAGGAAATCTCGTTGTCGTATCTCGAACAATTGTTCGGGAAGCTGCGCAAGGGCGGGCTGGTCAAAAGCGTGCGCGGCCCCGGCGGCGGCTATCTGCTGGCCCGGATCGCGCAGCAGACCCGCGTCTCCGACATTATTCTGGCGGTCGATGAGCCGATCCAGACCACCCGATGCTCGCCCGGCACTCCGGCCGGCTGTCATAACAACAAGGGCCGCTGCCTGACCCACGATCTGTGGGAGGAACTGGGCAACCAGATTTATCTCTATCTCAGTTCGGTTTCCCTCCATGACATTTGCGAACGCCGCATTCTGGGGAGTTCGGGAATGTTCCATGGCGGCGACCGCCCCGGCACCATCGCGGCAGCCGAATAACGCAGCCAGCGCGACGAAAACGGAAGGATGCGCGCGCCGATGAGCGGCACCGCTTATCTTGACTATAATTCCGGCGCTCCGCTGCGCCCCGCCGTGGCGGCGGCGATCGCGGAATGCTGGGCCGAAGCGGGCAACCCCTCCTCGATCCACGGGCCGGGCCGGGCGGCACGCAAACGGCTGGAAACCGCGCGTGCCCAGGTCGCCGCCCTGGTCGGGGCCGATCCGCACGGCCTGATCTTTACCTCGGGCGGGACCGAGGCCGACGCCCTGATCCTGGCGGGCAGCGGGGCCCGGCGCCTGATCGTCTCGGCGATCGAACATCCCGCCATCGCCGAACCGGCCGAACGCGCCGGGGCCGCTTTTATTCCGGTCGGGGCCGACGGCCTGATCGACCTTGCCGCACTCGACCGCCTGCTAGGCGAGGACACGCGCCCGGCGCTGGTGTCGGTGATGCTGGCCAACAACGAAACCGGGGTGATCCAGCCGGTGGCCGAAGCGGCCCGGCTGGCCCATGCCCACGGCGCCCGACTTCATTGCGACGCGGCCCAGGCCGCCGGGCGGACCCCGCTGTCGCTGACGGCGCTGGGTGCCGATTTCCTCACCCTCTCTGCCCATAAAATGGGCGGCCCTCCCGGAATCGGGGCGCTGGTGCTGGCCGATCCGACATTTCCCCTGGCACCCTTCTTGCTTGGAGGTGGTCAGGAAAGCCGCCGCCGGGCCGGAACCGAGAATTTGCCCGGTATTGTCGGGTTTGGGGCGTGCGCCACCTTGGTAGGGGATGATTTGAGCGATCCCACCACCACATTGAGATTGAGCGCGATGCGCGACCGATTGGAGCGCGCGGCGCTGACCCGTCTGCCCCAGGCGATCGCGGTCGGCGCGGCTTCGCCCCGGCTGAGCAACACGACCTGCCTCGCCTTGCCCGGCCTGCCCGGCCGAACTCAGGTGATGGCGCTCGACCTTGCCGGAGTAGCGGTCAGCGCCGGACCGGCTTGCGCCTCGGGGCGGCAAGAGGTCAGCCGGGTGCTGACGGCAATGGGCCTGGAGCCCGAGATCGCCGGGTCGGCGATCCGGATCAGCCTGGGCTGGGCCAGCCGCGAAGAGGACATCGACCGCTTTCTTGCCGCCTGGACCGATCTGGCCCGGCGCAAGGGGTTCACGATATCGCAGGCCGAAGCCGCCTGACGCACGATTTGAAGGAAGGATGAAACCGATGACAGCCCTCGGCCTCAAGACCACCCCGACCAACGCCGCGACCCCGGCACGGCGGCCCAATGTCCCGGTTTACCTCGATTATCAGGCCACCACGCCGTGCGATCCCCGCGTGGTCGAGGCGATGTTGCCCTGGTTCACCGAGAAATTCGGCAATCCGCATTCGCGCAATCACGCCTATGGCTGGGAAGCCGAGGAAGCGGTCGAGCAGGCCCGCGCCCAGATCGCCGCGCTGATCGGAGCCGATGCCAAGGAAATCATCTTCACCTCGGGCGCGACCGAATCGAACAATCTGGCGATCCGGGGCGTCGCGATGTTCCTGAAGGATCGCCGCAACCATATCGTCACCGTCTCGACCGAGCATAAATGCGTACTCGACACCTGCCGCCACCTCGAGCAGGAAGGGTTCGAGGTGACCTATCTGCCGGTCGGCACCAACGGGCTGATCGATCTGGCCGAGCTTGAGGCGGCGATCACCGACCGCACCGCGATCGTTTCGGTGATGGGGGTCAATAACGAGATCGGGGTGATCCAGCCGCTGGCCGAGATCGGCGCGCTGTGCCGGGCCAAGGGCGCCCACTTCCATTCCGATTGCGCCCAGGCGGTGGGGAAGATCCCGCTCGACGTCAACGCGATGAACATCGATCTGATGAGCATTTCCGGCCACAAGATTTATGGACCGAAGGGAATCGGCGCGCTCTATGTCCGCCGCCGCCCCCGCGTCCGGCTGGTGCCGATGATCCATGGCGGCGGCCAGGAACGCGGGATGCGTTCGGGCACCCTGGCGACGCCGCTGTGCGTCGGCCTCGGTCTGGCCTGCGCGCTGTCCCAGGCCGAGATGGTCGAGGAATCCAAGCGTCTGCTGGGCTTGCGCACCCGCCTGCTGGGCGGCCTGCAACAGCGTCTGCCCGAGATTTACGTCAATGGCGACCTTGACCACCGCGTCCCCGGCAACCTCAACATCTCGTTCGCCTTCGTCGAGGGCGAGGGGCTGATGATGGGGGTCAAGGGTCTGGCGGTGTCGTCCGGCTCGGCCTGCACTTCGGCCTCGCTCGAACCGTCCTATGTGCTGCGGGCACTGGGGCTGAATGCCGAAATGGCCCACACCTCGCTGCGGTTCGGCTTTGGCCGCTTCACCACCGACGAAGACATCTCCTATGCGATCGACCACATCGTCAGCGCGGTCGAGCATCTGCGCTCGCTCAGCCCGCTGTGGGAAATGCATCAGGAAGGGATTGATGTCAGCTCGGTGCAGTGGGCCGAGCATTAATCATCTCGCATCCCGTGCGGACGTGATATAGTTTGGAATCATTCCGGAGTGATCCTCCGGCCCGAAAAGGAAGACTCGTCATGGCATACAGCGACAAGGTCATCGACCATTACGAACATCCGCGCAATGTCGGATCGCTCGACAAGGAAGACGGCAACGTCGGCACCGGGCTGGTCGGCGCCCCGGCCTGCGGCGACGTGATGAAGCTTCAGATCAAGGTCAGCGCCGAGGGCATCATCGAGGACGCCAAGTTTAAGACCTTCGGCTGCGGCTCGGCGATCGCGTCAAGCTCGCTGGTCACCGAATGGGTCAAGGGCAAGACCCTCGACGAGGCCGGTCAGATCAAGAATACCGACATCGCCCAGGAACTGGCCTTGCCCCCGGTCAAGATTCATTGTTCCGTGCTGGCCGAAGATGCGATCAAGGCCGCCATCGCCGATTACAAGCGCAAGGCCGGCAAGGACGACAGCGCGGCAGCCGAATAGGCTGCCCGCCGCCCACCCCGGCTTTTGGACCACCGCGTTTCCATCCTTGAGGATACCCCCATGCCCGCTGCTCCACTGACCATCACCGACGCCGCCGCGACCCGTGTCCAGGCCCTTCTCGACAAGCGCGGCAAGCCGTCGGCCGGGATTCGCATCGGGGTGCGTTCGAAGGGCTGCTCCGGCCTGTCCTACACCCTGGAATTCGCCGACGAGCGGACGCCCTATGACGAGATCGTCGAACATAACGGCGTCACCGTCCTGATCGATCCCAAGGCGACGATGTTCATCCTTGGCACCGAAATGGACTTCGTCGAGGACAAGATGCAGTCCGGCTTCGTCTTCCGCAACCCGAACGAGAAAGGTCGCTGCGGCTGTGGGGAATCCTTCCACGTCTGAGGGGCGAGGACCGACGATGAACCATCCCGCCTCCGCGATCGCCCCCTGCTGGTCCTGCAAGGGCCCTGTCGCGTCCCGCGCCCTGTTCTGTTCGGTCTGCGGCGCGGTGCAGGGGCCGGGCGTTGTCGATCATTATACCCGGCTGGGGCTGCCGCGTTCGTTCGATATCGATCAGGACGCGCTGGAACGCCAATATCTCGGCCTGCAACGGCGGGTTCATCCCGACCGCTTTGCCTCGAAATCGCCGCGTGAAAAGGCGCTGTCGCAGGCGCAGGCCACCGCGCTCAACGACGCCCATGACACGCTGAAGGACCCGCTCCGCCGCGCCGCCTATCTGCTCGGCCTGCTGGGAAGCCCGGTCGATCTGACCGCTTGCGGCACCATCAACGACCGCGCCCTGCTGATGGAGCAGATGGAGATGCGCGAGGCGCTGGCCGAGGCCGAGACCCGTGAGCGGGTCGCGCAATTGGCAATGGAGGCCGAATCGGCGATGATCGCCTGCCAGTGCGGCATTTCCGCCGCCTTCAACGCCAACGACCTCGATCAGGCCGGTCATCTGGCCATCCGGCTGAAATATCTGTCCCGCCTCGCCGAAGAGGCCCGGGCCAAGAAAACCCGCATCACAAGGACGCCCTGAATGCTGTTGCAGTTGCACGAACCCGGCGAGAGCCCTGCTCCGCATGAGCAGGATCGCGGCCTTGCCGTCGGCATCGATCTCGGCACCACCAATTCGGTGGTGGCTCTGGCTCAGGGCGGCGTGGTCGAAGTGCTCCGCGACGACGACGGTCAGGCGCTGATCCCCTCGGTGGTTCAGTATGACGAGGACGGCAGTGTGATCGTCGGGCGCGAAGCGCGCCGGATGATCCTGGAAAAGCCGGAACAGGTGGTCAGTTCGGTCAAGCGGCTGATGGGGCGCGGGATCGAGGATTTGAAATCGCTGGCGGGCACCCTGCCCTTCCGGCTCGACAGCGCCGCCGAGGGCGGCATGGTCCGGCTGCGCGTCGCCGGGCGGACGCTGACCCCGGTCGAGGTCTCGGCCGACATCCTGCGCGCGCTTCGCGCCCGTGCCGAAGCGGCCCAGGGCAAAGAGGTCGATCGCGCCGTCATCACCGTGCCCGCTTATTTCGACGATGCCGCCCGCACCGCGACCAAGGACGCCGCCCGCCTGGCCGGGCTCGAGGTGCTGCGTCTGGTCAACGAACCGACCGCCGCCGCGCTGGCCTATGGGCTCGATCACGGGGCTGAGGGATTGTACGCCGTCTATGATCTGGGCGGCGGCACCTTCGATTTGTCGATCCTACGGATGGAAAAGGGCGTGTTCCAGGTTCGCGCCACCGGCGGCGACGCCGCGCTGGGCGGCGACGATATCGACCATGCCGTAGCCGAGCATTTCCTGGCCGAGCGCGCCGCGACCCGAGGCGACGTCACCCTGACCGAGGGCGAGGTGATGCAGGCCCTGGCCGCCGCCCGCGTCGCCAAGGAATGCCTGTCGACCCAGCGCGAGGGTGACTGGATGATCGAGGTCGGCGGCATCGCCACCCGCCACACCCTTTCGCGTGAAACGCTGGACGCACTGGCCGCGCCGTGGCTCGACCGGACCGTCGCGATCTGCCGTCAGGTGATCGAAGATGCCGGGATCGACGTCGCCGATATCCAGGGCGTGGTGCTGGTCGGCGGTTCGACCCGGATGCCGCTGGTCCGCAGCTCGGTCAAGGCGCTGTTCGGCCGCGATCCGCTCGCCGACATCAATCCCGACGAAGTCGTCGCCGTCGGCGCGGCGTTGCAGGCCGAGGCGCTGACCGCCGGGTCCGATACCCTGCTGCTCGACGTTACCCCGCTGTCGCTGGGGATCGAGACGATGGGCGGCATCGTCGAAAAGCTGATCCCGCGCAACACCCCGATTCCGGTGGCGATGGCCCAGGAATTCACCACCTATCAGGACGGCCAGACGGCGATGACGATCCACGTCGTCCAGGGCGAACGCGAGATGGTCGATCAGAACCGCTCGCTCGCCCGCTTTGTCCTGCGCGGCATCCCGCCGATGGCCGCCGGAGCGGCGCGCATTCGTGTGACCTTCACCGTCGATGCCGATGGTCTGCTGACCGTCACCGCCAGCGAGGGCAGCACCGGGATCGAACAGCAGGTCGCGGTCAAGCCGTCCTATGGCCTGACCGAGGACGAAATGGCGACGATGCTGCGGGATTCGCTCGAACATGCCCGCGAGGACATGGACAACCGCCTGCTGGCCGAAACCGTCGTCGAAGCCCGCCGCTCGGTGCTGGCGGTCCAGGCGGCGCTGGGGGTCGATTCCGACCTCTTGTCCGCGGACGAGCGAAAGGGTATCGATGCGGCTATCGCCGAGGTCGAGCGCACCATCGCTTTGTCCGACCGCGACGCCGTCACCGCCGCGATGGACGCGTTGGAGGCGGCAACCAAGATCTTCGCCGAACGGCGGATGGATCGCGGTATCCGTCAGGCTTTGGCCGGGGTCGCGATCGATTCGCTTGACGACGCCATCGGCGGCTAACTCTTTTCGGATAAAGGCACGCGTCCCATGCCCAAACTGACATTCATCAATCCCGACGGCTCGCGCACCGAGGTCGATGCCGCCGAAGGCCTGTCGGTGATGGAAGCCGCCCACCGCAATCACGTCGATCTGGAAGGGGCCTGCGAGGGCTCGCTGGCCTGTTCGACCTGCCATGTCGTCGTCGCCAAGGAATGGTACGACAAGATTCCGCCCGCCAGCGAAGACGAAGAGGACATGCTCGATCTCGCGTTCGGGCTGACCGCGACCTCGCGGCTGGGCTGCCAGATCATCGTCACCAAGGAGATGGACGGGCTGACCGTCACCCTGCCCGCCGCGACCCGCAACATGATGGTCGGCAAGAAATAGTCCACCCCCTGGACCTCTCACGGGGGCGGCCCGGCCCCGGTGAGAGCGGGGCGGCCCCCGGACCGCGCCCGCAACAGAACGAATCCGCGCCATGCCGTCTTCCGGCCTGAACAGCCTCGACATCGCCAAACCGCCCCACGCCACCCGCGTCGTGGTGGCGATGTCGGGTGGCGTCGATTCCTCGGCAACGGCGGCGCTGCTGCTCGAACAGGGCTATGATGTCGTCGGGGTGACGCTGCGGCTGCACGATCCCGGCCCCGCCGCGATCGGCTGCTGTGGCGGGCGCGATCTGCACGACGCCCGCGCCGTCGCCGACCAATTGGGCATTCCTCATTACGTCCACGACCTTGAAGCCGAGTTCAAGCGCGACGTCATCGCCCCCTTCGCCGCCGCTTATGCCGCCGGGCGGACCCCGGTGCCGTGCATCGAATGCAATCGCACCGTCAAGTTCCGCGATCTGCTGGCCCTAGCCCGCGATCTCGGCGGCGATGCCCTGGTCACCGGCCATTATGTCCGCCGCCGCCAGGGCGTGGACGGGCCGGAAATGCTGCGTGGCCGCGACCCCGCCCGCGACCAAAGCTATTTCCTGTTCGCCACCACCCGCGAGCAGCTCGATTTCCTCCGCTTTCCGCTGGGCGACATCGAAAACAAGACCGAGACCCGCGCCATCGCCGCCCGTCACGGTCTGACCGTCGCCGCCAAGCCCGACAGCCAGGACATCTGCTTCGTCCCCGATGGCGACCACACCCGGATTGTCGCAACCTTGTGTCCCGAGGCGGTTCGCCCCGGCGACATCGTCGATCGCGACGGAAAGGTACTGGGCCACCACCCCGGCATCATCCATTTCACCGTCGGTCAGCGGCGGGGTCTGGGGTTGGGCGGTGGGCCGCCGCTGTATGTGCTGGCGGTCGAGGCCGAGACCGCCCGGGTCATCGTCGGCCCCCGCGAAGCGCTCAATCAAAGCCGGGTGATGCTGTCCGGCTTCAACTGGCTAGGCGGGTCTGAAACAGAACTGGCAGTTGAGGTCCGGGTTCGCTCGACCCGGCCCCCTGTTCCGGCCCAATTACGACGTTTGGATAAGACATCCGCCGAGGTCAGACTGCTCCAACCGGAACAGGGCGTTGCCCCCGGCCAAGCCTGCGTTATTTATCAAGGCTCTAGAATGCTCGGCGGCGGCTGGATCGATCCGGCGAACGCGATCCTCTAACGCGATCTGAGTCTTGATCAATATACATAATACTTAAGATTCAAACTCTGCGTAGTATTACGGATTTCCACAGGTTGGGCAGTTTCGGGTTGCCCCCCTCAGGAATTCAGCCTATCTCAGCGGCAGGTGGTTATCACCCGCACCGGGTGCCGGACCCCAACTATCCATCCAATCCTGCCGACATATAGACCAAGTATTGCGGCGAGGATGAAGACGAGGCCCGAGTATATTATGAACCGTGCCAATGATATCGACCGTCACGTCGGAGCAAGAATTCGCGAGCGCCGCATTATGCTCGGGCTTTCTCAGCAGCAGATGGCTGACCTTATCGGTGTGACCTATCAGCAGGCCCACAAATACGAACGCGGCATCAACCGCATCTCTTCCGGCCGTTTGTACGAGATCGCCCAGGCGCTCTCCGTCCCGGTCAATTATTTCTTCGAGGGCATCGAGACCAATCGCGCGTCCGATCTGAATGCCCGTCAGAGAATGTGCCTGGAGTTGGCGCGGAATTTCGCGACCATCACCAACGAACGCCATCAGGAAGCGTTGTCACAGCTGGCTCGCGCTCTCGCCGCCGAGGGCTGAGGCAGCCCACGTCGCCATCTCGCGAACCTCCGCCGCCGGGTCGAGCTTCAAACGCTCGACCAGCGGCAGCAATTCGGTCCGGCCGCCATTGGCGATCGCGATCAACACGGTGGCGACAAAGCGATCCCGTCCGACCCGTTTGACC
>NZ_AQPH01000024.1 GCF_000442515.1 Magnetospirillum fulvum MGU-K5 | reverse complement strand
GGTAATCTCCATCTGATCAACGGCCTGTTCGATTGTCACCGCTCGCGGGTGCCGGTTCTGGCGATTGCGGCACAGATTCCCAGCGCGGAAATCGGACGGCATTATTCTCAGGAGACCCACCCCCAGACCCTGTTCGCCGAATGCAGCCATTTCTGCGAAATGGTTTCAACGCCGGAGCAGATGCCGGGGGTGGTCGAAACGGCCATCCGTGCCGCTGTTGGTCAGCGCGGGGTCGCGGTGATCGTCATCCCCGGCGATGTCGCCTTGATGAAGGCCCCGACCGAGGCGCGGTCTTCGGTCTCTCTGCTGCCGCCGGTTCCGCTCGTCCGCCCCCATGACGATACGATTGACGCTCTGGCGGTCATGCTGAATGCCGCCTCTCGCGTCTCGTTATTTTGTGGGCGGGGCTGTTCTGGCGCTCATGACGATGTGATCCGTCTGGCTGAACAACTGAAGGCCCCGATCGTCCATGCCTTGGGCGGCAAGGAAGGGGTTGAGTACGACAATCCGTTCTCGGTGGGGATGACCGGATTGATCGGCGTGAGTTCCGGCCATTACGCGCTTCAGAACTGCGACCTGCTGCTGATGCTGGCGACGGATTTTCCCTATCGCCAATTCTACCCGACCGAGGCAACGGTCGTTCAGGTCGATCTCCGCGTCGAGAATTTGGGGCGGCGCTGTCCGATCGATCTGGGCGTTGTCGGCGATGTCGGGGCGACGATTGCCGCCTTGCTGCCTGGTCTCGATACAAAGTCAGACAGAAGCCATCTCGACGAATGCCTGGGCAGATTTTCCCAAACCCGCCGTGATCTCGACGATCTGGCGGTCGGCCATCCCGGACGCACCCCGATCCATCCGCAATATCTCGCCAAGCTTATCAGCGATCATGCCGCCGACGATGCCGTGTTCACCTGCGACGTTGGGACGACGACGATTTGGGCGGCCCGCTATCTGAAAATGAATGGGCGGCGGCGGCTGATCGGATCATTCACCCATGCCTCGATGGCGAATGCCCTGCCGCAGGCGCTGGGGGCGCAATCCGCCTTTCCGGGGCGACAGGTGATCTCGCTGTCCGGCGATGGCGGCTTCGCCATGCTGATGGGTGACTTCATCACCCTGACCCAGCAGGCATTGCCGGTGAAGATCGTCGTTTTCAATAACGGCACGCTGGGCTTCGTCGAGTTGGAGATGAAGGTCGCGGGATTTCTTGAGACCGGGGTCGATCTGATCAATCCAGATTTCGCGGCGATGGCGCGGGCGATGGGGGTGTTTGCCCGCCGGGTCGAGGACCCGGCCGATCTGGACACCGCGTTGCGAGAGGTGCTTGACCATGACGGCCCGGCGCTTCTCGATGTCGTGACCAACCGTCAGGAACTGGCGATGCCTCCGCAAACCACGTTGGCCCAGGGGCTTGGCTTTGGTCTCTATGCGCTGAAAGCGATGATGAACGGGCAGGGCGATGATCTGGTTGATCTCGCCCGGACCAACCTTTTCCGTTGATATCTGTCCGAGGAGGAATGAACGATGAAATACGGTCTTCTATGGCTGCTGGGCGTCCCGATTCCGGTCCTGATCATCATCTATCTGTTCGTTCGTTGATGCGGTTGGGCCGGGTCGTTCCGGTATTGAAAGAGAGATGCCATGAGTCAGATCCGGATCGCCGTTATCGTCGGCAGCCTTCGTCGCGACTCGTTCAATAAAAAGCTGGCTCTGGCACTTGCTCCCCTGGCTCCGCCCGAGGTGTCGTTCACTCACCTCGGGATTGGCGACCTGCCCCTGTATACTCAGGATGAGGATGCCGCCCAGGCGGAGTCGGTTGCGCGCTTGAAACGTGGGATTCTGGCCGCACACGGCGTTCTGTTCGTGTCGCCGGAATATAATCGCTCGGTGCCTGGCGTGCTGAAGAACGCAATCGATCATGCCTCGCGCCCCTTCGGTCAGAGTGCGTGGCGAAAAAAGCCTGCCGGAATTATCGGCGTCTCGGTGGGCGCCGCCGGGACCGCGATGGCCCAACAGCATCTCCGCAACATTCTGGCCAATCTCGACATGCCGACGATGGGCCAGCCCGAGGCGTTTCTTCAGGCCAAAGAGGGGCTGTTCGATGCCGATGGCATGATCGGTCCGGACAGCCGGAATTTCCTCGAGGGCTGGATGGGCCAGTTCACCGCCTGGGTGCAAGCCCACGCCGTCTGACAAGGGGCGGTGCGTTGAAATCGATGGCCTTATACCGACGAGCCGTCGATTTCGCAACTGGTGCTGGCCGCCGACACCGGAGCGGGCAGGTCGGGGAACGGGCGGTCGTCCCCGCTTACCCCGGCTTTTGAATCCAGAACTGGTACATCCCGACGAAGGTCAGCGGGTGGTCGGCCTCGAACCGGCTCCACTGGCCAAGATCGGTCGCCGCCCAATCGTCGGGAAAGCGCGAGCGGTAGGCCTGAAGGGTGGTTGCGTCGATGTCAAAGCCAAGGAAGCGCATCTTCGTCTTGTCCAGGACCGCCGCGATCGTCTCCAGCGTCAGGCAATGTTCCTCGACGTGAAAGATCAGGTCGCGGCATTCGCTGGTCGTAAAGAAGTCGGAAAATTGGGCGGCCTGGGCCAGGGGGGACGACGGACCGGCGTCCAAGATCTCCTGGCGGCAGCGGCGGATGCCGTCGGCGGTGGCGGGATAGCCCCGCTCGGCGATCAGGGCGCGGGCGAAGGCCAAGCCCCGGCGCGCCGTTTCGCTGTAGAAGCCGACCCGCATGAAGCCGCCCGGCCGCAGCAGCGACAGCAGGATCGTCCAGGCCTGCACCGGGTCGGACAG
The DNA here is from genome assembly GCF_000442515.1 of Magnetospirillum fulvum MGU-K5. Taxonomy (GTDB): domain Bacteria; phylum Pseudomonadota; class Alphaproteobacteria; order Rhodospirillales; family Magnetospirillaceae; genus Phaeospirillum; species Phaeospirillum fulvum_B. Next base: position 42,545 of record NZ_AQPH01000024.1, on the reverse strand, counting down.
ATGATGCAGCACGCCCGACGAATCGATGACGTCGAAGCTTCGCCCCAGCGCGGGCAGGGCCAGGATGTCGGCCTGGGCGTACTCGATCGCGCCCAGCCCCAGCGCCAGACTTTTCCGCTTGGCGTAGCTCAGGCTGGACAGGCTGAGGTCGACCGCCAGAACCCGCGCCCCGGCGTAGCTCTGGGCGCTTTCGATGGATTGCTGGCCGGTGCCGCACCCGGCGACCAGCACGTCGCAGCCGGGTCCATGGGCCGGGGCGAAGGGCAAGATCGGAGCCAACGGGAAAAGCTTCCGCAGGACGGCATCGACCGGCCGGGCCGTCTCGGGCGGGGCGGCGACGATCCAGCGGGGATAGGGGTTTTGCTCGTATTGGGCCTGGACCCGGCGCGACACCTCGGACTCGATCGCGGTCAGCCGGGGGATGGTGGCGCGGAGATGCCGCTCCTGCTCGGGCTCGCGGCATTGCTGGGTCAGGACGGCCTCGACCGGCCCCGGCCAACTCCGCTCCAGCAGGCGGGCGGCGCCGGGCAAGGAATGAAGCGGGCGATAGGACGCCACCGCGACGACCCAGGCGGGCGGAACCGGGGCGCCGCTGTCCAGGGCGGTGGCAAGGGACCGGGCCAGGTGGTCAACCTGCTCCGTCTCGCTGTCGGTGAGGTCGTAGACATATTCGTTGATGAAGCATTGCCGGGCGAGCGCGGCGTGAAAGTCGGACAAACCCGGTGCCGGTTCGACGGCCGCGACCGCCGTGTCGAGCAGGGCGTGGCGGGCGACGGTCAACAGCCGTTCCAGCCCGCTGTCAGGAATCGGGGCGGCGGTCAGGGCCGCCCGCAACACCGGGTCTGCAATGGTCGCGGCGAAATCGGTCGAGGCGAGGAACCCGGCCGAGACCACCCGGTGGGAACCGCCATCGCCAAACCGGGCCTGGGCGGACCCGATCTCCGGGTTGGCCTTCACCAGGGTCAGCGCGGCCCTCATCACCGCGCTGGTCCGGTCCCACGGTTCGGCGAAGGCGCGCAGCACCGCTGCTTGCATCGCCGCCTGGGCCGCCCTGTCCGTCGGCACGGTGCCGCCCCGGCCCAGGCAGTAGACGAACAGCCGTTTGGTCGGCCCCATCTCCTTCAGGGCCAGCGCGCGCAGGCAGGCCTGGATCGCCTCGTCGAAACGGCCGAGATCGCTTAAAACGTGGGCCAGATTGCACTGCGCCTCGGCCAGACCGGGATTGATCGCCAGGGCCTGACGAAGCAGGTCGGCCGCCTCGTCCAGCCGCCCCTGCTCGCGCAGGACGTAGCCGAGATTGCTGTAGGATTCGGCATGATCGGGCCGCAGCGTCAGGGCCCGCCGCCAGCTCGCGACCGCCTCGTCATGCCGCCCCAATTCCTTCAACACGCTGCCGAGGTTGGAGCAGTACATCGCGTTGTTGGGGTTGACCGCGACGGCCTGGGCGATCAGCTCCGCCGCCGCCTCGGGCTGACCGCTTTGGAACGCGACCATGCCCAGCAGATGCAGGCTGTCGGCGTGGCGGGGGTCGAGCGCCAGAATCCGCCGGTAGAGCCGTTCGGCCTCACCCAGCCGCCCCTCCTGATGGTGGCGGAAGGCCTCGAGCAGAATCGGCTGGAGTCCGGATGGCTCCGCCGCCGTCCCCGGCGTGCCCGTCTTCGTCGCCTTGTCGGCCCGGCGTTGCTTGCGATTCATCGGACGTCTCCCCCGCGGCAATGACCGCTGGTCGCAGGATACACGGCTCTTCCGGCGTGGAACACAGGGGTTCGCCCCCGGACGCGGCGGCAGCGCACAATCTCCTTGTGTTCTTTTTCCCCGATCGGGCCGAGGCCTCTTTGCCCGACGCGCCCGCACAGGCTATGGTCGCAGCCAAGACGGGACCGAAAGGCCGCCCCCAGTGCGGGGGCTGTACAGAGACGGTATCGGCTGACGTGATTTGCCGTATTGTCCCTCTGCCCTAGCGGGCGCATCCGCGCTCTTGGCCGTCAGCCATGGCTGGCGGCCAAGAGCGGTTTATTGCCTTAGGCGAAGCGGGAGAAGTCGGGCTGACGCTTGGCGAAGAAGGCGTCGATCGCTTCGCGCAATTCCGGCGAACGCAGCCTGTGCATGAACAACTCAGCTTCCTCGACGATGCGGGTATCGACCTCATGGCGGGGCGATTTGATCAGGGATTTGACCTGACGCAGCGCTTCGGGGGCCTTGGCGGCAAGGCGGGCGGCCAGTGCCAGCGCCTCGGTTTGCAACGCGTCCGCCTCGACAACGCGGGAAACCAGCCCGATCTCGCGCGCGGTCTCGGCATCGAAGCTGTCGCCCAGCATCAACAGCGCGGCGGCGCGGTGGTAGCCGGCGAGGCGGGGCAGCAAAAGCGAACTCCCCGCTTCGGGCACCAGACCGAGATTGATGAACGGGAAAGCGAACTGCGCCGTCCGCGCCGCGATGACGAGATCGCAGTGCAGCAGCATCGTCGCGCCGACTCCAACGGCCGGTCCGTCGACGGCGGCCACCAGGACCTTGTTCGCCGAAGCCAGGGTGCGGATGAACCGGAACGCCGGGTGATCGGGTCCGTCGGGCGGGTTTTCCAGAAAATCGCGCAGATCGTTTCCGGCGGTGAAAACGCCGTCGGTTCCGTGAAAAAGGACAACGCGCACCGCCGGGTCGGCTTCGGCGCGGTCCAGCGCGGCGGCCAGTTCGCCATACATCTCCACGGTGATCGCATTGCGCTTGTCCGGGCGGTCGAAGCCGACGACCAAGGTCGCGCCTTCGTGCCGCAGGGTAATTCCCGTCATGTTTTGTCCTTCCCTGTTGCCTGGTCTTCTTGTTTTTGTCGAAGTCGGCACAACGTCCAACTCCGCGTCGGCGGTTTTGCCGATCGATTGTGAAGTCCTAAGGCACAGAGTATGAATAAAACCGCTACGCGATCAAGGGGGCGGATCGTCTAGTCCCACGACGCGGCGACAGGCCTGCGCATGATCTTGCGCACCAACAGGGACAGGCCGCCGCACAGCACGAAATACAGCGCCGCGGTGAACAGAAAGATCGTGGTCGGATAAAGCTGGGTTCGGTTGTTGACCTGACTGGCAACCATCGTCAGTTCGGGGACATTGACGATAAAGGCGAGCGAGGTATCCTTGATCAGCGAGGCGAACAGGCTGACATAGGAGGGCACGAGATTGACCAGCGCCTGGGGCAGCAGAACCACGAACAGGGTCTGCATTTCGGATAGCCCGGTGGACAAGGCGGCTTCGCGCTGACCACCGGACAGAGCCTCTAACCCGGACAGGGTGCTGTACATCACCGCCGCGGCGGAGAACCAGGCCAGGGCGAGAATCACCGACACCGTGCCGGGGATCGCCCCGCCGAACAGGGCCGGGACCAGGAAATAGACCCAGAAGATCACGAAGATCAGGGGGATGCCCCGGATCAGGTCGGCCCACACGAACAGCACGCGCCGCAGCAGGCCGGACGAAAACCACGCCAGCACCGCGAGCGCGATTCCGCCGACCAGGGCCAGCACGCCCGAGGCGAGGGCGATCAGGACGCTAAGCAGCAACCCGCCCGGCTCTCCCTGCGCCATCCGGCCCCACAGCAGGTAATCGAGATTGCGCCAGATCACGTCGAGTTCAGGCGGCATGTCCGGCCTCCGCGCCCCGCCGTCCGTCCCGTCGTTTGGGGGCAAAGGCCAGCATCAGCCGTCCCATCGCCAGCCCGAGCAGAAGGTACAGCCCGGTCCCGACCGCGAACGCCTCGATCGCGTGAGAGTTATAGCTTTCGATCTGACGCACCTGATAGGTGATCTCGGCCAGTCCGATCGCGGTGGCCAGCGAAGACAGCTTCATCAAATTGAGATATTGCCCGACGACGGCCTGAAACGAATTGGTCAGGGCCTGGGGCAACAGCACATGGCGCAGGCTGGCCCAATGGCCGAAGCCCTGACTGAGCGCCGCCTCGCTCTGGCCTTTGGGCAGGGCGAGCAATCCGGCGCGGATTTCCTCGGCGATGAATACCGCCGAGAACATCCCCAACCCCCAGGTCGAGGCGATGAATTCCGGGCTGACCAGCGGGATGTTGCCGGGCAGGGTGGCCCAGGAATGATCGGCGTTGATCCAGTCGCGGATTCCGGACGGCAGCAAGCCGAACGCGGCGAAGTACCAGAACATCATCTGGACCAGAAACGGCGTGTTGCGGAACAGTTCGATGATCCCGGCCGCGATTGTCCGCGCCGGTCGATTGTCCGAGATGCGCAGTCCGAGCAGGAGCAAAGCCAGCAGACTGGCCAGCACACTGGCGGCGATCGTGACGACGATCGTGGTGAAAAAGCCGGTGACCAGCCAATGCAACGGGGGGCCGCTCAGAACCCCGGCGAAATCGACGGAAAAGCCCATCACTCCGTCGCCGTATGCAAGGGAGACAGCAATTGCCGTAAGAAACGCTGGGCGCGGGGATGGCGGGTGGCGAGGAAAAATTGCTCGGGCGGGGCGTCTTCGAGGATCACTCCGCCATCGATAAAGACAACGCGGTCGGCGATCTCGCGGGCAAAGCCCATTTCGTGGGTCACCACCAGCATCGTGATCCCGGTGTCGGCCAACTGCCGGATCACCGCGAGAACCTCGCCGATCATTTCCGGGTCCAGTGCCGACGTCGGCTCGTCGAACAACAAGATCTTGGGCTGCATCGCCAGGGCGCGGGCGATCGCCACCCGTTGCTGCTGCCCTCCCGACAATTGCGACGGATATTGGGCTTCCTTGTCGGCCAGTCCGACCCGGGCCAGCAACGCCCGCGCCCGCTCCAGCGCCTCTTGCGCCGAGAGGCCGAGGACCTTGCGCGGGGCAAGGGCGATGTTCTCGGCGGCGGTCAGATGGCCATACAGATTGAATTGCTGAAAGACGAATCCGATGCCGGTGCGCAATTCGCGCAAGGCGGCGCCGCGATAGGACGCGGTGCTGTTCCCGTCGATCAGGATATCGCCCGAACTCAGGCTTTCCAGCCGGTTGACCAGACGGATCAGGGTCGATTTCCCCGATCCGGAGGGGCCGCAGATGACGACGACCTCGCCCTGGGCGACGGACAGATCAATGCCGCGGATGACCGGATTTGTTCCAAAGGATTTGGTGACGGAGCGAAATTCGATCACCGGCGGGGCGGGCTCTGACATCAACGGACCGATTCACTGCCAAGCGGGGGAGGGGAGATAAGGCGGCTCCCCAGCCGCAGCGACGGGGGAGCCGGTGATCAAGGGTAGCGGGTGGGGAACCCTTCCCTCAAGGCCGATGTTACGGGGTGCCGATCTTGAAATTGCGCGGCTCGGGCGCCTTGCTCTTGGCACCGAACCATTGCTCGAAGATCGCCGCGGCCCGGCCGTTATTTTCCAGCTCGAGCAGGATCGCATTGACCTGGGCAAGCAGCGCCGTTTCGTCCTTCTTGACCGCGACGCCGATCAGTTCGCGGCTCAACAATTCCGGTAGAACCTTGTATTTGGCCTTGTCCGGTGCCTCGGCCAGCAGACCGGCCAGGATTTCGGCATCCTGGGTGATCGCCTGGACGCTGCCATTGCGCAGGGCAGAGAAGGCCAGCGGGATATCGTCATAGGACAGGACCCGCGCTTCGGGGAAGCGGGCCTTGGCCGCCTGCTCGCCGGTGGTGCCTTTGACCGCCCCGATCCGGCTCTTGGCGTAATCGGCCAGCGTCGCTGGAGCGTTGGCCGGGACCAGGAATTGCTGGCCGGTGACGAAGTAGGGAATGCTGAAATCGACCACCTTGCCCCGCTCCGGGGTGATGGTGAGATCGGCGACAATCAGATCAGCCTTGCCCGACTGAAGCACCGGGATGCGGTTGGCCGGGTTGGTCGGCACAAGCTCGAGCTTCACCCCGATCTTGTCGGCAAAGGCTTTGGCGAAGTCGATGTCATAGCCTTCCAGGGCATGGGTCTTCTCATCGACGAAGCCGAACGGCGGATTGCTGTCAAAGACGGCGACCCGCACCACACCCGCTTTGCGGATATCGTCCAGCTGGTCGGCCTGGGCCGCGCCGGTGACGAAGACAAGGGCGGCGGCAAGAATCTGCGGTATCTTGCGAAACATCGTTTTCCCCCGAATGAAGAGAGAGGATGCGGGCCAGGTGGTCCTGTCCCGCCTCACTTTACGCGTTAGAAGCCGTACTTGACGCTGGCCTGGATCCGGTTCGCCGAACCGGACGAAGCCCAGGTCTTGGTCGCGGTATCATATTGCGGCCGGTCGAGTTCGATATGGCCGTAAATGTACTCGAGACCGACATCGGTGGAGTCCCACGGGCTCCAGATCAAATTGGCGTGGAATGAAGTCAGGCTCTTGAGCGGCTGAACGGTTCCCCCGGCGGGGGTGCTGAAGTGGCTGTAGCCATAGGCGGCGCTGCTGCGCAGCGTGTCGGTCCAGAAGTGGGTATAGCCGACGGTGCCGCCCCACACGTCGATCGGCCGGATTTCGTCATTGGTGACGATCGCCGAGATGAACTGGCCGTGTTCGAGATAGCGTCCGACGCCATTGCCATCGACGGTCTGGAACAGCAACTGATCCTTGCCGAAGGTCTTGATCCCGAGACCGGCCAGGACGCCATAGACGAACTTGCCGTCACTCTGCCCGGACAGGCCGGAATCGGTCGCCAGATAGCGGCCCAGGGCTGCCACGCCGACATGGCCCCACGAGGTGTCGGCGGTGTAGCGGGCGACCAGATCCGGGGCCTTGTCGATCTTGCTGTCGTTGAAGGTGCCGGTCGCGTTGAAATCGCCCTGCGGGCTTTCGATCGCAAGGTCGAGTTTGCCGAGCGGAAGCGGCTGAGTATAGCGCAACAGCGGCTGGCGCGTGGCGGCGTAACCGACCGGACCATTGAAATCGAGCGTTTCCGGCTGGGCGGTATCGAGGTCCGAGAAGGTCGTCCAGGTCTGACCGGCCAGGAAGCGCCCCCCCTGCACATAGGCCTGGCGCAGTCGGAACACGTTGGCGCCGCCATTGCCCGAGCCGTAGAAGTCGCCTTCGACATAGGTCTTCACGTCGCCCAACGCTTCGGTCGCGGTCAGAGCGGTCAGATTGAGCCGGGTTTCCTGGGCGCTGAAGGTGACCTGACCGTCGCGATTGCCCTTGCGCGAATGGTCGAGCGGAATCGATCCGAAATCGGTGGCGACGCTGCTGCCGATATTGCCGGAAAGATCGTCAACCGCGTCCAGTTTGACGTAGCCGCCGAACTTCAGCGAGGTCCGGGTTCCCGGAATCTTGAAGAAGCCGGGCTTGGTCGGATCACCTGCCAGCACAGGCGCCTCCGCAGCCTGCTTCTTGGCGATATCCTGCTGCTGGGCTTCGACCTTTTGCAGCGTGTCACTCTGGGTGGTGACCTGCTTTTTCTGCTCGTTGACCTGATTGTTCAACTCGTTGATCTGGGCACGCTGTTCGACGACCTGTTTTTTCAGCTCGTTGACCAGTGATTTCAGTTCGCTGATATCGTCGGCACGGGCGGACCCCGAATACAGCGCTGCCCCTAATCCCAAGGTGACGACCGAAATCGTCTTTGCGTTCTTGGAAAGCAATTCTCCCTCCTGCGCTCTTTCAATACTCAACCGCCGCAAGCGGTTTTTAGTTGTTTGGTGAATATATTTATCCCTTAATAAGGGTGTTTGGGCGGCGCGTTCGGATCTCCCGTCCGACGACGGGCGGCTCTGATGTCCTGTCGGCATTTCCGTTACTTCACCGGACGTTCGTCACACTGGATTGACGTCGCAGACATACGGCTCCGCTCTTCCCCGCCATCGGTGTGCGATGATGGCGGGGCTGTCTGGTTTCCGTGCATATGAGCGGAACGACCCGAACGACAGACGCGCAGGCCCCCTTACCACGCGGGAAGGATGGCCCCCTTGAAGCGCGTTTCAAGGAAGCTCGACACTTCCGGGGACTGATAGGCGGCGACCAGGGTCTTGAAGACCGGCTTATCCTTGTCTTGCTCCCGAACCGCGATGAAATTGCCATAGGGGTTGTTCTGGCGCGGTTCCTGAATCAGGGCGTCCTTGACCGGATCGAACCCGCCATTCAGCGAATAATTGGTGTTGATGACCGCCGCGTCGAAATCATCGAGGGCGCGCGGCAATTGCGGCGCTTCCAGCTCAAAGAACTTGATCTTCTTGGGGTTCTTGGCGATGTCGAGAACCGAGGCATCTTCCTGCTTGCCGTCTTTCAGGGTAATCAGCCCATGCGCCGCCAGCAGGCGCAGGGCGCGCGCCCCATTGCTGGGGTCGTTCGGAATGCCGATCTTGGCCCCGTTGGGCAATTGGTCGAATTTCTTGATCTTTTTCGAAAAAAGACCGATCGGCTCGACGATGGTGAAGCCAACGGGAACGATGTGATAGCCGTGCGCCTTGATCTGGGCGTCAAGGTAAGGCTTGTGCTGGAAGGCGTTGGCGTCGAGATCGCCCGATTCGAGGGCAGCGTTGGGCTGCACATAATCCGAGAAGGTGATCAGTTCGACGTCCAATCCCTTGGTCGCCGCGACCTTCTTCGCCACTTCGGCGATTTCTTCCTCGGCACCGCCGATCACGCCAAGCTTGACCTTTTCGGCGGCTTGGGCCGTGGCCGTCACCAGAGCCGCGACCAGACCCGTGGTCAAGGCAAACCCGCGCAGCCATCGTCTCTCAAACTTTACCATGGCATCGACCCCCGTCTTTGTTTTTGAAAAAACTGTATAGTCTATAGAGATACTATACAGTTCTGTTGCGCTGCAACCCCGAAATATGGCCATGCACAGGATATGGACATGCGGCATAGGGGGAGGGGCAGATATGGCGAGATTCGCCCTGTTGCAGGTGTCGACTTTCAATCAATCGGTTCGATTTCATGGGGTGGGCGACATCCTGGATATCGGCAGGCGTGACCTTTTTATGGTGCCGATCTGATTTCCGGAATGGTCTCGGGCAACGAGAGAGGTGCACCTTATTCGGGCAATTCTGCGCAACGCATCGCGATCTGTCGGTCTGCTATTAAACTGAAGTTTGACGCAATAGGTTTCATTTGAACGCTTTGAGACGCAAAGCAATTTGGGGTAAGGTCTTGGCTTAAGAACTCGTCATACGAGCATTATTACGGGGTTTTGCCCTGGGGATACCGCCCAGGCCAAGGTGAGGTTGATGCCAAGCGATTTGAGCCAAGAGAACAAGGGCACGCTTTCCACGGTGATCTCCCAGGAAAAGTTGCCCAAGCCGACCTTGCTGCCTTCCCCCGACCTTGGGGCGTGGCTGCGGCAGGTTGGGGGAACGCTGGCCTTCACCACCTATCAGACCGCGCGCCTGTTCTTTCTGTCGGCGGACGAGGACGGCCAGACCGTGGCGCAGGAGCGGATCGTCGGCTCGGCCATGGGCATGGCGATCAACAAAAACGCCATGTGGGTCAGCAACAAGGAACAGGTGTGGCGCTTTTCCAATGTCGGCCCGCACACCATCAAGGAGCAGGACTGGCAGGCGGTCTACATGCCGCGCAAAGGCTATTTCCTGGGGTCCTGCGACACCCACGACATTATCCCCAACGCCGTGATCGGCGGCCTGCGCTACGAACTGACCTTCGTCAACACGCTGTATAGCTGCATCGCCGCCATCGACGGACATTACGGCTTCCGCCCTCTGTGGAAGCCCAGTTTCATCACCGCGCTGTCGCCCGAGGACCGTTGCCATCTGAACGGGATGGGCACCCGTGACGGCGAAATCGCCTACGTCACCCTGTGCGGTGAGTTCGACAGCCGTATCGGCTGGAAAGCAACCAAGAGCGGCGGCGGGATGGTGATCGACGTCCGCGACGATTCCGTGCTGTGTCGGGGCCTGTCGATGCCGCACAGCCCGCGCTGGCACAATGGGCGGCTATGGCTGCTGAATTCCGGCGACGGCGATTTTGGCTATCTGGACGGCGACCGCTTTGTGCCGGTCACCCCATGCCCCGGCTTCGCGCGCGGCCTGTGCTTTGTCGGCGATTACGCCGTCATCGGCCTGTCGATGCTGCGCGACAACACCTTCTCTTCGGGGCTGTCGATCAAGGCACGCCTGGAGACGGCGCACATTCCGCAACGCTGCGGCCTGATCATCGTCGATCTCAACACCGGTACTATCGTGCACTGGCTGACCATTCAGGGCGTGGTGACGGAACTGTACGACGTCACGTTCCTGCCCGAGATCACCCGGCCCTACACGCCGGGTTTCTCGGAACCCGAGTTGCAACGCCGGATCGTTCACCTGACCCCCGGCATCTTTCCGTTCGAAATGCCGCGCCCAAAGACCGACCCCGCCGAGGAAGCATCGTCCACGCCCGTTCGGGAAGGAACACAGCAATGACCGCCATGCCCCGCCCGTCCAAGTCCCGTCGTTCCGGCATCTCGTTCCACATCCTGGCGCTGGAACCCCGCATGATGTTCGACGGTGCCGCCGCAGGCGACGTGGCCGACAAGGCGGCTGCTGCCAGCAAGAGTGCAGACACAGCGACTGCGGCAGCCGCCGCGACGACGACCACCGACACCAGCGCCAAAAGCGCGGCGGCGGCGGCCGAGGCGGACAAATCCGCCGCAACGGCAACGGTGGTACGCTGGAACGGTCAGGTGTCCACCGATACCACCGGCACCCGCCACGAAGTGGTGGTGGTCGATACCACCGTCGCCGACTGGCAGACTTTGGTGGCGGGGATCAACCCCAATACCCCGATCATCCTGCTGAAACCCAACGCCAACGGCATGGGCGAGTTGGAAGTGCTGGCCCAGATCATGAGCCAGTACCACGACCTCGACGCCATCCATCTGGTGGCCGAGGGACGGACCGGCGCGATCCTGCTGGGGAAGGAAGTGATCTGGAACGGCGACATGACCGCCGCCAGCCCCTATCTCGCCACCATCGGCGGCGCGCTCAAGGATGGCGGCGATTTCATGCTGTATTCCTGCTCGGTCGCCGGATCGGACAGCGGCAAGGCCTTCATCGACAGCTTCGCCCGTGCGCTGGGCAAGGTCGATGTCGCCGCCTCGACCGACCGCACCGGCCCGACCCGGCTGGGCGGTGACTGGGACCTCGAATACAAGGTCGGTGACATCGAAACCGTGCTGCCCTTTACCCTACAGGGCATGCAGGACATCAGTCATTGCCTGGGCTGCAGCGTGACGGGGACAAACGGTAGCGAAGTTCGCCGCGACAGTGATAACACCTTGCTGGCTCACTATGACAGCTCCGCGCAGGACTGGAGATTCGATTTCGCGGTTCATCTGGTCGATACCCCGACCATGGCGGTCGCGGTCGGTGACCTTCTGAATGGGAACTGGTATATCGGTCCGAACATATCGAGCGATGGCCCGTTCGTTCTTAGTAACATCGTGGAATGCCAGACTCCCGCCAACACCGCCCCCACGGTAACAGCGGGCTCCAGTTCCGCCAGCTACACCGAGAACGGCAGCCCCGTCACGGTGGACAACACCATCACCGTCGCCGATGCCGAACAAGCGGACATCACCGGCGCCACCGCCATCATTTCGGGCAACTTCGTCACCGGCGACGTGCTGAATTTCACCGCCCAGAACGGCATCACCGGTTCCTGGGACGCCGGCACTCACACACTGACGCTCAGCGGCACCGCCACCAAGGCGCAGTACCAGGCGGCGTTGCGCTCGATCACCTTCAGTTCCAGCAGCGATGCCCCGACCAATGCCACCCGCACCATCACCTGGAAGGTGAATGACGGCCAGAGCAGCAACAATTTGTCCACTGGCGTTACCAGCTCGGTATCCGTCACCCCGGTCAACGACACGCCGACGGGAACGCCATCCGTGTCGGGCACGACGCAGGTGGGGCAGACACTGACTGGCAGCGCGGCCTCGGTGGCCGATCTGGATGGCTTGGGAACCTTCAGTTACCAGTGGCAATCGTCCAGCGACGGCAGCACCTGGAACAATATCTCGGGTGCCACCTCGACCACCTACAGCCTGCAATCGGCGGAAAACGGCAAGCATGTCCGCCTGAAGGTCAGCTACACCGATGGCGGCGGCACCGCCGAAACGGTTTACAGCACCGCCACGGCGGCGGTAACGGCGCCGCCCTCGACCACGGTTTCCGTATCCTCGTTGTCGGCCGATACCGGCAGCAGCGGTACCGACTGGATCACCAAGACGGCGGCGCAGACGGTCAGTGGTACCCTCAGCGCCGCCCTGGTGGCGGGGGAAACGGTGCAGGTGTCGTTCGACAACGGCAGCACGTGGCAGAACACTACGGCGACCGCTGGCGACAGCACCTTCAGCTTCATCACCACCTTGTCTGGAACCAACACCTTCAAGGCGCGGGTGACCAACAGCACCGGCAGCAGTACCGCTTTCAGTCACTCCTACACGTTGGACACCACGGCCCCGAGCGCGCCGACCGTGTCCATCAGCGCCGACACCGGCAGCAACGCCTCGGACGGCGTCACAAAAACGGCGACACAGACGGTGACGGTTACGGCGGAAGGCAGTGCGACGTTGGACATCGATTACGGCGATGGCACGGCACATGGTTCTGCCAACGGCAGCCACACCTATACCGCCGACGGCAAATACACCATCTCGGTCACCGCCACCGACGCGGCAGGTAACGTCTCCAGCGCCGGAACCAAGGTGATCGTGGTGGATACCACCGCGCCGACCAACATCACCCCCAGTGTCACCCAGGTGGCGGTGGACGATGCCACCAACGGCGCCACCTTCTGCGCGCTGACCGCCACCGACGCCACCAATATCCCGAGCTTCACCGATGCCTGGACCTATACGCTGGGTGGCACCGATGCCGGAAAGTTCAGCATTTCCGGCGGCAATCTGGTCATCAACAACAGCGGCGGCCTGACGACGGGCAGCTACAGCGTGGATGTCACCGCCACCGACACGGCGGGCAACACCTATACAAAAACCCTGACTCTGAGCGTGGTGTCCGGCCCCAGCACTGCGGTATCGACGGCGTCGCTGTCGGCGGATACCGGCAGCAGCAATACCGACTGGATCACCAAGACGGCGGCGCAGACGGTCAGCGGTACCCTCAGCGCCGCCCTGGTGGCGGGGGAAACGGTGCAGGTGTCGTTCGACAACGGCAGCACGTGGCAGAACACCTCGGCGACCACCGGCGACACCACCTTCAATTTCACCACCACCTTGTCGGGCGCCAACACCTTCAAGGCACGGGTGACCGACAGCATCGGCAGCAGCACCGCCTTCAGCCACAGCTACGCCCTCGACACCACCATCGCGGCCCCGTCCGCGCCCGACCTGAGCGCGGCCAGCGACAGCGGACGCTCCAGCACCGACAACGTCACCAACGTCACCACGCCGACCTTCACCGGCACCGCCGAGGCAGGGGCGACGGTAACCCTGTACGACACCGACGGCACCACCGTTCTGGGCACCACGACCGCCGACGCGACCACCGGGGCATGGTCGATCACGTCCTCGGCACTGAGTGACGGAAGCCATACGGTGACGGCCAAGGCCGTAGACGTGGCGGGCAATGTCAGTGTCGTCTCGTCCGGTTTGGCGGTAACCATCGACAGCTCGGCCCCCGCCGCCCCGTCGGCCCCCGACCTGACGACGGCCAGCGACAGCGGCGAGAATTCCACCGACAACATCACCACCAACACCACCCCCACCTTCACCGGCACCGCCGAGGCCGGGGCGACGGTGACCCTGTACGACACCAACGGTACCACCGTTCTGGGCACCACGACCGCCGATGCGACCACCGGGGCATGGTCGATCACCTCCTCGACGCTGGGTCTTGGCGACCACACCATAACCGCCAAGACCACCGACGCGGCGGGCAACGTCGGTTCGGCCTCGTCCGGCCTGACGATGACCATCGTCACCGGTCCCGCGGCACCGACCGGACTGGCCATTTCGTCCGACACGGGCCAGTCCAATTCCGACAACATCACCAAGATCGCAACCCAGACCATCAGCGGGTCCGGCCCCGCCGGTGCCACCATCCTGATCTACAAGAACGGCGTGCAGGTCGGCAGCGTGACCGCTGACGCCTCCACCGGCAGTTGGACCTACAATACCGGCGCCCTGGCGGACGGAACTTACGCCTTTACCGCCAAGGCCCGGGTGTCGGGCCAGGATAGCGCCGCCAGCACCGCCTTGAACGTCACCGTAGACACGGCGACGCCGACGGCTCCCCACGTCACCGGCATCTCCACCGATGACGGCAGTTCGACCAGCGACGGCGTCACCACCGATCGTACCCTGACCATCTCAGGCACTGCCGAGGCTGGCAGCAAGGTCGAAGTGTTCAAGAACGGCGTATCCCTCGGTATCGTCGATGCCGACCCCACCACCGGGAGCTGGAGCTTCGATTACACCGGAACCGTCCTGGCCGATGGCAGCTATGTCTTCACCGCCACGGCCACGGATAATGCAGGCAACACCTCGGCCACCTCGTCGGGCTTCACCGCCAAGGTGACCACTGACGCCACCGCGCCGGGCGCGCCGACCCTGACCGCGACCGGCGGCGGCACCACGACCGCCTTCAGCGCGACCGGCACGGCCGAGGCCGGGGCCACCGTCAAGATTTACGATGGTGCAACCCTGCTGGGGACCGCCACTGCCGACGGCACTGGCGCCTGGAGCTATACCGGTACCTTGGCAGTGGGCACCCACACCCTGACCGCCACTGCTACCGACGCGGCGGACAACATTTCGGTGGCGTCCGGTTCCGCCACCATCACCGTGACCTCGCCGCCCACTCCACAACCGCCCGCGCCGACCACCACTCCCACCGATCAGGGGACGCCCAAGGAGACCAAGGCGTCCGACACCACCCCTGTTCCCAGCGCGCCACCGGTGACCACGGTTCGCGAACCCACTGTCACCGATAAACCCGTCGACATGCAGACGGTGGTGCGGACCACCTCGATCACCACGCCCAGCGGCTTTGGAGATGCGGGGACCGGAACCGGGGTCGCGACCGGAGCCGCAGCCGGAACAGGCGGTCTTGGCGGTGGCACCACAGGCGGATTCAGCGGCGGCGTGCCTGTGCTGGGCGACACCAGCCGGACAGCGGGCGGGGGCAACACCTTCCAGGTGGCGGTAGCGGCGCGTGCGCCGGGCGGCGGTGATGCCCTGGTGGTCAACACCCGTGTCCCCGATGCGTCGTTCGATGCCGGATCGCGCATTTCGGTGACGGTACCGGGCGACGCCTTCGCCCATACCCGGGCCGACGCCACGGTAACGCTGTCGGCCACGCGGGGCGATGGCGCGGCTTTGCCGGGCTGGATGAACTTCAACCCGCGGACCGGCACGTTCGAAGGTACGCCGCCCCCCAATTTCCGTGGCGAAGTGGTCGTCAAGGTCACGGCGCGTGACAGCGATGGCCGTCAGGTGGTGCAGACCTTCAAGATCGTGGTCGGCAGGGATCAGGGCACCGTCGCCCCAGATCGTGGCCAGGGCCAGCCGGGCGGGCGGTCCGGCGCGCTGCCCGACCAGAGCGGTATCCGCCTGGGCGACGCGCAACCGGCCGGTCGCACCAGCCTGACCGAACAATTGCGGCAAATGAGCTTCAAGGGAGGCATGGCGCGTCACATCGCCATGTTCGAAACAATCACGCGCGGCGACAAGGTCGTGTAGGAAGAGGGGATTGGAATGAAATTGTCCGTGATCCGCGCGAAGCGGTTGCTTGCCTCGGTTTCCGTCGCCGCCTTGCTGTCGGCCTGCGCGGTGACGCCCGAGCCGTTTACCGCCGATCAGATGAAGCAGGACGGGGCCGAGGACCGCAGCGCTATGTTCAAGGGCGGTGATCCCCTGGTCGCCCCGCTGACGGTTTCCGACGCCATCGCGCGGGCGCTGAAGTACAATCTGGACCGCCGCGCCAAGTTGATGGAAGAGGGGTTGGCGCTGGGTCAGACCAAGGTTGACCGCTGGGATCTGCTGCCGAAGCTGACGGCCAATGCGGGCTATAGCCACCGGTCCCAGCCCAACGCCACCGTGTCGCGCGACGTGCGCACCGGACAGGACGGCACCAGTTACAGCTATTCCGCCGATCAGAACCCCATGACGGCTGATCTGGGACTGTCGTGGAACGTCCTGGATTTCGGCCTGTCTTATTTCACCGCCAAGCAGAACGCCGACCGAGCTCTGATCGCCACCGAGCGTAAACGCAAAACGGTGCACAATCTGGTGCAGGAAGTGCGCTTTGCCTTTTGGCGCGCCGCCGCCCACCAGGAACTGAAGGCCGATGTTGAAAAGGCGGTGAACGAGGCCAAGGTGGCGCTGGACCGCGCTCGCACCGTCGAACGCGAGAACCTGCGCGCTCCGGCCGAGGCGTTGCGCTATCAGAAGAGCCTGCTGGAAACCCTGCGCCAGCTGACCGCGATCCAGCAGGAGTTGAGCACCGCCGAGATCGAACTGGCGGCGCTGATCAATTTGCCGCCGGGCAGCAAGCTTGTCCTTGACGTGCCTGCCGAGATGAAGGTGCCGTCCTGGCCCTTAAGCCTGGAGCAGATGGAGGAAAAGGCTTTCCTCAACAATGCCGACCTGCGTGAACAGGGCTATCTGGCCCGCATCGCGGTGGACGACACCCGCAAGGCCATCACCCGCCTGTTCCCCGGCGTCACTCTGAGCGCCAGCCGCCAGTATGACAGCAATACGTTTCTGATGGACAACCATTGGTACGAGGCCGGTGCCAAGCTGAGCTGGAGCCTGATCAATCTGGTTTCGGCCCCCGATACCCTGAACTACGCCGAGACCAACGAGGAAGTGGTCAAATCCCGCCGTCTGGCGCTGCGTATGGCAGTGCTGGCCCAGGTGCACGTCGCCGAACGTCAGTTCCAGAACGCCGTCAGCCAGTACGAGCAGTCGGACGAATTGTGGAAGGTGGACCAGCGCCTGTACACCTTGTCCGAGGTCCGCAGCGCCAACGACGCCCAGGGGATGCTGGAACGGGTGGCTGGCCGCGCCTCGGCCATCGCTTCGCAACTGCGCCGCTTCCAGACCTATGCCCAGGTCGAACAGGCCTATGCCAAGATGCAGGCCAGCATCGGCCAGGACCTGATGCCGGACAGCGTGGCCAGCAGCGACCTCAAGGTTCTGTCGGCGGCGATCGCCAAACGCCTGGAAACCTGGGGTCGGGAAGATCCGGCCCCCGACGAACCGACCGTCGCTGCCACCAAGGACGAAGCCAATAATAATGGTGACGTCCTGTCCAGGCTGAAAACGTGGTTCTCCGCCGAACCGACCGTCGTCGCCGACACCAAGGTCGAGGCCAAGGACAATGGCGCCGCCCTGTCCAGGCTGGCACCGTGGTTCTCCGACGAGGAAGCCAAGGTGGCGGTGTCGACCCAAGCCTCGGCCGCCCAATGAAGGCCTGGGGGGGATTTTTGGCCGTGGCGGTGGTGGCCTGCGAGTTAACCGCCGCCAACGCTCAGGAATTGCGAGCCCAGCTTTCTCCGCACGACTTCACCACCCTGGCCGCCGAGATCGGCGCCAAGGTGGAGAAGATCGCCGTGCGCGAAGGGGACCGGTTCAGGAAGGGTGAGACCCTGATCGCCTTCGACTGTTCCATCCAGCGGGCGCAGTTGGCCGAAGCCCGTGCCGCCCTGGGTGCCGCCGACAAAACTGCGGCCGTCAACAGCCGTCTGCTGGAACTCCAGACCATCGGCAAGCTGGAAAGCGATGTCGCCCTGGCTGAACGCGACAAGGCCCGCGCCAAGGAAAACGCCAGCGCTGCCGTCCTGGGAAAATGCACGATCCAGGCCCCGTTCAGCGGACGCGTGGTTGAACAGAAAGTCCGCGCCCAGCAATTCGTCCAGCCCGGCCAGGCCCTGTTGGACATTCTGGACGATTCCGTCCTGGAACTGGATTTCGTCATCCCCAGCAAATGGCTGGTCTGGCTGAAACCCGGCCACACGTTCCAGGTCGCCATCGACGAAACCGGAAAGACATATCCCGTCAAGATGACCCGCGTCGGAGCCCGTATCGACCCCGTCAGCCAATCGGTCAAGGTCACCGGTGCCATCGGCGGAAACTATCCCGAACTCAGCGCCGGAATGAGCGGAAAGGTCCTGTTAACCCCCCCGCAATGACAATAGCGGGGGGTGGCCCATCGACCGCCCGCCAGCCTATGCTGGCGTCAAAGTCGACGTCCAGCGCCCGAGGACCTGAGATGAACGATCTGATTCACGCCTGGTTGGAGCTGGAGCACCGCCTGCTGGAGGCCAAGCGGCCGGTGGAGGCGGCGTTTTCCGCCGTCAATCTGGGCCATTCTCTGGTGCCTTACCGTCAGGCGGCGTTGTGGCGGCCCGAAGGCGGCGTGGAGGCGCTATCGGGTGCGGCCACCGTCGAACACGGGTCCCCTTATCTGCTGTGGTTGAGCAAGTTGTTCCAGCATCTGGCCGGTAGCCCCGCCCGTATGCTGACCGCCGCTGACCTTCCTGCCGCCTTGGCCGAACCCTGGGCCGACTGGTTGCCGGAACATGGATTGGTGCTGCCCGTCGATGACGGACTGCTGCTGTTCGTGCGCGAAGAGGCCTTCACCCCCCAGGATTTCGCCTTGCTGGAGCGGCTGGCCCTGCTGACCGGCCTGTCGTTGCGGGCCTGGACGCCCAAGCGGCTGCGCCTGCGGTTGCCACGCGGGCGCAAGGCGTGGATGGCTGTCGCCGCCATGGTGATGGCCGCGCTGTTCCCGGTGACCGGCTCGGTCCTGGCCCCGGCCGACAGCGTCGCCGCCCATCCGGTGGTGGTGCGCGCGCCGCTGGATGGAGTGATCGATACCCTGGCGGTGCGGCCCAATGATCATGTGAACGAGGGGCAGCCGCTGTTCGCGCTGGACGCCACCACCCTGTCGGGCCGCCTGGACGTGACGCGCCAGCAACTGGCTACGGCCGAGGCCGAATTCCGTCAGGCCGCCCAGGCCATGGTGTTCGACGCCAAGGCCAAGGCTCAGGTGGCCATCTTGTCGGGCAAGGCCGAGGAAAAGGCCGCCGAGGTTCGGTTGCTGGAAAGCCAGTTGGCGCGCATCGCGGTCAAGGCACCGCGCGCGGGTATCGCGGTGTTCGATGATTCGTCCGACTGGATCGGCCGCCCGGTCACGGTCGGCCAGAAGGTGATGGACGTCGCCGACGAAACCGATACCGAAATCGAGGCCTGGGTGTCGGTGGCCGATGTGGGAGAAGTGCAGATCGGCGGTCCGCTGACCCTGTTCCTCAACACCGCGCCGTTGTCGCCGCTGAAGGCCAGGGTGCGATCCATCGCCTACGAGGCCTCGGCCCGCCCCGACGCCACCGTCGCCCACCGCGTCCGCGCCACCCTGGATGACGGCACCGCCAAGCCCCGTCTGGGGCTGAAAGGAACCGCACGGATCGACGGCGACACCGTGCCGCTGGTGTGGTGGTTGTTCCGCCGTCCGCTGTCGATCGCCCGTCAGTTCCTGGGCTTCTGACCATGGCCGCGCTGGCTCTGCCCACTCTGCGCGACGAACTGTCTGTCCTGCCGGGTCCGGCCGCCGATGACGGTGCGCCGACCTGGACCCTGCACGACCCGCTGGCCAATCGCTATTTTCGTCTGCCCTGGCCGGCCTTCGAAATCCTGAGCCGCTGGCACCTGAAGGACCCGCAGGCGGTGGCGGCGGCAGTCTGCCGGGAAACCACCCTGCATCTCGAGATCGACGACGTGATGGACGTGGTCGAGTTCATGGCGCGCAGCCAGTTGCTGAAGGCCCAGACCGGCACGGACGTCGATCGCCTGATCAAGCTGCATGATGCCAGCAAGACGTCGTGGGCCACGTGGCTGCTGCACCATTACCTGTTCTTCCGGGTTCCCTTGGTCCGGCCCAACCAGATGCTGGACGCCCTGTTGCCCTATGTGCGCTGGCTGGGCGGCGCCGCCTTTCGCTGGGCCACCCTGGCGGCGCTGGTGCTCGGCTTGTTCTTCGTGGTCCGGCAGTGGGACAGGTTCAGCACCACCTTCGTCGATAATTTGTCCGCCACCGGTCTGGTGGCGTTCGGCATCGCCCTCGGGTTCGCCAAGATCGTCCACGAATTGGGCCATGCCCTGACCGCCAAATCCTATGGTCTGCGGGTGCCGACGATGGGCATCGCCTTTCTGGTGATGATGCCGGTGCTGTACACCGACGTGAACGAGGCATGGACCCTGAACGAGCGGCGACGGCGACTGATGGGTGGGGGGCGCGGGCATCCTGTCGGAACTGGCGATCGCTGCCTGGGCCACCCTGGCCTGGGGCCTGCTGCCCGAGGGCTCCGCGCGGGAGATGGCCTTCATCCTGGCCACCACCACCTGGATCAGTTCGCTGGTGATCAACCTGTCGCCGTTTATGCGTTTCGACGGCTACTTCCTGGCGATGGACGCGCTGAACCAGCCCAATCTGCACCCGCGCAGCTTTGCCCTGGCGCGCTGGCATCTGCGCGAAGTGCTGTTCGATCTGGGCGAGCCGGTCCCCGAGGTGCTGTCACCGTGGACGCGCGGCTGGATGATCGCCTTTGCCTGGGCGGTGTGGATATACCGGCTGCTGTTGTTCCTGGGCATCGCCGTCCTGGTCTATCATTTCTTTATCAAAGTGGTCGGCATCCTGCTGTTCGCCGTCGAGATGGGGTGGTTCGTGCTGAGGCCGTTCTGGATGGAATTCGCTGAATGGGGTAAGCGGTACAAGGTCATCCGGACCCGGCCTCGCAGCCGCTGGCCGCTGGCCCTGCTGGTGGTGGCGGTGCTGGTGGTGGCGGTCCCGTGGAACGGCCGCGTATCGGCTCCGGCGATGCTGAAGGCCGAGCGCCATGCCCAGGTCTACACGCCGTCTCCGGCCCGGCTGGCGGCAATTCTGGTGGAGGAGGGCCAGACGGTGACGGGTGGCACCGCCGTCGCCCAACTGGACAATTCCGACATCGACCTCCGGCTGTCGATGACCGCCCGCCGCATCAGCGTGTTGAAATACGAATTGTCATCGATCGGTTTCGAAGACGCCTTCCGCAGCCGGGCCAAGGCCATCGCCGAGGAACTTGAAGGCGTCATCGCCGAGCAGGCAGCATTGCGGGCCGACCAGCGGCGGCTGGAGTTGGTCGCTCCGATGACAGGCAGTGTCGGCGACCTGTCACCGGCACTGCAACCGGGGCAATGGATCAGCCCGCACGACCCGCTGTTGAGCGTCAGCGCAGGGGCCTTGGTCGAAGCCTATGTGGCGGAAACCGACTTGCCCTACCTCTCGGTCGGAGACGAGGCGGCGTTCATTCCCGAAAGCCGGGCCGCCCGAATCACCGCCCGCGTTGCCGCCATTGATCGTGTCGCGGTATCCACCCTGACCGAACCGTCCCTGGCCGTGCCCTATGGCGGCAGTATTCCCGCCCGTTTCTCCGACAAGGCGCTGATACCCGACACTGCCGTCTATCGGGTACGATTGACCCTGGACGGCGTCAGTTCGGTCACTGTGCCGTTGCGCGGAAAAGTCCACATCGCTGGAATCCAGCGATCCTTGCTTGGTCACGTCTTTCAAAGTGTTGCCGCCATCCTGATCCGTGAATGGGGAATGTAACCATGCGCAAACCCAACACACTTGCTTCCCTCGCTCTGCTGGCCCTGCTGGCGGCAACGCCCGCCCTGGCCCAGTCGAGGTCCTTGGACTCCGCCGACATCGCCGTGCAATCGGCCCGGCTGGAAACTCTGCGCGCCCGCGCCGCCATGACACCGTCGGTTACCACCAACGCGACCCTGATCGAGGCCGAGAGCCTGCTGCGCCAATTGCGTCAGGCCCCTACCGAGAAGCGCCAGGCCCTGAATTCCCAACTCGACGCCGCCCTTGGCCGCCTTGATCTGGAGATCGACAGCGCCAGCCGCTTCCGCTGAGTCCCGCCTCTCTGTCAGATCGCGCCCTGGTTCCACCAGGGCGCGATTGCTTTGCCGTCTCTTGCGGGTGCACAGCCTGTCTGCTGCGTCTTTATTGTGAAATTTAATTGGACATATAAACCTGAAGTGGTATCCATACCGATGGCATGTGTTTAGACATACTGTCGTCCATATCTCCGCTTAAGAGGGGGAGAGCATGAAAGTCACATCCCTGCTGGATGGCATCACGGCGGCCGACATTCAGTTGGACCCGTATCCCCATGTCTTCGTTCCCAACGTCCTGGACGCCGACACCGCACGGGCGCTGAGTGACAGCTTTCCGCCGTTCTCCAGGATCGGTTGGGAACATGGCGGGCCGCCGCCCAGCAATTCCCGCTACCAGTTATCGGCATCGATAATGAACCGGTTCGACGACACCCCCGAGGTGTGGAGGGACTTCGCGACGCTGCACAGCTCGCCGTCCTTTTTCGAGCAGGTGGTGGCTTTATTCCAGGATTATTGGCCCGAGGCGCTGAAGCAGGCTTTGGGCGGATCGCTGCTCGGCCATTCCATGGGGCGCATCATGGAGCACAGCTTCGAGGAATGCCGCATCCTCCAGGATGCCCGAACCGAGATCAACACGCCGGTCACCAAGGGTCCCAGTTCGTCGCGCGGTGCCCACCTGGACACCCCGAACCGGCTGTTCACCTGTCTTTACTACCTGCGCAGCCCCGAAGACGATGCCGTCGGCGGCGATCTTGAGCTGTTCCGGTGGAAGGGCGAGCCGCACGCCAACATCGAATGCTACAACCTGCCCGCCGACACGGTCGAAATGGTGAAGACCATTCCCTACCGCGCCAACCAGATGGTGATCTTCCCGCAGGGCATCAACGCCGTGCATGGCGTCAGCATCCGTCATCCGACCCCGCACACCCGGCGCTATGTGTTCATCAGCGCGGAAATCCGCGAGGATTGGCTGAAATCGCCCACCGCCGCCCAGGCGGCATAACGGATTCCGGCCATGCGCCTGTTCGTTCACGGCATGCAATCCAGCGGCGCCACCGCTTTCACACTGTTCCTGGCCCAACGCCCGGATTGTCTGGCGCTGGTGGACATTCCCAACAATTTTGCCGCGCCGCGCATCGGCCGCACGCTGACCAAGGATATGGTGGTCAAGGCGGTGATCACCACCGCCTATCCGGCCGCCGTACACATGGAACGGTTCCGCCCCGACCGCACCATCCTGCTGTTGCGCGATCCGCGCGACAATTACCAGAGCCTGAGCAGCAAGACCTACCGTAACTATTCGGGTCTGATGGACGAGAAATTCGTCCTGCTGGATCAAATCTTCGCCGATCGCGCTAATTTCGACGCCGTCATCCATTACGAGGATTTCGTCGCCCGCTCGCCGCAAATCATCGACACGGTCAACGCGCTTGGCTGGGCGGTCGATGAAGGGCATTACACATATACCCGCCGTCACGACGAATTTTTCGCCGCTCTGCTCGAAGACCTGCCAGACCTGTACCAATCGATGGAAATGGTCTTCGGCAACGTTCGGGGAAAAGAGGTTGATGCCCGTTTTCGCGACAAGCCGCACGACGAAGACCTGGAGCGCCGCCTGAGCGACCTGTGTCCACGATTGTTGGACCATTACAAGAAACGGACAATACCGTGAAAAGCGCTCCCCGGCGGATTTCCTCGGAAACGCCGGTTCTTCAAGGCACGATCTCCCTCGACTGAAGAGAAAGAACGCTTTTTGTTGCGGCCGCTAAATCAATGCGCGAACCGATATTCGGTATTTTAGTTAAATAATCGAACAACCTTATTTCATCAAACTCCGCACTGTGGCACACTTTAGGTAGATGATTGACGCGTCTCTCTCGCCTTAATCGTCTTCATGTCGATCTGCAACCTCGATGCGGAGGTCTGTTATGGGAGATTGGTTCCTCGGAGAAATCCGTCTTTTCTCAATGTCCTGGAATCCCCAGGATTGGCTGTTGTGTGATGGCAGCATTCTGCAGATTTCTGGCAACCAAGCATTGTATTCCTTGCTCGGGACCACCTATGGGGGCGATGGGAAGAACACTTTTGCCCTGCCCGATCTGCGGGGCCGGACCATTGTCGGCACGTCCATGAGCGACGCCACCTACCAACGTGGCAAGGCAGGAGGCAGCGAAACGGTGCCTCTGACCCAGGCGCAGATTCCCCAGCATCAGCATGACTTTATGGCGGCCGCGAGCGCGGGGACCGTCACCGCTATTGGCGCGGGCGTCACCATCGCCACGGTTTCGCCGACCACACCCGTTCCGCAGGCGCCCGCCATCTTCACCAATCAGGTCAGTTCTCCAAAAACCAAGCTCAATTCCGGCACGATCGGCGTGACCGGCTCCGCGGATGGGCATCCCAATATGCAGCCATCACTGGTTCTCAATTACTGCATCGCCCGTTCCGGCATCTATCCGCCCCGCAACTGAGCGAGCCGATGGCGTAACGACATCTGTTGGAGATTGACGATGAGTGATTATTTCATTGGTGAAATCCGGATGCTGGCGATCCCGAACGGCAAGCCGCCGCTGGATTGGCTGTTGTGCGACGGCGCGGTGTTGAATATCAGCCAGTATCAGATGCTTTACTCCTTGATCGGCACTACCTATGGGGGCGATGGGATCACCACTTTTGCCCTGCCCGATCTGCGGGGCCGCTTGCCCGTGGGACAAGGGCACGGCACGAACCTGACGAACCGTGGCATCGCGCAAACTTTCGGTTCGGAGCAGGCAATCGTTACCCCTCAGAACCTGCCCCCGCATAACCATACCTTCAACACCTTGAACGTCGACGCGAACACCGCGACCGTTTCCCAGGGTGTCGCCTTCGCCAACACCACGTCGCCGGCGCTTGGATACCTGAAGGACGGCTTGGGCACGAGCAGCACCGCTGTAACGTTGGACAATGAATCCGTGGGCAACGTCGGCGGAGGTCAGGGCCACAACAACGTCATGCCCTGCGCTACCGTGAACTTCGTCATCTGCTGGCAGGGGCTGTACCCGCAGCGGTCCAACTAACGGAAGGAGCAAAACATCATGGATGCCTTTGTCGGCGAAATTCGTTCCTTCGCGTTTAGCTTCGTCCCCGAAAACTGGCTCCCCTGCTTCGGGCAGATCGTCAATGCCAGGCAGTATCAGGCGCTTTATGCCTTGCTCGGCACCACCTATGGCGGCAGCGCCCAGAACCTGACCTTCGGTCTGCCCAATTTTCAGGGCAGGGCCATGATCGGCATGGGGAGCGGCCCCAACCTGACTCCCCGTGTCATGGCGAAGACGTACGGCACGTCCACCGAAACGTTGAGTAGCACGGCGTATCTGGCGCCGCACAGTCACGCGCTCAACGCCATGGTGTTGACGACAGGATCGAACGTTCAGGCCAACGCCCTGGCGGCGCCGGTCGCGGGTTCGTCCTGGTTGTCTCAACTCGGCCTGCTCAAGGATGCGACGCATTACAAGTATGCGAAGCCCTATTTGCCGAACTCGACCGCCGATACCCAGTTCTCGGCACAGACCATCGATCCGGCCTGCGGGAACTCCTCCGGTGGGGTCGATCCGCACAACAATCTCCAGCCCTATCTGTGCATGGTCGTTTGCATCTGCTGGAACGGCATCTTCCCGTCCTATAATTGATCCCGGACGCTTCCATGGGTGGGGGGCCGCAAGGCTCCTCATCCATGGTTGTTTGGCTTATTCCAAAGGACTGCCCGTGCTGCCTCTGAACATTCCCTTCATCGACCTTGCCTTGCCGCAAAGCTGGCAGGAATGCGGTATCGCCCTTCGCCCGCGCCGGGATGAGGACGAAATGTTCATGCGGGAACTGTTCTTTTCCGTGCGCGCTCCCGAATTCGCCGTGATGGGCTGGTCGGAATCGGCCCTGCGCGACTTCCTGGCCGGTCAGTCACGAATGCAAAACCGCCATTACGCCAACGTCTATCCCAATGCCGTCAATCTGGTGGTGACCCGGCAGGGCACCGCCATCGGCAGAGTGATCCTTTACCCCAGCCCCGGTGATATCCGCGTGGTGGACATCGCCCTGCTGCCCCAATGTCGCGGCAGCGGGTTGGGTTCGGCGCTGCTGGATGCGGTCAAGCAGCAGGCCAAGGCATCCCGCACCAGCATCAGCCTGTCGGTGGACCTGAACAATCCGGCGCGGCGGCTGTATCTGCGCCAAGGATTCGTGCCGGTCGGCGACAACGGTATTGCCCAGGAAATGCGCTTGCCTGCGTAGGAGGGGGAGGCCTCGTTGACGAGGTTGCGACCATCGCCCCGCTTGGCCGTCGCCGCCAACAGAGCAAACTGAACGATGATCGTTAGGAAACGACACTCCCGCGCCTGTCCGGCCAGGAGTGTGGTCCCTATGCCGAGGCCTTACGCGCCTGGAACCTCTTTAAGGCTTGGCCCATATAGGTCAGGTGTTCGTGGTTCAGTGGCAATTGCAGGGTGTGGATGTCCTTGCTGCCTTCGACGTAGCGGGTAGGGATCGTCCGGTCGAAGCCGTCGATCACCAGATCGAAGCGGGCTCCGACCGCGGCGGTTAGCGAACCGATGAATTCGACGGTGCCGATCGACATCTTGCTGACCCGGCCGACGATTTTCGTGCCGCTTTCGGCGGTGGCCGTGGCCGACTGATTGACCTGACAATAAGACAGGCTCTGATCCTCGCTGAGGTTTTGCAGCGCGGATAGAAAGTCCTTTACCTCTTCACTTAGCGATTTGGCATCGCTGGACAGACGCAGCGAGGTCTTGTTGACGGCGATGGCGTTGTCCAGATTGCTCTGGATCGATTCGTTGACCTGGGTGATTGATGCGATCACCGTGAAGGTGCTGCCGGAAACCTGTTCGACGCTGCGGGCGATTTCCTGGGTGGCGGCGCTTTGCTGGGTGACGGCCGAGGCAATCGCCCCAGCCACATCGTTGACGCTCAACACACTGTCCGAGATGCTGTGAATGGCTTCGGCGGTGCGAGCCGTCGCCGACTGGATTGCCGCGATCTGGCTGCCGATATCGCCGGTGGCGCGCGCGGTTTGGTTGGCGAGGTTTTTGACCTCGCCTGCGACGACGGCGAATCCCTTGCCCGCTTCGCCCGCCCGAGCCGCCTCGATGGTGGCATTGAGGGCGAGAAGGTTGGTCTGACTAGCGATATTGTTGATCAACTCGACGACGGTGCCAATCTGCTCGGCCGCCTGGCTGAGTTCGGAGAAGGCGGCGACGACGACCTTTGACTTCTCCATCGCATCGCCCGACATGTTCGACGAGGTGGTGGCCTGACGCCCGATCTCGTCAATCGACGAGGCAAGTTGCTGCGAGGCGGCGGCGACGGTCTGGATTGTCGATGCGGTCAGGTCGATTTCGTTTTTGACCAGATTGACCTGACTGCCTGCGTCGTTGGAGGAATGCTCCAGCCGCGAAGACGTATTGGCCATATCGTTCGAGACCGAAGAGACTGAATTAAAAACACCGCCCAGACTGACGCCGAATTGGCGGACCAACTGGTCGATTTCCTCCTGACGCCGGGTTCGCGCCGCTGTCGCGCGCACCGCCTCTTGCTCCAACCTGGTCTTCTCGATCGCGTTGCGGCGGAACACCTCGACGGCGGCGGCCATATCGCCCAGTTCGTCGGCTTGCCCCCGGCAGGGAATGGTGACATCGACCGATCCGGCGGCCAGACGTTTCATCGCTTCGGTCATCGCCAGGACCGGCCCGATGATGGCGCGGCCGATCAGGATGGCAAGGCCTAGCCCCAGCAGAATTTCGATGACGGCCAGGATGCTCTGAACGTGGAGCGAGGTTGAAACCTTCTCCAGATTTTGGGCCTGGACCATATTGAATCGGTCGATCACGGTCTTTTCGGCGGTTTCCATCCGCTGTTCGATCGACAGGGCCTGTTCGCGCATTTCGACGAAGAGCCGATTTATCGTTGCGACATCCATCGCCAGAAGCTCGAACTTGGCGGCATAGTCACTCAAAATGGCGGCAACCTGTTCGGTCTGGCCGCGCAGAGCCCCATTGGTGATTTTGTCGAGGGCAGCAAGGCTGCCCCGCGCTTTCTCGACATTCTCCCGGAACCCGACGACATCGGCAGCCTCTTTGGTCGAGAGGTAGCGCCAGGTTGCCATCCGCACCAGGATGATGCCGCTGTCGAACGCTACCGCCGCCTGGGTTACCGCCGGGTCGTGGATCGCAATCGCGGCTGCGCTCAGTTTGGCGCTGAGCTGGGTCATCATCTCGCCGCTTTTTCGCATCGCGGCGCGATGCTCTTTTTCCGCGGCAGCCCCGGCTATGACCTGAGAGAATTTCTCGCCATGCGCGATAAGTTCCTCTCGTGCCAGGAGGTAGACCTTGCGTCTGTTGTCGTCGAGAGTGTTATCGGCCAGCGTCGCAAGCCCTTTGATCGCATCCGCGATCGCGCTGGTAAAATCAGCCGAAGCGCTTTCAAGTCCTTCTCTGACAAAAAGAATGCGCGAAATCCGTGACCGTTCAATCAGATGATTGATACGGGCGGCGGTTTGGGCATTCGTACTCGTTCTGCCCATTGTAATAGTATTTTCTTCGATTGAGTCGAGCTGGAAAAGTGAAAAAATTGTAACTGCCGCAGAAATGGCGACGATGATGCCAAAACCCGTAAAAATTTTGTTCTTTAATTTGAGTGAGTTGAAGAACATTTTGGCACCTTTTTGTTTGTGTTCGTCGTCTCGTTTCCTGTTTAATCGGTCTGTATTTGGATGTAATGTGATGTTTAGTTTTTCTATTGAAGGCTATCGGCTATCCTGGTTCCCTGCCCGTGAATTGGGCCGCAGAAGGGCATCTGGGGGCATCGTTGATTGATGACAAGGCATAACTTAACGATTTGGGAGAAAAAGTTGTATTAGAATTATCCGATAAGGATGGTTGACGCGGAGGGTATCTGTGTTGAGAGATCTCTCGATCGCTAAGGACTGCCCATCCGTGCCTCCCCAGGGGGAGGCGGGGCGGATCGCCGCGTTGCATCGCTATCGCATTCTCGATACCGAGGCCGAGCCGGCGTTCGACCGCATCGTCAAATTGGCGGCTTTGTTGCTTGATGTGCCGATCGCCTTGATTTCTCTGGTCGATACCGACCGTCAGTGGTTCAAGGCGGCGCTGGGGCTGAAGGTGCGCGAGACTCCGCGCTGCATCGCCTTTTGCGACCACGCCATCCGCGGTGAGGGAATCTTCGTCGTTCCCGATGCCAAGGCCGACCCGCGCTTCGCCGACAATTCCCTGGTGACCGGGGAACCGTTCCTACGCTTCTATGCCGGGGTTCCGTTGGTCACCAGTGACGGTTATGCCCTGGGGACGCTGTGCGCCCTCGATTTGGAGCCGCAGCAGCTTGATGCGCGCGGTGTGACGATCCTGAACGAATTGGCCGCCCAGGCGATGCACGAACTCGACGTTCGGGCCGCGCTGGGCGATCTCTACGATCAGGTCGATCGCGGCTATCATTCCGAACGGGCGCTGCGCAGCACCAACCTGCAATTGGCGGCCTTACTGAACGTTACCGCCAACGCGGTGGTCGCGGCCGATAGCGAGACCCGGATCATCGCCTGGAACCGCGCCGCCGAAGAGATGTTCGGCTACAAGCCGCAGGAGGTTGCCGGTCAGCCGATCTCCTGTCTTCTGTCGGATCGTCATCGCACCGCCGAGGCGGGCAGTTTGTCCAAGGATGCGACGATGCGTGACGGCTCGCCGCGCCTGCTGCACGGGCAACGCAAAAACGGCCAGGAATTCCCGATGGAGGCGTTTCTGGCTTGCTGGGATGATCCTCTGGCGGCGGCGTCGTTTGGGGTGATCATCCGCGATGTGACGCTGCGCAGCCAGCGTCTGGAGGAAATCAGCCGCAGTCGTGTCCATCTCGCCGAAGCCCAACGGATCGCCGGATTGGGCAGTTGGGATTGGACCGTCGATGACGACGTCATCACTTTGTCCGAACAGATGGCCTGGTTGCTGGGGTTGCCCGACGAGCGGGCGGTGACAAAGGAACAGTTCCTCAGCCGCCTGCACGAAGACGACCGCGCCGCTTTTCGGGGCGAAGTCGCCCGGGTTCTGACCGGCGATCTGTCGCCCAGCTATACCTTCCGGGTGCCGGGCGAAACCAGCGGGCTGCGGATTTTGCGCGGCTCATGCCGGTTGGTGGAAGGGTGGGACGGTCGGGTCAACCGGGTGATCGGGGTGGCACAGGACATCACCGATCTGTCGCGGCGCGAGGCGGTCGAACGCCAGCGGGAGAAGCTGGTCGCGCTGGGCGAGTTGGCCGGAGGGGTGGCCCATGAACTGAACAACCTGCTCCAGCCGATTCTCAGTCTGGTCGACTTGTCGCTCGGCTTCATCCATCCCGGTCCGCCGACCGAGGACGAGTTGGAAGAGATGCACGCCTATTTCACCTGCGTGCTCGACTACACCCGCCAGGGGCGGGAGATCGTCCGCCAGATTCTCCGCTTTGCCCGCAAGGAGGGCGCGGTGCTGAGCGTCGTCGATTTCGTCGCCGAGATGCAGAGTACCCTGGGCTTCTTGCATGGCGTCCTGCCCTCGGGGGTCGGTCTGGTCGCCGAGATCGAGCCGAGTGCCGCAGGATATGCCCGGGTCAATGCGGTCGAGTTGACCCAGATCATGACCAATCTGGCGGTGAATGCGGTTTATGCGATGGGCGGGCAGGGGCGATTGACGGTCTCGCTCAGCGAAAGCGACCTGTCGGTCGAGGTCTCTCACGCGCTGGGGGTCGAGCCCGGCCGCTTTTTCGTTCTGGCGATCGCCGATACCGGCCCGGGGATGCCCGAGGCGATCCGGTCGCGAATCTTCGAGCCGTTCTTCACGACCAAGCCGGTCGGCGAGGGCACCGGGCTCGGTCTGTCGGTGGTGCATGGCATCGTCCAGAGTTGGGCGGGCGCGGTCGAGGTCACCAGCGCCGTCGGTCAGGGTGCCACCTTTACCCTCTACATTCCAAAGCTCCACGACTTTGTCAGCGATGGGGAGATCTGACGTGGCAAATATCTTGTTGATCGAAGATATGAAGGGCGTGCGGCTGGCTCTGACCGCCGTGCTGAAACATGGCGGTCATACCGTGACCGAAGCCGATGACGGTTCGACCGGGTTGGAGATTCTGCGCAGCGGTCGGCGGTTCGATCTGGTGATTACCGATATTCTGATGCCGACCATCGACGGGATCGAGGTGATTATGTTCCTGGAAGCCCAGGCCAACCGTCCCCCCATCGTGGCGATTTCCGGAGGCGGCAGCCAGATGCCGTCGGACAAGGCGCTGATGCTGGCAAAGACAAAAGCCGATGCCGTTCTGTCCAAGCCGTTCGATAATGCCGATTTGCTGGCGACGATCGAACGATTGGTCCACAAGAGTGGAACAAAGAAGGGATAAGGAATCCCTCTCTCCGCTCTGGTGTCACATGCCCAGAAGGTGTTTTCGTCACCTTTGGTCATATTTTTGTTTTTTGATGCTGAAAGGGTGACGGATTTAAGTTGAAAAATAATCGGCACCGCCCTCTCGGGGTAGAATGAAATTATTGGTACAGGCCGGGTCGCTTTTCTGTTTTGCTTAGACTAACGTGATCTGGCGTATCTGTTTAATTGACGGCCGTCTCGGTCGCGCAGCGTTGCCGCTTTGGGCGGCGATTCCCTGTACGAGCCGCGTCGAGTCCTCGGAGGAGCCGACATGACCGATCCCGTTTCCCAGTCGACAGACGCGGCAGCGGGGACGCCCGCTGCCTTTGCCGTCGTCGGCATCGGCGCGTCCGCCGGGGG
Organism: Magnetospirillum fulvum MGU-K5; assembly: GCF_000442515.1. Classification (GTDB taxonomy): domain Bacteria; phylum Pseudomonadota; class Alphaproteobacteria; order Rhodospirillales; family Magnetospirillaceae; genus Phaeospirillum; species Phaeospirillum fulvum_B. The sequence continues at coordinate 10,920 of NZ_AQPH01000024.1, read as the reverse complement.
ACTGGAGGCGCTGGAGCGGCTTCTTGGTTCGGTCCCGGTCCAAAGCGGGATGTCCTTTGTCGTCGTTCAGCATCTCGATCCCGATCAGTCCAGCGCCATCGTCTCGCTGCTGCAACGGGTAACGCCGCTGAATGTGTGCGAGATCACTGACGGCTTGGCGGTGAGGCCGAACGTGGTCCAGGTGATCCCTCCCAACCGCGACCTGTCGATCGAGAAGGGCTTGCTCCGTCTGCTTCCGCTGGCGACGCCGCATGCGCCGCGTCTGCCGATTGATCATTTCTTCCGTGCCCTGGCGCAAGACCGGCGCGAGAACGCGGTGGGCATCGTGTTGTCGGGGATGGGGTCGGATGGCACCCAGGGGCTGCGCGCGATCAAGGAGGTTGGCGGCCTTACCCTGGCGCAAAAGCCGACGGAAGCCGCTTTCGACAGTATGCCGCAATCGGCGATTGCCGCTGGACTCGTCGATATCGTCGTTCCTGCCGATGAGATGGTCGAGGAAATCGTCGCCTGTCACAACCATGTGCCGTTGGTCGATGCGGACAAGGTAATAAAGGCGCTGGAAACCCGTGAGAACCTGACCGCGATCATCACCTTGTTAAGCCAACGGTCTCATAACGATTTCACCTTATACAAATCGACGACCCTGTTTAGGCGGATCGAACGGCGGGTTGCTCTGCATCGCCTGAACTCGCTGGCAGAATATGTCAGCTATCTCCATGACAATCCCGGCGAGATCGATCTGCTGTTCAAGGAATTGCTGATCGGCGTCACCAGCTTTTTTCGTGATCCGGCGGTGTGGGAATCGCTGAAGCTCACGATCCTGACGCCAATGCTGACGGGGTGGTCGTCGGAGCGTCCGGTCCGGGCGTGGGTTCCCGCCTGTTCGACCGGGGAAGAGGCCTATTCCCTGGCGATTGCTTTTCGCGAGGTGCTGGAAACCGTCATGCCAAAGGTGCGGGTCGCCTTGCAGATCTATGCAACCGATATCGATTCCGAGGCGATTGTCCGCGCCCGTCAGGGGATGTTCCCCGACAGTATCGCCGCCGATGTCTCACCCGAGCGGTTGGCGCGCTATTTCGTTGCCGAGGAAAACGGATTTCGCATCACCAGCGAAATCCGCGAAATGGTGACGTTCGCCGAACAGAACATCATTTCCGATCCGCCTTTTACCAAGATCGATATTCTGAGCTGCCGTAATCTGCTGATTTATTTCAGCAATGAGCTTCAGAAGACGTTGTTGCCGCTGTTTCATTTCTCTCTCAATCCCGATGGCGCGCTGATTCTGGGCAGTGCCGAGGCGATTGGCGGCTTTACCAGTTTGTTTACGCCGGTCGACCCGAAGTCCCGCTTGTTCCGGCGGGTCGATCATCCGGTCTTGCGGGGCGAAATCGGCTTTCCGGCCCGCGCTTTTCCCATCCGGTCGCATCAGGCCGAGGAACCGGGGGCGAAACACGGACCGGAACCGTTGCAGGCCCTGATGGAGCGGCTGTTGCTGGCCCGCTATTGTCCTGCGGCGGTGCTGGTCGATGGCGACGGCGACATTCTCTATATCAGCGGACGCACCGGGAAATATCTCGAACCGGCGGTCGGCAAGGCCAATCTCAATATTCATGCGATGGCCCGCGATGGACTGCACCAACCTCTGATCACCGCACTCAAGCGCGCCCTGCGCCAGGATGGTCCGGTTATCCTCAGTGGCCTCAGCATCAAATCGGAAAACAGCACCCAGACGATTACCGTCACGATCCAGCGGGTTGATCGCCACGAAGCGACCTTTGATATGGCGTTGATCGTTTTTACCGATGTCGATCATGTGGGAATGCCGCCCAAGACATCGCGCAAGGCGGCGCGGGCGCAGGCCAAAGATGCCCTGGTCGCCGAACTGGTCCGCACACGTGCCGATCTGGACGAGACCCGGGCCGAGATGCAGGCCTCGCTGGAGGAGTTGAAGTCGGCCAATGAGGAGCAGCAGGCCACCAACGAGGAACTGCAATCCGCCAACGAGGAATTGACCACCTCGAAGGAGGAAATGCAGTCGATGAACGAGGAACTTCACAGCATCAATGCCGAACTGCATTCAAAGGTCGGTGATCTGCTGTCCGTTAACAACGATATGAACAACCTGTTGAACAGCACCGAGATCGCGACGGTGTTCCTCGACAACGATATGCAGGTTCGCCGCTTCACCCCGCACGCCACCCAATTGTTCAAACTGATCCCCGGCGATGTCGGGCGGCCTTTGTCCGACATCGCGACCGATCTATTCTACCCGGCCTTGCCCAATGACGCGCGCGAGGTTCTGCGCACCCTGATCTTCATCGAGACGCGGGTTCCGACCCAGGGGGGAGGCTGGGTCAAAGTACGGATCATGCCGTATCGGACCCATGACAATGTGATCGACGGTGTGGTGATTACCTTCGTCGATATCTCCGAGATCAAGCGGTTGGAAGACGAGGTGAAAGAGCTCAGAGGGGAGAGGCCTGAGTAATTTCCGACCCTCCCCGCCGTCTATCGAACGGGTGTAAATTTGCGCGGTGCCTGGGGGGCATGGGCCGTACAACCCGACTGGATGGGCGGCCATGAATGCTGAGTCGAAACCGTCGCAAGACGCTCTGTCTCTTCGTCAACAGGCCGAGCAGAAACTCGGTGCAGGGGGGGGCGAGACCGGATCAATCGCGGACAGTCCTGCGCGGCTGGTCCATGAGCTTCGCGTTCATCGCATCGAACTGGAACTTCAGAACGAGGCGCTGCGCGAGGCATCCTGCTTTGCCGAAGCCAGTTTGGCCCAGTTTACCGAGCTTTACGAGCTTTCCCCCGTTCCCTATCTGACGTTGGATCGTGACGGACAGATCAGCCGGGTCAATCATGCTGCCGCCGCTTTGCTGGGGCTGGTTCCCGGTCCGACCGGTGCCTTGCGGCTGGCGGCCTTTATCGCCGACGATTCGATGGCGGCGTTCCGTGGCTTCCTGGGCAATCTCTTCGCGGATGAAGGCGTCGGATGCTGCGAAGTGGCGTTGCGGCGTGGGGGCGCTCGTCCCGACGATTGCGTCGTCCAACTCGAAGGCCGGATCACGTCGGGCGGAGGGGGCAGCATCATCGCTCTCCTCGACATCACCGAACGCAAACGCGCCCATGATGCGCTGCGCCGCGCCGTCGAGGATGCCGAGCGGGCAACCGCCGCCAAATCACGATTTCTTGCCGCCGCCAGTCATGATCTGCGTCAGCCGTTGCAGACGTTGTATCTGATCAGTTGGGTGATGGCGCGCAAGACCGACGATCCCCAGATCCGCGCTCTGCTAGCCGAGCAGGATAAGGCGCTGGGGGGGATGTCGACGATGCTCAACACCTTGCTTGACATCAATCTGCTCGATGCCGGGATCATCTCGTACCATCCGGTCGGCCTGTCGGTTGCTTCGCTGCTTGGACGGCTGGCACAGGATTTCGCGTTTCAGGCCGGGGCCGCCAATAACGTCCTGCATCTGGTCGAAAGCGGGCTGATCGTGCGAAGCGATCCCAAGCTGCTGGAACAGATTCTACGCAATCTGCTGTCAAACGCATTTAAATACACCCATGACGGCCGGGTTTTGCTCGGCTGCCGCCGTCGGGGCGACCGGGTGCGGATCGAGGTGTGGGATAACGGAATCGGTATCCCCGAGGACCAGCTCGATTCGATCTTCGAGGAATTCCATCAGGTCGATAATCCTCGGCGCAAGCGGAGCCAGGGGCTTGGTCTGGGGCTGGCGATCGTCAAACGGCAGGCGGCTTTGCTGGGGCATCCGATCGGGGTCCGCTCGCGCCCTGGCAAGGGGTCGGTGTTCTGGATCGAGCTGCCCCGGGGCGAGGTCGAGACGGAGGTTTCCGCATCCGATCCGGTTGCCGATGATCTCCCCGCCGTTCAGTTCCATCACCGCAGCGTTCTGCTGGTCGAAGACGATTCGTCGGTCGGGTCGATGCTGGAGCATCTGTTCGCGGCCGAGGGTTGCGCGGTGATCCGGGTCTGGAACGCGGACCAAGCCCTGGCCCTGGCCCGCACCCCGCTTGATCTGGTGGTGACCGATTACACCCTGCCGGGCGGGTTGACCGGACTCGACGTGCTGGCGCAATTGCGATCGGTCGCGGCGACGTTGCCCGCGATCTTGTTGACGGGCGACATTTCAACCGACAGCTTGCGCCAGATCGTCGCCGAACCGGATTGCATCCACCTGTTCAAGCCCGCGACGACCAGCGAAATCCTGCGTGCGGCGGGAACGTTGCTGGCGCGTTCGGTGTGCCGTTTCCCTCCGGCGGAGGGACGGGCGGTGACGTCGACCGTGCATGTCATCGATGACGATCCGTTTGTGTGCAAGGCGATCGCCGCTTTGTTGTCCGAGGACGATCGCGACGTCCTGCTCTATCCCAATGCCGAGACCTTTCTGCGGAGCGATCAGCCCCGGGGGGCGGGATGCCTGGTCGTCGATGCGGTGATGCCGGGGATGGGCGGATTGGAGATGCTCCGCCATCTTCGCGACCAGGGCAACCCGATCCCCGCCATCGTGATGACCGGACATGGCGATGTGCCGATGGCGGTGGCGGCGATGAAAGCGGGGGCCGAGGACTTCATCACCAAACCGATCGATCCTGAGGAAATGCTGGCCGCCGTCGGGCGTGCCCTGGAACTGGGGCGCGATGTCGCCGCCGAAAGCGCCCGCCGTGCCGAAGCCGCCCGCTGCTTCGCCGCTTTGACCCCCCGGGAACGACAGGTGCTGGGGCTGATGCTGACCGGCCTATCCAACAAGATCATCGCCCATGAGATGGGGATCAGCCGCCGCACGGTTGAAAATCATCGCGCCGCGATCATGAGCAAGACCGCGTCGAAATCCCTGCTCGATTTGTATCGAATCTCCCTGCTGTCGGGTGACCGGGACAAGGGCTGATTTCGATCTGGCTTGGTCATGCCGAAATCCGCGATCAGAGATCATGGGTCCCCCGTGGAATCGGCGACGAACTGCCCGGCGGCGACGAAGGCCCGCACCTCGGCAAAGGCCGCCTCGACGGCCTTGACCTTTTTCGCCAGGGTCGGCCATTTTTCCTTTTCCGCCGTGGCTTCCAACGTGGCGAGGCACTCGGCCAGCTTGGGGCTGGCCGCGTTGCGGGCGGCCCCCTTGGCGGCGTGGGCGGTCGCGCGCAGAGCGGCACGGTCGCGGGTGGTGATGGCGGCGTTCAGCCGGTCGCTCAATTCACCGAAGGCTTCGACAAAGAAGGTCAGGATTTCCGCGAACAGGTCGGGATCGGCTTCGCCTAGAATCTCGGTCAAAGCGGCAAGATCGATCGGAGCGGGCGAGGGCGGCGGCAGCGGGGCGGCCTCGGGCGGTGGGGGCGGGGGGGCGTGCCTTTTTCGGCAGATAGGTTTCGATCAGTTCGGCCAGGCGATCAAGGGCGACCGGCTTGGACAGATAAGCATCCATTCCGGCGGACAGGCAGCGTTGCGCATCCTCTTCCATCGCGTTGGCGGTCAGGGCGATGATCGGCAGGTGCCGGTCGGTTTCGCTGGCCCGAATCCGCCGCGCCAGATCATAGCCATCCAGGCGCGGCATCGCGCAATCGGTCAGCAGCAGATCGAAACTGGTCGAAGCCAGCGCGTCCCAGGCCGCTTCGCCGTCCTCGGCCATATCGAAGGCATACCCGAGCCGGGTGAGCTGGCGGGCGATCACCAGACGGTTGGTCGGGTTGTCCTCGGCCACCAGGATCAGACGGCCCGAGGCGTGGGCCTCGTCGCGGCTCGGCGGTGCCAGCGGTTGCGGCGAGAGCGGGGCAGCGGCCTTTTCGCCGGGACTTTCCAGATTGAGCGCCTGATGGACCTGCCGCAGCACGATCGCTTCGCGCGCGGGTTTGATCAGCACGCCCCCCTCGGTTCCGGGCGGCGGTTCGCTCGACAGGGCGCGCAGGACCGGGCTTTGGCCCAGGCGCTCGACCAGCGTGGGCGTCCGCAACGGCTCGTCGAGGATCGCCAGCGAGACCGGAGTGGCGAGGGCAGCGAGGGCGGAATCGGTATCGGCACAGGCGATCACTTCGGCACCATGATGGATCAGAATCCCCGCCATATGGTCGCGGCTTTCGGGCAAATCGTCGAGCACCAGGATGCGCTGACCGTCCAGACTCTGGCGGGGGGCGTCGGGGATCGTTCCTTGCTCCAGCGGCAGCGTGAACCAGAACGTCGACCCCACTCCGGGAACGCTGGTCACGCCGATCGCGCCCCCCATCAGCGACACCAACCGATGGCAGATCGACAGGCCAAGGCCGGTGCCGCCGAACTGGCGGGTGGTCGAGGCGTCGGCCTGGGTAAAGGGTTGGAACAGGCGCGCAACCTGTTCGTCGCTGAGGCCGATCCCGGTATCGACGATCTCGAAGCGGGCGAAGGCGCTGTCCGGGCCGGTGGGGACAGCAACGCGGACAACCACCGCGCCCCGCTTGGTGAATTTGATCGCATTGCCCAGCAGGTTGAGCAGAATCTGCCGCAGCCGCACCGGATCGCCGGTCCAGTAGACAGGCAGGTCGGGAGCGGCGCACCAAGCGAGTTCGATGCCTTTTTCCCGTGTCTGCGGTGCGACGATCTCGACTGCGCTTTCGACCAGATCGCGGAGGTTCACCTCGACCCGCTCCAGCTCCATCTTGCCGGACTCGATCTTCGAGAAATCCAGGATGTCGTTGATAATGGTCAACAAGGTGGTCGATGATTTGCGTACGATCTGAACCATGTCGGTCTGATCCTCGTCGAGCGAGGTCAACGACAGCATCTCCAGCATCCCTTGAATGCCGTTCATCGGGGTGCGGATTTCGTGGCTCATCACGGCCAGGAACATCGACTTCGCCTGGGTGGCTTTTTCGGCAATCTCCTTGGCGTCGAGAAGCTCTGCTTCGGTCCGCTTGCGGTCGGTGATGTCGATCACTCCGACCAGGACGCAACGCTGGCCGTCGATCTCGACCATCTGACCCGACACCAGCGCCCAGAAGCGTTCGCCGTAATCAGTGTCGAGCAAGGTCACGAAACCCTCGACGAAGCCGCCGCTGCCCAGATTGTCGAGAAAAGTGGAACTGGCCGCCGGACCCATAAACCCCTCCAGGGTCATGGATTCCTTGCTGTCGGAATAAAACAATTCCGAGGCCCGGCGGTTGGCCCGGATCATCTCGCCGCCCGGCAGGCGGGCCAGGATCATCGCCAAGGGGGCGGCGTCGAAAAAGCGGTGCAAAATCTCGTCGGCCTTGCGGGTTTCGCTCAAGTCGGTGATCCCGACCAGAACGCAGCGTTCTTCCTCCCAATTTACCGCCTGTCCGGACAGAGCGGCGGGGAGGACCTCGCCATAGGCCGTGCGCAGATCGATCTCAAAATGCTCGACATAGCCGCCTTCGCGCAGTTCGGACAAAAAGGCGGTCCAGTCCTTTCGCCCGACAATGTCGTCCATTCGCTGGCCGTCTTTTGAACGGCCGACCATGAACAATTCGTTGGCGCGGCGGCTGGCGCGGATGATCGCACCGCTGTCGGTATTGATCAGGAAAAAGGGTTGCGGCACTGCGCTGAACACCCGCTCCAGGCCCTCTTCGGACACCCGTTGCGCGGTGATGTCCTTCACCCACACCAGGAGAGCATCGACATCGTTGAAAATCGTCGATTCAATGGTGATCTCGGTCCACAGGGCCGGGCGGTGCAGGCTGCGGATCGCGGCGACGCAATCGCGGACCGGCTCCATCTGCAAGGCGGCGCTGAACAGCCGGTCATGCATCTCGGTGCGTTTGAACAGGTTGCGCAACAAGCCACCGGCCAGCGTTACCCGGTCGATCCCCATCAGGACTCCAATCGCCTGATTGGCGTAGAGGATACGGTTGTCGCGGTCGCAGATCACGATGCCCAACGGGCAAGTGTCGAGCAGGCGCATCATGCCGAGACGGCGAAGCCCCGTCTGACCGCGTAACCCAGGGGGAGAGACCGGCTGTGCCGGTGTTGTCGTGGCGCTCACCTGATGATGCCTCCCCCCCAGTCCCGCAGCCGGTCGTCGATATGACTCCTATATCATAAGGTATGGCGTGGGGACGCCCAGATCAATGGGGCTCCGGCCGATCGACCTATCCTAAGGGGCGGTGTGCCCCCGGTGCGGTCACACCGCCGATCCCCGCCACCGCAACAGCCGCATCGCATTCGCCGTGACCAGCACGGTCGCACCGGTATCGGCCAGAATCGCGGGCCACAATCCGGTGATGCCCAGAAGCGTCGTCACCAGGAACCCGGCTTTGAGGCCAAGCGCGATGGTGATGTTCTGACGGATGTTGCCCATGACCCGGCGCGACAGGGACACCATGTCGGCGATGTCCATCACCCTTCCGTGCAAGATCGCGGCGTCGGCGGTTTCAAGCGCGACATCGGTGCCGCCACCCATTGCGATTCCAATATCAGCGGCGGCGAGGGCAGGGGCGTCGTTGATACCGTCCCCGACCTTGGCGACGATTTCCCCCCGGCTCTGCATGTCGCGGATAATCTCCTGCTTGTCGCGGGGAAGGAGATCGGCGCGTGGGGTGATGCCCAGCAGCGCGGCCACGGCCTCGGCGGTGGCGCGATTGTCGCCGGTCAGCATCACCGGCGCCACCCCGGCCGCCTTGAGCGCATCAAGGCCGCGTCTGGCATCGGCGCGGGGTTCGTCGCGCATCGCGACCAGTCCGATCGCTTCTTCGTTGCGGACCAGCACTGCCACCGATTTCCCCTCGGCGCTGCGTGCCGCGATCAAAGCCTGTTCGGCCTCGCCGATCCTGGCGCGGTCTGCTGCGGACGAGGCCGAGCCGAGAAAGATCTGATCGCCGCCGATTGTTCCGGTCACGCCTTGTCCCGGCACCGCCGCCTGATTGTCACAGGCCAAGCTCCCCAGCGCCTGGGCGTTCGCTTCGGCAAGGATGGCCCGGGCGAGCGGATGGCTCGATCCGGTTTCCAGCGCAGCGGCCAGGGTCAGCACCGTCGCCGGACTCTCAGTTCCGAACCCGATCACGTCGGTAACGGTCGGCTTGCCCGTGGTCAGCGTTCCGGTCTTGTCGAAAGCGATGGCGGTAATCCGGCCGACCGTCTCCAGCACGGCTCCGCCTTTCATCAGCAGGCCGCGCCGCGCTCCTGCCGACAAACCGGCGGCAATCGCGGCGGGGGTCGAGATGACCAGGGCGCAGGGGCAGCCGATCAGCAGGATCGCCAGGGCTTTATAAGTCCAGGCGGCCCAATCCGCACCCCAGGCCAGCGGCGGAAGTATGGCAACCAGGGCGGCGACGACGACGATCCCAGGCGTGTACCAGCGTGCAAAGCGGTCGATGAAACGCTCGGTCGGGGCCTTGCTCTCCTGGGCCTCTTCGACCAACTGGACGATGCGGGCAATGGTGTTGTCGGCGGCGGCGGCAGTGACGCGGACCCGCAACACGCCGTCGCCATTGACCGTCCCAGCGAAAACCGTATCGCCGGTCCGCTTGGTCTTCGGCACGCTTTCGCCGGTGACGGGGGCTTCATCGATCGCGCTGTCGCCCTGGACGATCTCGCCATCGGCGGGGATGCGGTCGCCGGGGCGGACAACAACAATCACGCCGACGGTCAGGCTATCCGCCGCTACTTCCTTGAGTCCGTCGTTGGTTTCCAGCCGGGCGGTCTTGGGCACCAGCGCGGCCAGACCCTGGATGCCGCTTCGGGCGCGCTGAGCCGCGACGCCTTCCAGCACTTCGCCGACCAGGAACAGGAACAAGACCACGGCGGCTTCCTCGGTCGCCCCGATGACGATCGCGCCGATGGCGGCAATCGTCATCAGCATCTCGATCGAAAATGGGCTGCCGGCGCGGGCCGACGCCAACGCCCGCCAGGAGATCGGGACGATCCCGACCGCGATGGCGAGCAGAAAGGCCCAGACCGCGTAATGCGGCAGCACCAACCCAACCCCATAGGCTGTCACCAGCGCTACGCCGCTGGCGATGGTCAACCGGGCCTTGGGCGACTGCCACCACGGACCGTCGCTGGGGCCGTGATCGTGCTCCGTCGTTACCACCGCGTCCTCTCTGCCGCCATGGTCATGGTTATGGGCGTGATCATGATCATGGTTATGGTCGTGGTGATGTCCGCCGCAGCACGGTTCGGGCTGGTGACGGGAGATGGCGCTTAACGGGATTGGGGTAGGGGTGTGGCGCGTCGCCCGGAAGCCCAGGCTGTTGATTTGTCTGATCAACGCGTCAAGGTCGGTATCGGGAGCATGGGTTACCGATAAGGTCTGAGTGGTGACCGAGACCATCACCTCGGTTACGCCCGGAATCCGTCGTGCGGCAGTGTCGATCTTGGCCGCACATGAAGGGCAATCGACCCCTTCAAGGCGGAAACGTGTCTTCGGAACCGAGGTCATCGTGGTGTCCTTGCTTGTCATTCTCAACAAGGCTACAGTCTCTAGTCGCTAGAGGAGCAAGCGGGAAAATGTCCGGAGTTTCGATCGGCGAAGCGGCGCGCGTCAGCGGGATCAAGGTCCCGACGATCCGCTATTACGAACAGATGGGGCTGTTGCCCGAACCGCCGCGCACCGAGGGCAACCGGCGGGTCTATGACGAATCCCGGCTGCGCCGACTGACCTTTATCCGTCACGCCCGCGAGTTAGGGTTCGATATCGGTGCGATCCGCACCTTGCTCGATCTTCAGGACAATCCGGGGCAATCCTGCTCTCCGGCGGATTCGATCGCCCGGCAGCGGCTTCAGGACGTGGTGGAGCGTATCGAACGCCTCAAAGCGCTCCAAACCGAACTTGAGCGGATGATCGCGGGGTGTTCGCACGCGACGATCGCCAAATGCCGCGTGATCGAGGTGCTGACCGATCATGGTCAGTGCGGGACCCCCACTCACTGATCGAACGGCGCATCGGTGACGCAGTTCGATCCTCGGCTATTCCC